>DASSGZ010000096.1:0-14115 GCA_035693165.1 Chloroflexia bacterium | reverse complement strand
AACGACGAGCAGACTCACAGTTGCCAGATGTGGTATCATGGTTGGTGCCTCCGATTATGGGGTTTGAGCACCTTCTATGATACGGCGGCCACCGCCCGTTGGCAACCCCAGCGGGCGGCTGCCTATTTATGACCATGCCTCATCTAAATACTCGCCTACGGCAGCACCACCGCGAGCACGGGCAGCGTCGCCAACCCGTTCGGCTACGCCGGGGAGTACCAGGACGCCGAGAGCGGGCTGTACTACCTGCGCGCCCGCTACTACGACCCCGCTACCCAGCAGTTCCTCACGCGCGATCCCTTGGTCGCCGCCACCGAACAGGCGTATAATTACGCGGGGGGCAGCCCCCTCAACGCCACGGATCCATCCGGACTCCGCTTCTCTATCAACGATGAAGGCGGAGGCGGAGGGGCAGTCGATCTGGGCGGTGCGCCCGGCGAAGGCGGCGGAGGCGCGGGGAGCGGAGCCGGAGCGGAAGCAGCGGCGGAGGAAGCCGTTGGCGAGATGGGCGGATGGTCGGAAGCCCAGCGTGATGCGGCTATCGCTGATGAGGGAGAGCTTGCCCAAGTAGAAGGGCAGCAATGCCCCTCTCTTGGATATACAGTTGAGGATATTTTGAGGACTCCCGACACACTGTGGTCCGATAAATCCGGTGGAGTAATCAAATCGCCTGAAGAAGTGGAGCAGGAAATTGGTAATACTCCCGGATGGCAAGCTGAGACACTCGGAAAGGGCACCCATGAAGGTCAAGGTTGGGTGTTCCGCGAGTACCTACCGAACGGCAAGGCTTCAGGTCGTATGATCCGATGGCATCCCGGCGGCGGTCATCACGGTCCCGAACCTTACTGGACCGTCACTAGCCCTCAAGGTGGAGTAGTGAGGATTGGACCACAATTCCGGTGAGGGGGTAGAAGACATGAGATTACATCCGGATGCAGACATCATACCGAATCATAGCCTTGGTGGTTTGAAGCTTAGGACAAGGCTGTATGATGTGCAAGATCTCATTGTAGGAGTCGGTATGCTCGGCAAAGTATCATTCGCATTAACAGGTCCATTTGTAGCAGTATATAGATTTGCCGACAGTGAAATCGCCCTGGCTGTGGATGTCCGCAACGGCCAAATCTTTAGACTTACCGCATATCCCGGGTATCGCGGTAGTCTTTTTGGAAAGCTTCGTGTTGGTATGCGAGTAGCAGAGGCAATGGAGCTTGATCCACGACTCTTCTATAATGAAGCAGAGGGATTTATTTGCTGTAGCGGCGTGGCCGGGTTGGTGATTGACATTCCCGAAATTGATCCACCTCCCGATCAAGTCCCGCAAATGATGATCTCAGCTATTTCTGTATATGCTGCCGAAATCAATACTCTAGAGGGGCAACGCGGGAAATGGTAGAATGAGGTATTCGAGACAGGATATGCCCTGAACTAACCAGCAAGGTAGCGTGCGCGTCCTGACCAACCTGGCGGGCACGGTAGTGAACACCTACGCCTACAGCAACACGACGGTCAGCAGCGAGACCATCGCCAACCCCTTCCGCTACGCCACGGAGCACCCAGACGGCGCGTCGCGCTGCTGCCTCACCCCGCCGCCATCCCCCGCACCCAGGCGCGCAACTCGTCGCTGCTGCCCAGGACGGGGATGCCTTCGGGCAGCGCCTCCAGGAAGCGGGCGCCGTACTGGCGCGTACCCAGCCGGGCGTCGCCGACGGCCCTGGCGGGCAGGTGCTGGAGCAGGTGCAGCCGGTCGGCACGGTGTACTACTACCACGCCGACCGGCTGGGCAGCGTGCGGGCGCTGACGGACAAAGCGGGCACGGTAGTGGCGACCTACGCCTACGACGCTTACGGCAGCACGACGACCAGCACCGGCAGCATCGCCAACCCCTTCCGCTACGCCGGGGAATACCAGGACGCCGAGACCGGCCTGTACTACCTGCACGCCCGCTACTACGACCCCGCCTCAAGCGCAGCAGGCATAACGAAGGGGGTGGGCCACGTGGACCCACCCCCTCTGCGTGCTACGGATTTGGCGCGTTAGGCGACCGGCTCCGGCTCGTCGTCGCCCCCGGCGCTGACCCCGGCGGCTTCCTTGTCGGCCTTCGACTTGCGCTTGGCCTTGGGCGCTTCCTCCGCGGGTGCGTCCTCGGTGGGCGGGGCCGGCTGGCTATCCAGCTTCAGCAGGTCGTTCTCCACCGAGACCTCAATGGTGCCGCCCGCGTGGAACTTGCTTTCCAGCATGCCCTCGGCCAGCGGGTCCTCGATCAGGTTCTGGATGATGCGGCGCAGCGGGCGGGCCCCGAAATTGGGGTCGTAGCCGCGCTTCGCCAGCAGGTCCATCGCCTCGTCGCTCACGTCGAGCGTGAGATCCTGCTCCTGGATCTGCTTGCGCAGGCGGTTCAGCAGCAGGTCGGCGATGCGCCGGATCTCGGTGTTGTTGAGCGAGTGGAAGACGATCACGCCGTCGAGGCGGTTGATGAACTCGGGCTTGAAGGTCTTCTTCAGCTCGGCCACCACCTTGTCCTTCATCAGCTCGTAATCGCGCTTCTGGCTCTTTTCGGTATCGGCCCGCGACGAGAAGCCGATGTTCAGGTCGCGGTTGATCACATCGGCCCCGACGTTCGAGGTCATGATGATGATCGTGTTGCGGAAGTCGACCCGGCGGCCCTTGGCGTCGGCCAGGTTGCCGTCTTCCATGATTTGCAGCAGCATGTTGAAGGCTTCGGGGTGGGCCTTCTCGATTTCGTCGAGCAGGATCACCGAGTAGCTCTTGCGGCGCACGGCCTCGGTCAACTGGCCGCCCTCTTCGTAGCCGACGTAGCCCGGAGGCGCGCCGACGAGGCGGGCGACGTTATGCCGCTCCATGAACTCCGACATATCGATCTTGATCAGCGCGTCCTCGGAGCCGAACATGAACTCGGCCAGCGCCTTGGCTAGCTCGGTCTTGCCGACGCCGGTCGGGCCGAGGAAGATATAGGTGCCGATGGGCCGCTTGGGGTCCTTCAGCCCGGCGCGGGCGCGGCGCACGGCCTTCGCCAGCGTCGAGATGGCCTCTTCCTGGCCGATCACGCGCTTGTGCAGAGCGTCCTCCATCTGCAAGAGGCGCTCGCTCTCCTCGCCGGCGATGCGCATCAGCGGGATGCCGGTCCACATCGAGACGATCTGGGCGATGTCCTCTTCGGTGACGAAGGGCTTCTCCTCGGTGCGCTCCTCGTTCCAGCCGGCTTCCATCTGGCTGATGCGGTCGCGCAGGCGGCGCTCGCGGTCCAGCAGTTCCTGGGCGCGGCTGTAGTCTTCGCTCTGGATCGCCGCCTCTTTCTCCTTGTGCAGCAGATCGAGGTCGTGCATCGCTTCGCGCAGGTTGGCCGGGCTGGTCGAGCGATAGAGGCGCACGCGCGAGGCGGCTTCGTCGATCAGGTCGATGGCCTTGTCGGGCATGAAGCGGTCGGGCACGTAGCGGGCGGCCAGCGTGGCCGCGGCCTTCAGCGCCTCGTCGGTGATGGTCAGGCGGTGGTGCTCCTCATAGCGGCTGACCACGCCGCGCAGGATGAGCAGCGTCTCTTCGACGGTCGGCTCATCCACCTGCACCGGCTGGAAGCGCCGCTCCAGGGCCGCGTCGCGCTCGATGTACTTGCGGTACTCGTCCAGCGTCGTCGCGCCGATGGTCTGCAACTCGCCGCGCGAGAGGGCCGGCTTGAGGATGTTCGCCGCATCGACCGCGCCTTCCGCCGCGCCCGCCCCGACCAGGGTGTGCAACTCGTCGATGAACAGGATCGAGTTGCTGTCCTTGATCTCGGCGACGACCTTCTTCAGCCGCTCCTCGAACTCGCCGCGGTACTTGGTGCCCGCGACCAGGGCGCCGATGTCGAGCGCCAGGACGCGCTTGCCGGCCAGCGTCTCCGGCACCTCGCCCGCGACGATGCGCTGGGCCAGGCCCTCAACGATGGCCGTCTTGCCGACGCCCGGCTCGCCGATCAGGGCCGGGTTGTTCTTGGTGCGCCGCGACAGAATCTGGATCACCCGCTCGATCTCTTTTTTGCGGCCAATCACCGGGTCGAGTTTGCCGGCGGCGGCCTGCGCGGTCAGATCGACGCCCAGCGCATCCACGTAGGGGGTCTTGCTGGGGCCCGACTGCTTCTGGCCGTACTGCTGGCCGCTGCTGTTGAGCACCTGGATGACTTGCGTGCGCACTTTCTCCAGGGAGACGCCCAGGCTTTCCAGTACGCCCGCGGCGATGCCTTCGCCCTCACGGACCAGGCCCAGCAACAGGTGTTCGGTCCCGATGTAGTGATGGTTCAGGCGGCGGGCTTCGTCCACGGCAAGCTCGATCACCTTCTTCGCGCGGGGAGTCAGTCCGATCTCGCCCATGACGATGCGGTCGCCGCGGCCGATAATGAACTCGACGGCGCTGCGGACCTTGGGTAGCTCGATGCCGAGGTTGGAGAGCACCCGCGCAGCCACGCCTTCCTGCTCACGCACCAGGCCCAGCAAGATGTGCTCGGTGCCGATGTAGTTGTGGTTGAAGCGTTGCGCTTCTTCCTGCGCGAGAGTCAGGACTTTGCGGGCGCGCTCCGTAAACTTATCAAATCGTTCGGCCATGGTTTTCTCCCGTATAAACGCAAATGCCCCCGGTGGGGGGCATTCCCAGGTGCGGTGGGCCGGCCGGGCATGCCCGACCGTAAGTCACACCTGTCTGGTTGCATCCGCCGCTGCCGGGGCGCCCTGCAATCCCCCCGATATGATCAGTAGCCTGGTTACACGCTACGGTCGCGGGGCGCCGGTGACGGGTAGCCAGGCTACAAATATGGACGGGTTCTGCAGATGTGCCTGGACGGCGGGGAACCTACCCCATACTGCTCGCTATTAAGTTGCCGTGCCGGTGTCGTCGCCCTCGGCCTCGCCGGCCGGGGTTCCATTCTCACCGATGCCCGTTTCCGCCTCATACGAGGAGGTCACGTTCTCACCGGCGCCCGTTTCCGCCTCATACGAGGAGGTCACAGTCTCACCGGCGCCCGGTTCCGCCCCCGATGAGGCGGAACCGGCGGGTTCTGCACTGTTAACGGGCGCCTCGGCTTCGGCGGTTTCACTGGCCGCTGCGGCGCGGGCCGCCGTCATGGCTTGCGCCATCGCGGTGTCGCCCAGGTCCGGCTCCGGTGCCGGCGCAACAGGCTGGGGCTGCGGTGGCGGGGCTTCCGCCTGTGCCGTGGCCTCGCCGCCGCCGGCTTGCTCTTCCTCGCGGCCGCGGCCCCGGTTGGCGCCACCGCGGCCACCCTGGCCGCCGCGTCCGCCGCGTCCGCCCTGGTCGCCTTCACCCGCGACGCGCGGGGTGGGCACCGGCAGCGGCTCCTGCGGGGGCAGGGTATCGCCTTCCTGCGGCTCCATCGCACGCTTCAGGCTCAGGCCCATGCGCCGCCGCTGCGGGTCGATGCGGATGACGCGGAGGGTCAACTCCCAGCCTTCCTGCACGACGTTGCGCGGGTGGGTCACGCGGCCTTCGGCCAGCTCGGACACGTGGATCAGACCCTCGATGCCGTCCTCCAGCCGCGCGAACGCGCCGAAGTCGGTCAACTGGGTGATGGTGCCGCGCACCAGTTGGCCCAGTTGATAGTGCTCCATGACCTGGCTCCAGGGCTCGGGCTGGGTCCGCTTGAGGCTGAGGGCGATCTTGCGGTCGCGCTCGTCCACGCTCATCACGTAGACGCGCACCGGCTGGCCGACCTTGAGCACTTCGCTGGGGTGGTTGACCCGGCTCCAGCTCAGTTCGGACAGGTGGATCAGCCCGTCGGCGCCGCCGATGTCGACAAAGGCGCCGAAGTCGCAGATGCTCGACACATGGCCTTCGCGGATCTGGCCCGGCTGCAGTTCGGCCAGCAGTTGCTCCTTGCGGGCATCGCGCTGCTCTTGCGCCGCCTGCCGCTCGGACAGGATCAGCCGGTTGCGGTTGCGGTTAATCTCGATAATCTTGAGCGGCAGTTTCTGACCAGTGAACCGCGAGAGTTCACTTTGCTTGGCGGCATCGGTGCCGCCACTGCTCAAGCCCGTGACCTGCGACGCCGGCACGAAGCCGCGCACGCCTTCCAGGTTCACCAGCAGGCCGCCCTTGTTGTATCCGTTGACTTCCGCCTCGATGATCTCGTTGTTCTCAAACTGCTTCTGCAGCTTGCGCCACGACTTCTCCTGGCGTGCCCGGTCCAGGGAAAGCACAACATGGCCTTCTTTGTCTTCCGGCTGCAAGACCGACACCAGCACTTCATCGCCGATCGCCAGGCGGGCGAATTCCTCCGAGGTGAGGCTCGACAGTTCGTTGCTGGGGATAATGCCCTCCGACTTTGATCCGATATCGACCAGGATCTCGTCGGGGTCCTTGCGCATGACCGTGCCCTCGATCACATCGCCGTACTTGAGTTGGCGGAACTGCTCATCGGATGCCGCGAGCAACGCAGCCATGTCGTTCTCGGCATTGGGGGCGGATTCGGCGACCGGGGCCGGAGTGGGGACCGGCGCGGCGGCCTCGCTCTGCGCCTCCGGCACGTCATGGCCGTTGGGGCTTTCGGCCACGGCGCCGGCAGGAGCCGTGCTCGCCTCGTTTGCTCCATTGCCTTCGTCGGTCGCCGGGGTGGTCCCGGTGGCGACCATGCCGGGGGCGCCGGTCATGGAATCGGTTTCGCCGGTTGTAGTGTCCGGCTGCGTGTTCTGCTCGTCCATAGTGTACAATTAGCCGTCCTTAAACAATAAGTCTGGAGTTTCCGGTACTCATTCACCTCACAGGTCAGGGGGAAGCAAAAGGCGCCGGGCTTTCCAGGGTATTATACAGCATCCAGTACTACGGTGCAAGGAATTCATGCGTGCCGGGTCTATTGATATTCATTTCGGCTGAATCGGGCATGATTTAGTCCTGGGTGGGCACAGGCGGCCACGGGGGCGGCTGGTTCTCGACGGCGGCCTGGAACACGGTGCGCCGCGCTTCGTGCCCGTTGAGGAAGGCGACGACGGCATAGGCGCCGGGCCGGGGCAGGACGACGGTCACGCCCGCGGCGAACAACATGCGCTGCAGGCTGCCGAGCGCGAGATGCGGCGGGCGCCCGGCCACGAACTCGGCTTCAAACTCGGCCAGGCCCCCGCCGTCGGCATCCTGCACCAGCAGGCGCAGCCGGTGCGGCTCATTGGTCGCGTTCCACGGAATATTGATGCCCAGCGCCACGCTGAAGCTGATCGGCACGCTCAGATCGGGGACGCTGATCGTGTCCCAGGCGCCGCCCATGACATAGAGCTTCCCGTTGATGGCTTCCGCGCGGTCGGCGATCATCAGGAAATCGATCTCCGGGTGCTGGGCTAATTCTTCCATGATCCGGGTCCTTTCATTCGAGGCCCGCGGGCGAGCGCCCGGCCCGGCGCGCCTCCAGCAGGTGGTCATAGAACAGGTATTGCTGCGCCCACCCGGCGTAGGGGCCGAACTGGTGGCGCCAGAATCCGGCGATGCGCGCATAGAGCGCGTCGGTCAACGACTTGCCGCGCAGTTCGGGCATGTAGCGGTCGCGCGTCACCTGGAAGACGTGGGTATCGACCGGCACGGCCTGGTCTTTGCCCAGGGCGAAGGCGCACACACAGTCCGCGATCTTGGCGCCGACACCGCGCAGCCGCGTTAGTTCGGCGTGGGCCGCGGTGTAGTTGGCGTCGCGTAACTCGGCGAACCAGCCGGCGGGGCGGGCCGCCACCTGCGCGGCCACCTCGATCAGCCCGGCGGCGCGCCACTCCAGGCCGGTGCGCGCGGCCACCTCGGTTGCATC
The DNA here is from genome assembly GCA_035693165.1 of Chloroflexia bacterium. Taxonomy (GTDB): domain Bacteria; phylum Chloroflexota; class Chloroflexia; order QHBQ01; family JAICKM01; genus JAICKM01. The sequence goes on along the minus strand of DASSGZ010000096.1, from coordinate 6,329 downwards.
GAGTCCGGCCAGCACGGCCGCGGCGGGAAAGCGGTAGTAAGTGGTCGATCCGCCGCCGGGGATGGGCGTACCCCAGGCGCGGCTTAATTCGCCGATGGCCCGCTGGATGCGCGGGATGGCGTTGGCCTTAGAGCAGGTGAAGGACAGCAGGCACTCCTCGGCCTCCTGGTCCACCAGCCGCAAGCCGGCGAGCCGGGTCGTCAGTTCGCCCAGGTAGGGGTCGCGGGTGCGCCAATCGGCATAGATCGCCGCCAGGTCCACGTCGAGGCGCAGGTAGGCGCGAACCCAGGCGGCGTCGGCGTCCGCGCCCGCCGCGGGTTGCACGCGATAGGCGAGGCGGTCGTCCGCGCCGTCCGCGCCGGGATAGCGCGCCAGCCAGACCACCCGGCCCCCCACGATGCCCTGCCAGTATTCCTCGCCGGCCGGCGGGTTCTTGTGCGCCGGGTCGCGCCGCCAGCGAAAACACTGGCCGTTCGCCAGCGTGCGTTCCAGGTGCAGCAGCCCGGCGGGGTAGGTGAAGCTACCCTCCCCGGCGCCTGGTTCTTCCGGTGCCCGTGCTTCGCGCATGTGGCGGCGATCCTTCCTTACTAGCATCACTATCATCGACCCGCCGTGATTGGGTGCGCGGCGTGCCGGCTCTACATCACGACCTGTGCCGTCATATCGGCTCGGCCATGCATCAGGGCAGGCGGCCAACCTCTCTTCCGGCCCCCTTTCCCGCCGCGGGGGGGAGTCCGTCTTCCCCCTTCCGCCGCGGGAAAGGGGGTAGGGGGGTTAGGTTGCTCGGCTGCCGGAATGCTCCCGTCGCGTGGCTTGCCGCCCCGGCGCCCGACTGCTATAATAGGATCATGCCTATGCCCGATCCGGCCGGTTCTGACGACCGGCCCACCTTTTCACCGGAGCCGGACTCTGCCCCCGGCGAGGCCGAACCGGCGGTGGAATCCGCGTTGCTCGCGATCCCGCCCGCCCAGTTCGCCGGGCCCGCCGATATGGAGCCGGCGGCGCCGGAGGAAGAGGACGACGACGCGGACGACCCGCTGCGCGGGCGCCACGTGCATCAAATTGTCTCGGTGCGCCTGGGCGCGACGGCCGATTCGATCTTCGTGTCGCGCACGGAGACGATTGTCGAGCACACGCACGGCACGCTGGAAGAGGAGCACGGCGACCTCTGGGATGAGCACGCCCGTGCCCTCGGCATGATGCGGCCGCACCCGGTGCCGCAGGGGCCGCTGGTGGACGGGGACGAGCGGCGCCGGGCGCGCAGCCGCCGCCCCTTTGGCCGGCGCGACGCGGTGGTGCGGCCCGGCGGCGGCCCGTTTATCAGCTTCGGCAGCAAGAGCCGCGTGCCCAACCAGATGAGCCGCACCCAGCTCGAAGCCTATCTCAAGCAAGAGCGCCGCATCGCCCTGGAAGTCCGCGACCCCATCGCGATCAGCTATGCCGCCGAGCGCTACACCACCATTACCGCGCTGTTGCAGGAGTTGCCGGAGGGCGAGATCCTGGACCTGGGCAAACCTTTGTTGACGGTGTCCCAGGCCGCCAAAATCCTGGGCTATAATGCCAAAGAGGTCCGCCGCCTGCTGGGCCAGGGCAAGATCAGCGGGCGCAAAGTGGGCAGCGAATGGCGCATTCCACTGCGCGCCGTGCTATAGAGGAGAATCCCCCATGACCACCACCGCCACGCCTGGCGCCGCCGCGCCGCGCGCCGCCGCCGATTACATCGCCGACCGCATCCAGGACGTGCCGCCGTCGGGCATCCGCCGCTTCTTCGACATCGCGGCCACCATGGACGACGTGATCTCGCTCGGCATCGGCGAACCCGACTTTGTGACCCCGGCGCCGATTGTGCAGGCGGGGATCGAGTCCCTGCGCCACGGCGAGACGCACTATACGTCGAACTCGGGCATCCTGGAATTGCGCCAACTGCTGGCCGCGCAATTGGAGCGGCTCTATGGCGTCGGCTATAACCCGGAGACCGAACTGCTCATCACGGTGGGCGTGAGCGAGGCGTTGCTGCTGGCGTTGATGGCGATCCTGAACCCCGGCGACGAAGTGATCGTGCCCGAACCCTGCTTCGTCGCCTACCAGCCGACGGTGATCTTCGGCGGCGGGGTGCCCGTGGCCGTGCCCACCCGCGTGGAGGACGACTTCCAGGTGACGGTGGCCGATCTGGAGCGGGCGCGCACGCCGCGCACCAAGGCGGTCTTGCTGGGCTACCCGAACAACCCCACCGGCGCCGTGCTGGCCCGCACGCGCCTGGAGGAGATCGCCCGCTGGGCCGCGCAACACGATCTGCTGGTCATTTCCGACGAGATCTACGACCGGCTGGTCTACGGCGTGGAGCATACCTGCTTCGCGTCGCTGCCGGGGGCCTGGGGCCGCACCCTGTTGCTGGGCGGCTTCTCCAAGTCCTACGCCATGACCGGCTGGCGCATCGGCTATGTCGCCGCGCCCGCCGACCTGCTGGCCGCCATGCGCAAGATCCACCAGTACATTATCATGTCGGCGCCGACCACGGCCCAGGAAGCGGCGATTGAAGCCCTGAAGAGCGGCGAGCCGTTTGTCGAGGAGATGCGCGCCGAGTATGACCGCCGCCGCCGCACGATCGTGGACGGCTTCAACAGCCTGGGCCTGGCCTGCTTCGAGCCGCGGGGCGCGTTTTATGCCTTCCCCTCCGTGGCCGTGACCGGGCTGAGCGATGCCGAGTTCTCCGAGCGCCTGCTGATGGAAGAACACGTGGCCATGGTGCCCGGCTCCGCCTTCGGGGAATCGGGGCGCGGGTTCGTGCGCGCCTCCTACGCAACGGCGCTGCCCAAGATCGAGCAAGCCCTGGAGCGCATCGGGCACCTGGTGGAACGCTGCCGTCGCGGATAGTGCAAGCGGCATTCTTTTTGCTCTCGACTCGCAAAGGTTGCCGGCCAGCGACCTTGCAGTACCTACCTTTCTAGAAAAGGTGCGTTCGTGAGCATGAACAACGAACCCCAACAGCCCGTGGCGCCGGATGGATCGGCGCCTGCGTCCGGCGCCACGGGCGAATCGGCCCCCCGGCAGACAGTCCGCGTTGTGCGCCCCGCCCCCAATATCGATACCGGCACGGCGCCGTCCGCAGTGGCGGCGTCTCCGGCCACCGAAATTGGCCCATCGGTGCCGGTCCAGAAGCCCGGCGAAGCCCTGACCGCCGCCGGCGCGCGCCTGTCGATGGCCGAACTGGAGACGCACCAGATGCGCCATGGTGTGCGCCCCGGCGACAAATATGTGCGCCGGGTCCGCCCGACGGACGAGGGATTCCGCCGGGTGGGGCCGGGCCACCTGGAGGCCCTGCCGCGCACGCTGGAGCCGACCACCGGCGTCGGGCGGCTGTTCGCCGTCCTGAAACGGATCTTTATCGGCACCCCGCTCAGCACCGCCGCCGCCGCCCACGAGCGGCTGAACAAGGTGCAGGCGCTGGCCGTGCTGTCGTCCGATGCGCTCTCGTCCGTGGCCTACGCGACGGAAGCGGTGCTGGGCAGCCTGCTCGTCGCGGGCTATGCGGCTTTCCAGGCGAATATCGAGATCTCTATCGCCATCGCCGTGCTGATCGCCATCGTCATCTTCTCCTACCGGCAGACGATCTACGCCTATCCGAAGGGCGGCGGTTCGTACATCGTCGCCAAGGATAATCTCGGCACGCTGCCGGGGTTGGTGGCCGCGGGATCGCTGCTCACCGACTATACACTCACGGTGGCGGTGAGTATCTCGGCGGGCGTCTTCGCCGTCATCTCGCTGGCGCCCGCGCTGGCCCAGCACCGGGTGGCGGCCTGTCTGGTGGCGATTGCCATCATCCTGCTGCTGAACCTGCGCGGCCTGCGCGAGGCGGGCAACGTCTTCTCCATCCCGACCTATGTCTTCCTGGCGACGGTGTTTTTGATGCTGGGGCTGGGGCTGTTCGAGTTCTTCACGGGCAGCCTGAGCAGCGTCGCGAATGTGCAGAACATCATCCCGCCCGGTAATCCACGGACGGGCCAGTTGGAGACGGTGGGCCTTGTCCTGCTGCTCACCGCGTTCAGCAGCGGGTGTACGGCCATGACCGGGATCGAGGCCATCTCGGACGGCGTGCCGGCGTTCAAGGCGCCGGAGTCGCGCAATGCGGCGCAAACGCTGGTCACGCTAGGAGTGCTGCTTTCGGTCATGTTCCTCGGCATCTCGTTCCTGGCCGACCAGATGACCGCAAAACCGTCGAGCACCGAGAGCGTGCTCTCGCAGGTCGGGCGCACAGTATTCGCCCCACTGCACCTCAGCGTCGGCGGGCAGGACGTGCTGTGGTTCATTTTGCAGTGGGCCACGGCGCTGATCCTGGTGCTGGCGGCTAATACCAGCTTTTCCGACTTCCCGCGCCTGGCGTTCTTCCTGGCGCGCGACCGCTTCTTACCGCACCAGTTCGGCTTCCGCGGCGACCGGCTCGCCTACAGCTTCGGCATCGTCACGCTGGCGCTCCTGGCGGCGATCCTGATTATCGTCTTCGGCGGCGATACCGGGGCGTTGCTGCCGCTCTATGCCATCGGCGTGTTTAGCTCGTTCACCCTCTCGCAGAGTGGCATGGTGGCGCGCTGGATGCGCTTGAAGACGCCGGGCTGGCAGCGCTACGCGCTGATTAACGGCATTGGCGCGCTGACCACCTTCCTGGTGCTGCTGGTGCTGGCCTGGACCAAGTTCGCCGAGGGCCAGCCGCTGTTCACCGTCGGCGGATTCACGCTCCATGCCGGCGCCTGGATCGTGCTGGTGATCGTGCCCCTGCTGATGGCGATGTTCCTGCGCATCAATCGCCACTATGCGCTGGTGGCGCGGGCGCTGAGCCTGCAGAATGTCGACCCGCAGGTGGGCAAGGCGGCGGCGGCGGGCGCCACGCTGGCCTCCAGCCCCTCGGTCAACCTGCCCAACGCCGGCACCCAGGCCGGCATCGTCGCGCCGCAGGGCGACGAGTTTCAGCGCATCGAACACCTGGTGGTCATGCCCATCGCGGGGGTGAACCAGGTGACGCTGCGCACGCTGGCCTACGCCCGGTCGATCACCGACAACGTGGTGGCCGTCCATGTGGCGGCGGACGAAGACGCCGCCGAGGTTGAGAAACTGGAGGCCAAGTGGCACCGCTGGGTGCCCGACGTGCCCCTGGTCGTCGTCGAATCGCCGTATCGCTCGCTCTTGCGCCCCTTGCTGTCGTATATCGATGCCCTGCACCGCCAGCAGCCCAGCCGGATCTTGACCGTGCTGATCCCGGAATTCGTCGCCACGCGCCCCTGGGAGCAACTGCTGCACAACCAGTCGGCCCTGCGGCTGAAGGGGTCGTTGCTGTTCCGGCCCGGCATCGTCGTCACGAGCGTGCCCTATCATATCGATACCCGCATGGAGGCGCTGGATTGATCTGTCCGAATTGCGAAGCGACCAACAGCCGCGCGGATAATTTCTGCTGGCGCTGCGGCACCCCGCTCAAGGCCGAGGCGGCCGCCGCCCGTGTCACATCGCCGTCCGCGACGCCGGGCACGGGCGCGCCCGCCGGCCCGCTGCCGGCCCCGCGCTCGGAATATATCTATGGCGGGCTCGGGGCCGGTAACCCGTTTGTCGGCGCGCCCGTGCCCCCGCCCGCGCCGACGGCAGTACCAGACGCGTATCCACCGCCTGCCCCGCCCTGGCAGCCCACCCTGTCCCCTGTCGGGCGCGCGGGCCGGGGGCCGCTGGTGGCTGTGCTGGCGATTGGTGGGGCGCTGCTGCTCTTGCTGCTGGGCGTCGGCGCGGTGATCTTTGCCGGCAATTTGCGCCCCCAGGCCGGGGCCGTGCCCACGCCCAATGCCGCGGTGCCCACGCCGGTGCGGGGCGGCTATCAGCCGGCCACCGCCGACGAGCGCGCCGTAATCGCCGCCGTGGAGGCCAACAACGCGGCGCAGATCACGGCGCTGCGCACGCTCGACCCGCACGCGCTGGACGGCGCCATGACCGGGCAGGCGCTGCAAGACAACCAGGGGATGATCCAGGATCTGGAGAGCCACGGTCTCTACCAGGTGGCCCGCCTGATCCGCATCGACTACCAGCAGCCCCGCTTCATCGGCACCGACGAGGCCAGCATCCGCACCGTCGAGCAATGGGAATCGACCGTTTACCAGCGCTCGAACAACCAGGTTGTAGGCAGGCAACCGCCGCAGACCCTGCACGAGATCTACTATCTCACGCGCACCAACGGACAGTGGGTCGTGAACCAGATCGATATTCAGCCGGAGCAGCAGGGCACCCCGGAACCCGGCAACTAGCAGCCGGCCCCGGTGGTTTTTGCGGCGTAGGGGCCGGTTTGAAACCGGCCC
>DASSGZ010000095.1:0-9289 GCA_035693165.1 Chloroflexia bacterium | reverse complement strand
TGCTGCAAGAGCATGGCGTCGTCCATGCCGATGAGGCGGGCCAGGGCGGGCAACATGAGCACGGGGGTGTCGATGACGATCGCTTTTGTGGCAGGGTGAAGCGCGGGCTGCATACAGGAGCCTCCCAGAGTGCATGGTATTGTGACAAATCGGACTGGAATCAGGCCAACACCGCCGCCGGGCCGGGGATGGCGCCCGGCGGCCTTACTGGTACCTATTATAGCACAAATGTTCTAGGAAAGCAAGCCTCTCGTGATGAATATTTACCGCGAAGCAACGAAGGCAACGAAGGAGTTAAGGGGATTTGGTTTCACCGCGAAGCAACGAAGATTCAAAGGGTGTGGATGTTTGTAGAGAAGCCTGGTACGCCTTCCCGGAAATCCTTAACATCCTGCGTTGCCTTCGTTGCTTCGCGGTGAAATTCGTCGTAAATCTTTGCGCCCTTCGCGTCTTTGCGGTGCAGAATCAGGGGCGCGCCGTTGACTGACTCGGTTCGGGATGTTACAATGTGTACACATGATGACTACAAGTTGCCGGCGAACAGATAGGAGACATGCATGAAAAGCATTGGCGTGCGTGAGCTAAAGGCGAATCTGAGCGAGATTTTGCGCGAAGTCGATGAGAATGGGCAAGTCGTGGAAGTGACCCGTCACGGGCGCGTGGTCGCACGCCTGCTGCCTCCCCAAGCGGAGACGGCTGACCGGGATGCCAACGGCGCCTGGACCGATCTACAGGGGCTGGCGGCGGCGATCAGCGCCCAGTGGCCGGAGGGTGTGACGGCGGCTCAGGCGGTGACCGACGTGCGGCGGGAATTATGACCGCAGCGCCGCCGGGCGGACAGCCCACCCCGCCGGCTCCCGTGATCAGCGACGCGAGTGTCTGGGTGGCCTTTTTTCTGACTGCCGATGTTACCCATGCCGCGAGTTTCGCCTGGATCGATCAGCACCACGCGGCCGGCGGGATGCTGGTAGCCCCGGCCATCCTCCTGACGGAAGTGGCTGCGGCGATCTCGCGCCGGCTCGGCCCCGCCACCGGCCCCCCGCTTGCGTTGCAGGCGGCGGCGACGCTTGCGCGGTTGCCGCTCCTGCGGATCGTTCCCATGGATGAGGCCCTGGTCACCACGGCAACCGACCTGGCAGCCCGGCTTGGACTGCGCGGCGCGGACGCGCTCTACGTGGCCGCGGCCCAGCACCTCGGCCTGCCGCTGCTCACGTGGGATCGAGAACAGCTCACCAGGCCCGCCGGCCTGATTCACGCGTTTCACCCTTGAGTCTTCCGATGTTGCGTGCAGGTGTGCGGAGTTGTGGCGCGCATCGGGGGCGACGCCGGATTGCACCGCAGAGACGCCGAGGACGCAGAGAACGGTTACGGAGTTGGCCTGGTTAGACAACCCCCAAAACCCTCTGCGGCCTCGGCGCCTCCGCGGTGCATATGAACTGCCGGCCGGCGATCAGGCGGCGAGCAGGTCGCTCTCGCAGCCCAGCGCGGCGCCGAGGGTGCGCAGGAGATCGGCCAGGTGCCCGCGCATGGTGCGGGCATGGCCGGGACCCTGGACGAGCTGGGCCGCCCACCAGCCAGCCCCCGGCGCGATGTTGTAGACGCGGTAGACGACGCGGCTGCCGCGCGGGTGGGGCTCGACCGTGTACTCGCCCCGGTACCACCACTCGCCCTGGACGGCGAGCCGGTGGGCGCGCGGATCGACCTCTACCCGGCCCCCGCCCGGCTGGGCGCAGCGAGCGGTAAACGGCTCCGGCCCCGTGGCACGGGCGGCGGCCTGCTTATCGGCCGCCGACAACAGCGGCGTGCCCGCGAGGAGCGCGGTCCAGACCTGCCCCACGGGCGCGGCGACGACGCCCGCCACGGTCCACTGCGGCTGCGTGCGCTTGCTCATCGCGGGCCTCCCGGCGTGCCCGGCGCCCCGGCGGGCGGCCCGAACGGGCGGGCCTGGACGCGGTTGTTCTGGAAAGCGCGGATGTGCCACGCGCCGTCGCGCTTGACCAGCACGGTCGTGTTGACCGATTGCCGGTCGGCGGGCGCGGCGGCCTGCCCGGCCAGCCGCGACGCGCCGCCGCCGATGAGCAGGGCCACATCGGGCGCCAGGAACTGAACCCGGTCCGCCACCGGCGCCGCGTCGTCGAGCGTGGAGCCCTTCAACGGGCCGTCGAACAGGAACTGGTGCATCTGCCCGATGGCCGCGCCGCCCTGGGTGTGGGTGCCGGTCACGTCGATGTAGTCGGCGTCGGGGGTGAACAGGGCGCCATAGGCGGCGCCGTCGCCGCGATTCCAGGCGGCGATGAGCCGGTCAAACACGGCCTGGATCGCCGCGATGTCGCCGGGGGCGGGGGTCGGGTGCGCGTGTGTCTCGGTGGTCATGGTTTGCTCCTTATTACTACACTGCATCTAGTATCTAGATTTGCCTAGATATTTGGCTAAGTGTATAATATTACAAGGAGGCCCGCCGTGTCAACCCCATCCGGCAAATCGCAGAGCAAACGCGCGCAACTGCTCGCGGCGGCCATGGCGGCCAGCCGGGAAAGCAGCACCACCGCCGTTTTCTTCCACACGGCCCTGGCCGAACAGGTGGGGCTGGGCGCCACCGAAGCCAAGACGCTCTTCATCCTGGGCAGCCGGGGGCCGCTCACCGCGGGCGAGATCGCCAAAGAGACCGGGCTGACCACGGCCTCGGTCACGAGCCTGCTCGACCGGTTGGAAAGCAAGGGTTGCGTGCGCCGGGTGCGCGACACGCAGGACCGCCGCCGCGTGATCGTGGAACCAAACGAGTCGTGGCTGACCGAACTGGCCGGGGTGTTCGACACGCTGCAGGAAGCGTTCGCGCCGCTGCTCGAAGCCTATAACAACGAGGAACTGGCCGCCATCGCCGACTTCCTGACCCGCGCGGCCCGCCTCTCCCGCACCGCCATCGCCGAGGGCACGCTCCGCAAGCGCGACGGCGAGTAACGGCGTGCCCCGCGCGGGCAAAAAATACCCCTCTATATAACAATACCTACGCCAATCAGGCGGCATAGGGATGGGACTCATAGGCATGAATGCGGCCCAAGCGCGCCACCTGCTCGAAAATCCGCGCCACTATATCCGCGTCCGGTTGATCCGGAAGCATTTTTATTGTCTCGGTGATGTACTTGCGGGCGCGATACTCGGCTTTGAGGTCCAGTAGACTCCCGTCGGGATCCTGCTGGCGCCGCTCACTGAGTAACACCGTGCTGAGGTTGACCATGAACAGGGCCAGGTTCGCGGCGTTGGTTACGCCTCTCTCCGTGATGTTCATGGCGTCCTCCAATCCCCAATATTGCTTAGCGTCGCGGAAGGTGAACTCGATTTGGAAGCGCAACCCGTAATAGGCGATCACCTGCTCGGCCGCCAAGCGCAAATCGCTACTGAACAAGATCACTCGCGCCTGGGCCTGGGTCACCTGATTGGTTTTGACCAGGACGACCACATTGAGGGGCGCGGCAAACTCCTTGTGCAGCAACTGCGCTTGGTAGATGCGCGTTTCCACTCCGGCCTCCACCTGCGTCTGGCGCAAATAGGCAGCAGGGAGAGCGCTCAGGTCGAGTTTGGCCCCATATTTGCGCCGGGGACCCCGGCCTGCATAAGGGCCGTCATACGGGGCGTACAAGGCGACATCGTTGCGCAGCTTGGAAATCAAATGCAAGTCACAGGCGCGCACCATCTGCACACTCGGACTATTGCCAAAATGCCCATCCAAGACCACGTAGACCAACGGGATGAAGCCAGCGATCAATTGCAGTTGAGCCTGGAGCATGCGCTGGATGCGTTGCAACTCGGGCGACAAGCTCGGCGCGGTTTTAGCCTTGTTGCGGCTGCCCTTGGGCCGTCCCGGCTGGCGCGGGGGCGCGGGCGGGAGGCGATCTTTGGCGCGGCGGTTAGCCTGACTGACGGCTTTCTCCTCTGGAGTGCGCACGACTTGTTCGGTGCGCAGAGGAAAGGCGCGGCGGGTTTTCGTACTAAGCAGGGCCAGGCTGAAAAAGGCGAGGCCGGGCACCGGTTTCTGATAGAGGCCAGAGAAGAAGCGGTCCAGGCCGTGCGTTTTCTTGCCGGCTTTGGTCACGACCACCTCATCCCCGGCCAGCAGATAGACATCATCTTCTCGGAAGAGATGCTGGCGAAAGAAGAGCCAGGCGACAGAGGCCCAGGGAATGGCGGAGGCAAAGAAGCGTTGCACGGTACGATAGCTGCCGCCGCGGTCGGTCCAGCGGGCGACACCCAGCATGGTGACGCGCCCGGTCATGGTCAGCAGGGCCAAGGCAATGACGCTCAATTGGCGGGCGGTGGTGGGGGTGAGCGTTGGCACCAGGCAGGCCAGGAGTGGTAGAATATCCATACGCTTTTGTAGCTCCTGAGCGGGAAGGGATTGAACACTCCCCACTCTACTACAAAAGCCCTTCTTTTGCGAACGACCTTGCGGCGCGCGGGCGGCAACGGGAGGGGCGGCACATAGATCACGGCCCGGCACCTGACCGGGCTACCAATTGGCGAAGGTATTGATTAATAGAAGGGTTATTTAGAGGATCGCTGCGAATCGGCGGCGTTCGGCCTCTGCAAGGCGCTACGTTACCGTGGCCGTAGGTCGCCTTACCATAGGCGCACATCCCATCAAAACCTCTGCGTTCTCTGCGTCTTTGCGGTGAATCTATTTGGCTACAGCAACCGGCCCAGCCAGGGCGGCACCAGGCCGTGGGCGGCCAGGGCTTGCCAGCGGGCGGGCAGGTTCGCGCCGGGGGCCAGCAGGTTCGCGCCTTCCAGGGGCGTGGGCAGGCCGGGGCGGCGGTTGGCCCAGGTTAGCACATCGGCGGCGAAGCGGGCGGCGAAGCCGGGCTGCGGGTCGACGGCGAAGCCGGTGAGGGCGAAGCGGCGCGGCGGGGCGGCGCGCACCGTGCCCGGCGTGACGGCGCAGAGGCGCGGCGCCGAGCGCGCGCCCAGCGGACGGTAGCGCAGCAGCCAGAGCGGCACCAGGTAGAGCATATCGGTGGCGGGCCAGGAGTCCGCGGGCCAGAGGGCGTCCGCGCGGGCCGCGGCGGTCTCGGCGATGCGCCCGTCGGCCAGGGCGGCCAGCAGGCGCACCCGTTCGCGCAGGCGGTCGGTGCCGTCGATCTTCAACTGCGCGGCGGCGGCGTCGAAGGCGGCCAGCGCGTCGAGCCACTGGCGGCGCGGGGCGAACCCGGCCAGCACGGCGGCGTGGCGGGCGCGCAGCAGTTCGACATGGCGGCGCAAGGTCGCCTCTTCCCGCCCGGCGTACTCCTCGCTCCAGGCGATCAGGTCCTTCTCGGCGCGGCTCAGGCGCTGCTGCTCGGTCTCGGTGCGGGCGTCGAGGCGCTGCGCGTCGGCGTGGGCGGTCGCCAGGGCCGCGCCGGTGGCGGTGACGGCGTTCAGCGCGGCGGTGCGCTCGCCCTGCAGGCGCACAAAGTCGTCCTGCAGGCGGCGGGCCTGGTCCCAGGTGGTGCCGCCGCGCCCGCCCTTGAGCGTGTAGGCCAGGTTGTCGGCCACCTCGTCGTAGGCCACGGTGGCGACTTCCAGGCGGCGTTGCAGGCGGGCCAGGGTGCCGGCCAGGGCGTAGAGCCGCTGGGCCAGCCCGTCGGCCTGGCTCTTGGCGCCGGCCAGGCGGCCCGGCTCGGCGCCCGCGGGGGGGCGTTCGGCGGCCAGCGCGCCGGCCAGCGTTTCCTGCGCGCCCAGCGCGCGCTCCAGCGTGTGGGTGACGCGCGCCCGCAGGCTGTTCAGCGTGTCGAGGCGGCCACGGGCGCGCACCGGCTCGTTGCGCACCCGGCGCAGCAGCGCACTCAGCGCCGTGACCTCGCTGTCCACGGCCAGCGGCGCGGTGATCTGCGCGGGCCACGCGGGCCAAGGCAACTGCACGGGCAGGTCCTGCTCGTCCTTGGCGCAGAGCGCCTCCAGGTCCTCGGCCTGGCGGGCCAGCTTGGTCAGGTCCTGGGCGGCCTGGGCCACGACGGTGGGCGCCTGCTCCACGGCGATGGGCCGGGGCGACACGTAGAGGTCGCCCTCGGCGACGGCGCGGGCGGTCTGGGCGCGGGCCTGCTTCCAGTCCTGGCGCAAGGCCGCGCCGGTGCGCTCGTGCAGGGCGGCCAGGGCGTGCCAGCGGTCGGTCAGCGGCTGCAGTTCGGCGTCGATCTCGCTGAGCACGGTCTCCTGCTGCTGGAGTTTGCGCTCGGTCGTGGCGATCTGCGCGCGCAGGCGGTCGTGCTCGCGGGCCAGCGTCGCCTGCAGGTCGTCGCGGATGCGCTCGTAGCTGGCGCTGATCAGCTTGCCGCCCTCGACGTGCAACTGGCCCACGCGGTCGAGGTCGGGGCCGATCTCGGTCTCCAGCGCGGCGAACGTTTCGTCCGCCAGTTCGACGGCGCGGGCACGCACGGCGTCGAGGGCCGCGGCGGCCCCGGCGGCACGCTCGGCGGCGGTCGCGGCCTCGCCGCGCCAGGTCGCCAGCACATCGTCCAGGCTGTCGAGGTGGCGGTTGAGCGTGTGCCAGACCTCGCGCCCGGCGGCCTGGTAGGCGGGCCAGGCGGCGAGCCGGTCGGCGCCCGCGCGCACCTGCTCGGGGTCGAGCCGGGGCGCCAGCACCAGCATGCCGGGCAGTTGCTCGGCGGGCAGGACATCGACGGGCAGTTGCAGCAGTTCGTCCACCACCGACGGCGGGGCCTCGGCGGGGCGCTCCTCCGGCGCTTTGGGCGCGAAGACGCCCGGCCAGCTTTGCCAGGCCAGCGTCTCCAGCGCGGTGCCCAGCGCGGCTAGCCGCTCCTGCACGGCGGTATCGGGCAGATCGGCGGCGGCCACGGCGGCGGCCAGATCGGCCAGCGGGGGCAGCGGCGCGGCGGGTTCGAGATAGCCCGGCTCGCGCCCGGCGTCGAGCGTGTCCCAGAGCAGCACGCCGCCCTCGACCGGCCAGGTCTCCCAGGCCCACCAGAGCCGCACCAGTTCGAGCGGGCGCGGGCGGAACATCCAGAGCAGCCCGGCGGCCACCAGCAGCGCCCCGACCCAGATGAGCAGCACCAGCCCCGCCGCGCCGCCCTGCCCGCCCGCCAGCAGCGCGACGGCGGCGCCCCAGCAGAGCAGCGTGAACAGCACGGCGCAAATGGCGGGCACGCGCAAGAGCGCGGCGAACTCGCGCCAGACCTGGGCGATCATCCAGGCCCCGGCCAGCGGCCCCTCCCACGCCTCGGGCTCGGCGGGCAGGCCCGACGGCGGGTCGTCGCCGGCGCGGGCCAGGGTCGTGGGCAGGTAGAGCGTCGGCCCCTCGGTGGCCGGGGTGACGGGCAGGCCGCCCTCGCTCGCCGTGTCCACCGGCTGCGCGGCGGTGAGCGTGGCCGGAGTATCGGCGGCGCGCAGGGCGTCCTCGGCCAGCCCGCGCCCGCGCCGGGTCAGCACGCTGCTCAGGGCCTGGCCCGGCGGCTCCGTCGTGGCGTCGGGCCCATCGGAGTGCCAGGCGTGGACGCTCTCGCTGCCCGCCGTGGTCCCGCCGATGCGCACCGGCACGTCCACGCGCACGACGCCCGCGGCGCTGCCCGCCGCCGTCGCGCCGATCTCCACGGCGCCGTTCAGGGCGAGATCGGCCCCGGCCAGCATCCCACCCGCCGCCGCGCCCTCGGCGGTCAGGCCCGCCGCCGCCGTGGCCCAGCCGGTGAGGCGCGCGCCCGGCCCCAGGCGCACGGTGCCGCCCTGCGCGCCGCCGCTGCCCTGGACGCGGCTGGTGCCCCCGGCCACCAGCGTGTCGCCGGCCAGGGCCATGCCGCCCACCTCGGCGCCCGCGCCCAGCGTCAGGTCGCCCAGGCTGTAGATGTCGCCGTCCACCCGCGCCCCCGCCTCCACGACCACGTTGTGCCCGAACACCGACCCGGCCACGCGGGCATCGGCGGGCACCTGCAGCGTGCTGACGGCATCGTAGCGCGTGCGCGGCGCGAAGGTGCGCTCCCCGGCGTCGGCGGGCGGCGTGAGCTTGCCGGGCGCGGGTTCGGGCGCGGGTTGCCCGTCGGACGCCTCCAGCCCGGCCTCGTCCTCGGGCGGGGCGATCTCCCCGGCCACCACGGTGGCCTCGCTGTAGAAGCTGGGCGGGTGGGCGGCGGTGTAGCCGGGCGGGTCGGGGCCGGGCGTGGCCCCGGCGCGGCGGCGCTGCAACTCGGCGCCCAGCCCGCGCGGGTCGCTGAAAGCCGGCTCGTGCATGCCGACGACGGCGAGCAGGTTGGCCGCCCCGGCCCAGGCTTCGGGGCTGCGCGGGCGGGCGGCCAGTTCGGTCGCCAGGTCGTAGAGGCGGGCCAGGGCCGGGTCGCGCAGGATGCCCGCCGTGGCGGCCAGTTCGCGCACGGCATCGGCGGCACGGCGTGGGCGCTGGGCCGGGTCGGGCGCCAGCCAGCGGGCGAACAGGTCGTCCACGGCGGGGCCGAGGTCGCGCCGGTAGCGCGAGAGCGGGGGCACGTCGTAGGCCCAGTTGTCGCGCCGCCGCGGGCCGAAGACCCAGCTCCCGGCCAGCATCTGGTGGACCACCAGGCCGAAGCTGTACACGTCCATCTCGGGGCCGGGCTTGCCGCCCATAATCTGCTCGGGCGCGGCGTAGCGCAGCGTGCCCAGCAGCGTGCCGTCGGTGGTCGCCAGTTGGTCGGCCTCCATGCGGGCGATGCCGAAATCGCTGATATACCAGTTATTGCCCTTGAACAGGATATTGGCCGGCTTGATGTCGCGGTGGATCACCGGGGGCGTGCTGCCGTGCAGGAAGTCAAGCGCGGCGGCCAGGGGTTCGGCGATCTGCAACACGTCGTTGAGCGTGGGGTGGTGCTGTTGCAGCCAGCGCTCCAGCGTGCCGTCGCAGCACTCCATCGCCATGTAGACATAGTCGCCCGCGGTGCGCCAGTCGTAGATGTCGATGATGGCGGCGTGGCGGCGCTTGCGCAGCAGGTCGATCTCGCGCTTGAAGCGGCGCAGGGCCGTCTCGTCGATCTGCGCGCCGGGCCAGGAGACCAGCTTGACGGCGACATACTCGCCCTTGCCGGGGTCGTAGGCGCGGTAGACGGCGGCGTTGCCCATGCCCAGGACTTCGACGAGCTGGTAGCCGCCGATGGTCTGGTTGAGCAGGTCGCGTGGATTAAAGCCGTTGCGCGTGGGCATGCCGTGGCCCCTGGCCCCCGCGCGGGGCCGGTCGCGTGGTCGTCGTCACGGGATGTCCCCTGATTGTAGTCGGCGGGTGCCCGGCTTGTCAAGGCGGCGCCCGGTGGCCCCCGCCGTTCCGAATTTCACCGCGAAGACGCGA
>DASSGZ010000094.1:0-14024 GCA_035693165.1 Chloroflexia bacterium | reverse complement strand
TAGGGGCGGTTTTTAAACCGGCCCCTGCCTGCCGCCCTGGCGCGCGATGCCAATGTAGGGGCCGGTTTCAAACCGGCCCGTGCCCGCCGCCTCATGAAGCCATAACCGATACTCTACGCCCACCTGCTGAGCGCGATGAAGAGTTCCGTCGGGTTGAGTGAGAGACGAGACTCTTCACTGCGTTCAGAGTGACAAGCCCCCGGTAAGCGCCCCATCCTGGTCATTGTCATTCTGAGCGCAGCGAAGAATCTCCCTCGCTGTACTCCACGTGACGAGACTCTTCACTGCGTTCAGAGTGACGAGGCGCAGGGGCGCCGGTTCTGCTTACAGGGTCACGGTCGCCTGGCGCGTGGTGCCGTCGCGCTGGTAGCTGATCGGGACTCGGCTGCCGGGGAGTGCCTGGCTCAGCGCGTCTTCCAGCGCGGCGGTGTTGCCGACAGGGACGCCGTTGACGGCGATGATCACATCGCCCGCGCGCAGGCCCGCCGCTTCCGCCGGGCTGCCGGGGCGCACACCGCCCACATAGGCGCCGCTGGTGGGGATGCCGAGGCGGCGCAGGGCGATGGTCGCCGCGTTGGCCACCCGTGCGCCCAGCGATTTGCGCCCGCCCGGCGTCGCGCTCGCCCGCTGGGCCAGGAGTTGTTCCAACCGGGGCCGGTTAAACCCGACCACCACCTGGTCGTCGACGGCGATCACCGGCACGCCTTGCTGGCCCGACAGCCGGATCATCTCCATCGCCGCTTGCCGGTCGCGCGAGACATCTTTCTCGATATAGGGTACGCCACGACGCGAAAGAAACTCCTTCGCCTTGACACACCACGGTCAGGTCTGGGTCGAGTAGACGACCACCGGGGTGCGCCCCGCTGCATTCGCTGCCATTGTTGTCCTCTCCTTTGCCGGGTTGGCCGGGGTTCGTGGCCCGGCCCTTGCCCATACTGTCGCAAACCGTGTGCCAATGGGCAGCGAACGAACAGCGGGGGAGATCCGTTAGATTCGTCATCCTCCATACGACGCCGGGATACCCGCGGCAGGTCCAGGTCCAGCGCACCCCGCCATAGGGCCGGGCTGGAGCGGAATACGACCCGCTGGGCGTGGATGAGTGTGCACCGGGCACAACCGATCGCTGAAGGAGTACGTCATGACCGTGGACAACCAGGCGGATACCGCCGGGCAGAACACCCCGCCGGCCGGCGGCCCCGGCGCGCAAAACGAGACCCAGGCCGAACTCCTGGCGACGGTGCGCCTGCTGGCCGGCGAGATCGGGCCGCGCCCCTCGGCGGGCACAGGCGAGCGCAAGGCGGCCGCCTTTGTCATCGACCGCCTGCGCCATGCCGGCTACGAGGTGGAGCTGGAGCCGTTCGAGGGCCTGACCACCTATAGCTGGACCTATGCGCCCCTCTACGGGGCCCTGGCCCTGGCCGGCTGGCTGGCGCCGCGCCGGCCCGCGCTGGGCGCGCTGCTGGGGCTGGGGGCGTTCGGCGCGTTCCTGGCCGAGAGCCTGGGCTTCGAGGCCGTCGCCCGCCTGCCGTTTCTGCCGCACGACCGCAGCCAGAACGTCGTCGCCCGCCTGCCGCTGCCCGAATCGAGCAGTGCGCCCGAGCGCCGCGTGATCCTGGTCGCCCATCTCGACAGCGCGCGCTCGGCGCTGGTGTTCCAGCCGCGCCTGGTGCGCGGGTTTCGCGCCACGTTCGTCGGCCTGACGGCGGCCATGGCGACTGTGGCGCTGGGCAACCTGGCCCGCTGGGTGCAGGGGCCGCGCCGCGAGGATCCGGAGGCGCTGGATCGGGCCACGCAGGTGGCGGGTAGCGCCCTGTTGTTCCCGCTGGCCGTGCTGCTGCAGCGCGAAGCGGCCATGCCGGTCGTCGCCGGGGCTAACGACAACGCCAGCGGAGTGGCCGTCGTCCTGGCCGCGGCCGAGCGCCTGGCCGCCGCCCTCCAGGGTGCGCTGGACCAGAAGGCCGAACTCTGGGTCGTGTTCACCGGTTGCGAGGAGTCGGGCCTGGGCGGCATGCAGCACTTCCTGGCGGCCCACGGGCACGAACTCGACCCGGCTAGCACATTATTTATCAACGTGGACAACGTCGGCGCGGGGATGCTCACGCTCGTCAACCAGGAGGGCACGCTCTGGCCGTTGCTGGCCGACAGCGAACTCCTCGACGCAGCGACGCGCATGGCGCTACGCCGCGGGCTGCACTTCCAGACTCGCGGCTACCATGCCATGCCCACCGACGCCCAGGTGCCGCTGGCACGCGGCTACCGCGCCTTGAGCGTGATGGCCTTTGACGAGCACGGCGCCCTGCCGAACTGGCACTGGCCCACCGACACCCCGGACGCCGTGGACGTGACGACGATGGAAAGCGCGCTCGACTTGCTGGTGCGCACGGTGCGCCGCCTGGCGGCAGGGCCGGGCCGGCGCATTGGCTAGCGGGCGGGGAGGACACGGATGCAATTCCAATGGCTGGGCGGGCCGACTTTCCTGGTGGAGTGGGACGGGTTCCGCGTGCTGGCCGATCCCATCTTCGGCGAGGGGCCGGCCGCCTTCGTGCTCAATCGCCACCCATCGACCGGGGTCGCCCAGGCCCCCATTGCCCGGCTGGCCCCGCTGCCGCCCGCGCGCCTCGACGGCCTGGACCTGCTGCTGGTCAGCCACCTGCACCGCGATCATTTCGATGCGCCCGCCGCTGAGCGCCTGGACAAGCAAGTGCGCGTCGCCGTGCCGCGGCCCGACGCGGCCGCAGTGCGCCGCTGGGGCTTCGCCTCCGTCTGGGGCCTCACCTGGTGGCAATATTTCACCCTCACAAAAGACGGCGCCCGGCTTCGAGTCACGGCGCTGCCCGCCCGCCACGCCGCCGACGAGGCCGTGAACGCCGATATGGGCCTGGTCAACGGCTATCTTATCGAGTATCGCACCGATCAGGAGCGCTACTCGATCTACTGGACGGGCGACACTGTCTGGTTCGACGGCCTGACGGTGATCCGTGAGCAGGCCGGGCGGCCCGATCTGCTGGTGCCGCATATGGGCGCGGTGGGAGTAGACGGCCCGCGCGGGCGGCTGACGCTTGACGCGACCGAAGCCACCCACCTGATCGACCTGTTCCAACCGGCCACCGTCATCCCGGTACACCACCACACCTTCGCGCACTACGTAGAACCCATCGACCGGCTGGAGTCCGCCTTGCAAACCACGCCCTACGCGGATCGGCTAGTGGTGCTGCGCGAAGGCGAGTCCTGGGCAACGCAATAGGGCGCGTGTTCCCGGCGAGGATTTCGCGGTGCAACCCAGATCCAACTTTCTTGGTCCGCAGGGCGTCTACGCTCGCCAAATGGTAACCACGGCCACTTTGCTACGTAGGTAGCCCCGATCGCCGCTGACGGCAGGAAGGAGATTGGCATGCCGAGTTCAGATCCCCCTAAAGGCTGGATGGATCGGGAGCACTGGGCGTCCCTGGTCCGCGGAGAAGACTGTCCGGCGTGCGAAGAGATCCGGACGGGGGGCACGGAGGAAGGTTATCTGGTCGCCCGCCTTCAACTGAGTCACTTGCGTTTTATGCGCAATCAGTTCGTGCCGGGCTACTGCGTGTTGCTCTGCACCCGGCATGTAGCAGAACCCTATCATCTTTCTCCCGAAGAACAGATTTGCTTCTTTCAGGATCTGGTACAGGTCATGCGTGCCCTCGACCGCGTCTTTGCCCCCGTGAAAATGAACGTCAATTTGCTCGGCAACCTCGTGCCGCACCTGCACGCGCACCTTCTGCCCCGTTACTATGGCGATCCGGCAGCTGGGCGTCCAATTGATCCCGGACAACAGGTGGTCACACTGACAGCAGACGCTTATCAGGAGCGGGTCCGACAAATCCAAGCCGCTCTCTGACTCGCCTGCCTCTCCGGTGCGGAGGGGCATCTGGTCTCAGTTGGATGGCCGAAAACCATCTCAGAATGCCTGGCTATAGAGTGATTTTTGCGCCGGTGCGAAGCCGCACCAGGGCTC
This sequence comes from Chloroflexia bacterium, assembly GCA_035693165.1. GTDB lineage: Bacteria > Chloroflexota > Chloroflexia > QHBQ01 > JAICKM01 > JAICKM01. Next base: position 10,036 of record DASSGZ010000094.1, on the reverse strand, counting down.
CGGGCTACTCCAGCGCGCCGTAGGGCGGGAAGCGGTGGTCCATGCCCCGCGTGAGCAGGCCGCCTTCGGCCAGCCGCTCCAGCCCCGCCAGCCCGTCTGTGCCCAGCGCCAGCAGGCGCGGCAGCATCACGTCGAGCGAGGTTTGCTCGCCGAAGGCCCCGCACGACGGCACACCCATGATCAGCGCCGCGTCGCGTTGCGCCACCCACAGCAGGCTGCCGGGGTGGATCGGCACGCCGCGCCGCAGCAGGGTCGCGCCCACGTCCGCCAGCGCGCAGAGCGTGGGGTCCGCCGGGTCGCTGGTCGAGCCGCCCGCCGCCAGGATCAGGGTCGCCCCACGGTCCATCGCCGCATGCAACCGGCTGGCCACCTCGGCGCGGTCGTTCGCCACGTGGTCCACATCGCCCGCGTCCAGCGTGGAACCGAACCAGGCCAGTTTGTTTTGCAACCCGCGCACCATGCGCCCGGCGGCGTCCGGGGCCAGGCGCTCGCAGACCACCAGCGCGGCGCGGTGCGGCGTGAAGGCGCGCACTTCGAGCACGGGCGCGCCGTCGTCCGGCGCGAGGGCGCGCACTGCTTCCTCGATCACGGCCCGTGGCGCGGCCAGTGGGGTGATCTTCACCTCGCCGAGCGGCGCGCCCGCGGCGACCGGGGTGCCGTCAAATACGGTGTAAACGCTGATGTCGGGCAGGGTGTTGGCCGCGGCCAGGCGCGCGCCGGCGACCCGCACCAGCCCGGTCCGCGCCGCCGACAGGCGCACGCGCCCCTGGCTCGGCCCGCGCAGCGTCACCCCCGGCCCGGCGAACGCCGCGCTCAGCATCTGCGCCGCCGTGGTCTCGTCCACATCGTCCGCATCGAGAGCCAGCAGCGAGACGCGCGTGCCCGGTGCCGCCATAGCCAGGGCGCGCAAGCCCTCCACCTCCGCCGGCCCGATCCGCTGCCCCTTACGCAGCAGATGGCCGCCCCCGTCGGGCCGGTCGAGCGTGGCTCCTGCCATCGCTCCCGCCGCCGCCGCCGGATCGTCCTGCCCCAAAATTAGCTGAAAACCGCGCATCTCATTCTCCTGCCCATGATAGCTCTCGTCATCTCCCCCTTCCCGCGCCGGGAAGGGGGCCGGGGGGCTAGGCCCGCCGCCGCTCGTCGTCTCCCCCTTCCCGCGCCGGGAAGGGGGCCGGGGGTTAGGCCCGTCGCCGCGCCTTGACAGTCCTTGGCGGCGAGGGCTACAATGCCTCGTATACGCTCTCAGCCGGGTCCGAAGCGAATGGCTGAACCGATAAGCTAGTTTACTCCATAAACGTAACAGGAGCCAACGCAGATGAGTCACGACAACTCTCCCGGCGACGAGGCCGGGGGCTACGGATTTGAGACCCTCGCCATCCACGCCGGGCAGGCCCCCGATCCCGCCACCGGCGCGGTGATCGTGCCGATCTATCAGACCTCCACCTTCGTGCAGGAAGCGCTGGGGCAGCACAAAGGCTATGAGTACGGGCGCACCGGCAACCCCACGCGCACGGCCCTCGAAGAATGCCTGGCCGCGTTGGAAGGCGCCCGCCATGGCCTCGGCTTCGCCACCGGCATGGGCGCGGAAACGACGTTGATGCACACGTTCAAGCCGGGCGATCACCTGCTAGTGGCGAACGACGTGTACGGCGGCACCTTCCGCCTCTTCGAGCGCGTCCTGCGCGAATACGGGCTCGACTTCAGCTACATCGACATGACCGACCCGGCGAGCATCGACGCCCACTGGCGCGACAATACCCGCGCCGCCTGGCTGGAGACGCCCAGCAACCCGCTCATGAAGCTGATCGATATCGCCGCCGTGTCGGCGCGGACGCACGCCAACGGTGGACGGGTCATCGTGGATAACACCTTCGCCTCGCCGTTCGGCCAGCAACCGCTGTTGCTCGGCGCCGACCTGGTTGTCCACAGCACCACCAAATACCTCGGCGGCCACAGCGATACTGTCGGCGGCGCGATCTTGCTGAACGACGACGCGTGGTACGAGCGGCTGAAATACCTGCAAAACGCGATCGGCGCGACGCCCGGCCCGTTCGACTCCTGGCTCGTCTTGCGCGGGATCAAGACGCTGGCCGTGCGCATGCGTGCCCACGAGGCCAACGCCCTGCGCATCGCCCAGTTCCTCAGCACGCACCCGCGCGTGGAGACGGTGCGCTACCCCGGCCTCGAAAGCGGCCCGCAGTACGAACTGGCCCGGCGGCAGATGCGCTGCTTCGGCGGCATGATCTCGTTCGACGTGCGCGGCGGCAAGGCTGCGGCGGCGGCCGTCGTGGAAAAGACCCGCCTCTTCGCCCTGGCCGAGAGCCTGGGCGGCGTCGAAAGCCTGATCGAACTTCCCGCCGTCATGACCCACGCCAGCGTCGCCAACTCGCCGCTGGAGGTGCCCGACAACCTGATCCGCCTCAGCGTCGGCATCGAGTCCGGCGACGACCTGGTGCGCGACCTGGAACAGGCTCTGGCCTGAGCCCGAATCGGCGGGCCGCGCATCTCCCCGGCGGCGGCCCGCCGGTCCACCTGGCCAATCCTTATCGTTTTGTAGGACCTCTATAGGACTGATAGCTGCTTACAATCGGATTAACGCTATTGACAACCCTCCGGGGAACGAGTATCATAAGCACGTACGGTAAGGGACACGCCACGCTGGTTTGACTTCCACCCCACCTGCTCTTTTCTCGGCGCCGTCCACCCCCGGCACACCTGTCTCTTTTTTCGTAGTTCCATTATTCGATTCTGCAGCAATCTCTTCAATATCCGGTTCTGTTCTGGTATCGTGCATTCCGTTATCGGTTTTGCGCAATTCGGCACTTATCGATTTTGGCGACCGCATCTTGCCGCGGCTGGATGGGGCCACGGCACGGAGAGGGCGGTTGGAGACCTTCCCATCAACAGTAGGGATTCGGCGGGCGCTACGCTATTCACCGAACCTGGGGACCCTCCCACCAAGGCAAGCAACCTCCAGACAGACCGACCGTAACCGGATCCTGCCCGGCGCATTAGACTGGGTGAGACGGCGGTGACTGGCGCGATCCTCATTGGCGAGGGCGCCATAGAATGGATGGAGTACCGGGCGTGCTGACCGACCTGGACGAAACGATCAAAGAGCTCCTCATCAAGGGCGTCCCGCTGGACATCTCCGAAATCGACGTGGCCTTCGATGCGCCGACCGCCGAGTGGAGCGCGTCACTGGCCCGGCCCACCGTCAACTGCTACCTCTATCACCTGGTGGAGAACCAGGATCTACGCAACAACCAGTGGGAACTCGATCGCCACCTGGGCGGGCGGCGCAACGGCGCGGCACATGAGGTGCCCGGCGTCACCCGGCGGCGGATGCCCTTCCGGCTCGACGCCTGCTACATGGTCACCGCCTGGGCCAACGCACCTGAAGACGAACACCAGCTCCTCTGGCGGGTGCTCGGTGCCCTCATGCGCTACAACACCATCCCGGTCGAGTGCCTCAAGGGCAGCCTGGCCGGCCAGGACTGGCCCTTCCCCACCAAGACAGCCCAGCCCGATTCCCCGATCAAGAACCCCTCCGATTTCTGGAGCAGCATGGAAGGCCCCATCCGGGCGGGCTTTCATTATATCGTCACATTGCCGCTCGATCCCGACTGGTTGACCGAGGTGCCGCTGGTGCTGACGCGCCGGGTGCGCACCCGGCTGGGCACCGGCGACTCGCCCCCGGACGAGCTGCGCACCGTGCAGTTCGGCGGCTGGGTGCGGGAGGGCGGCGAGTCCGAGGCCGTGGTCCCCGGCGCCGAGGTGCTTCTCGTCGAACGGGGACTCCGCGTAGTGACCGACGCGGTGGGGCGGTTTGCCTTTGATCGTGTGCCGCGCGGGCGCTATACGTTGCGTGCCACGACCGCGACGGCCCAGGCCGAGCGCACCATCGACGTGCCGGGCGAGGGGTACGACCTCGTCCTGCCCGATCCCGGTGCGCCTGCGGCCCGCAGTAGCACGGCGGGGCCCCCCCCGACCGCGCCTAGCGACGAGGCCGGGTCGCCCCCGGCTTCGCCGGCAACCGGCAAAAGCCGAAGGAGGTGACGCGAATAGGCGATTGCGCGTAAGAACCCTGATCAGTAGTACTAGCCCATGTGGAAAGGAAGATTCATGGCCACGACTTACCTGACCCCAGGCGTTTACGTCGAGGAGGTCGACAAGGGTAGCAAGCCTATTGAAGGCGTCGGCACGTCGCTTGCCGCCTTCGTCGGGTTTGCCGAACGCGGACCCATTAACGAGCCTCGGTATATTGCCAACTGGACCCAGTTCGTCAACACTTTCGGCGCATTCATTCCTGGTGGGTTCCTGGCCCACGCCGTATATGGCTTCTTCAATAACGGCGGCTCGTCCTGCTATGTGACGCGCCTGCCCCTGGGCAATGTCGACGCCGCCGACGGCAACGCGAGCCGCGCCGCCCAGCGCCAGTTGCCCACCGCGACCGCCCAACTGCCCGCCAAGATCGGCGGCGGCGCCATGGGCCTCGAAATCACCGCTCGCGAGGCCGGGTCGGCGGGCAGCGCGATCAAGGTCGATGTCTTGCCCGCGGCGGCCACCGAAGGCCAGCCGCCGCCCCCCGACGACAGCTTCACCCTGCAGGTGAAGCAAGGCGACAGCACCGAGCGCTTCGAGAACGTGACCCTGCGCAAGGGCCGCAGCGTGCGCAACGTGGTCGATGTCGTCAACGCCGAGTCCAAGCTCGTGCGCGTGGCCGAGCGCGAGATGCCGGGCAGCCCCGTGGACCGCATGCCCTTGCCGGGCGCTTATCCGCTCAGCCTGCCCGCCGACGCCGCGCTGCCCGCCGAGCGTGCCGCTGTCGGCACCGATCTGCTGGTCGGCGATGCCGCGCAACGCAGCGGCGTCAACGGCCTGGAAGTGGCCGAAGATGCCAAGATCGTCTGCTTCCCCGACCTCATGGCGCTTTATCAGTCGGGCCGCATCAACATGGAAGGCGTCCAGGCGGTGCAGCAGGCCATGCTGGACCACGCCCAGAACATGGGCAACCGCGTCGCCATCCTCGACAGCCCGCCCGGCATGACCCCGCAGCAGATCCGCGACTGGCGCATGAAGGAAGTCAACTACGACTCCAAGTACGGCGCGCTCTACTACCCGTGGATCAAGGTGGCCGATCCGGTCAGCGGCGGCAGCATCATGGTGCCCCCGTGCGGCCACATGGCCGGCATCTGGTCGCGCAGCGACTCGCAGCGCGGCGTGCACAAGGCCCCGGCCAACGAGGTCATCGCCGGCTGCATCGGCCTCGAATACCAGACCACCTCCTCGGAGCAGGCCATCCTGAACCCGGAGGGCATCAACGTCATCCGCAGCTTCCCCGGTCGCGGCATCCGCGTCTGGGGCGCGCGCACCCTCTCCAGCGACCCGGCCTGGCGCTACCTGAACGTGCGCCGGCTGTTTAACTATGTAGAAGAGTCGTTGCAGCGCGGGACGCAGTGGGTGGTCTTCGAGCCGAACGACATGGACCTCTGGGAGCGCGTCAAGCGCGACATTTCGGCCTTCCTGGTCCGCACCTGGCGCGACGGCGCGCTCTTCGGCAACACGGCGAGCGAGGCCTTCTACGTCAAGTGCGACGCGGAGAACAATCCCGTCGAGGTGCGCGATGTCGGCCAACTGATCGTGGAAATCGGCATCGCGCCGGTGAAGCCCGCCGAGTTCGTGATTATCCGCCTGAGCCAGTGGCAGGGCGGCGGGTCGGCCAGCGAGTAAGCAGCCTACTACAAGGGAGGTAACGCACAATGCCCGGTATGGATGGTGGTGGCGTCCGCAAGGACCCCCTAGTACAAGCCAACTTCTTTGTCAGCGTGGACGGCCACCTGGACAACATGGTGTTCCGCGAGTGCAGCGGCCTCGGCTCCGAAACCGAGCTGGTCGAGTACAAAGCCTCGATGAAAGGCGACTTCCACACGATCCAGGCGGTTCCCGGCCGCCTGAAGTGGCAGGTCATCAACCTCAAGCGCGGCATCACCGACTCGATGGATGCCTGGAAGTGGCGCAAGATGGTCGAGGAAGGCCAGGTCGATCAGGCCCGCGCCAACGGCTCGATCGTCATGGTGGACCAGACCGGCGCCGAAGTGGCCCGCTGGAACTTCATCCGCGCCTGGCCGCGCAAGATCAGCGGCCCCTCGATGAACTCGTCGACCAACGAGGTGGGCGTCGAGGAGCTGGAGATCGTGCACGAGAAGCTGACCCGCGTCAAGTAGACCCGGCGTTCCGCGATTCTGCGGGGCAAGGGGGCGCACCCCACGGCGGGCGGCCCCCTTGCCCCAGCCCTGTTCATTGATCGGAGCAAAGTATGGTCGGCACGAACAGCAAACCCCGCGCCGAAAAGGGGTTGCAGACCGAATATGAATTCACTTTGCCGCGCGGCTACGTCGATAGCGACGGCAACCTGCACCGCCACGGCGTGATGCGCCTGGCGACGGCCATGGACGAGATCACGCCGATGCGCGATATGCGCGTCAAGCAGAACCAGGCGTATCTGACCGTGGTGCTGCTGTCGAAGGTGATCACCAAGCTGGGCACGCTCGAAGACGTGCACACCGGCGTGATCGAGAAGCTGTTTTCCGCCGATTTCGCCTATTTGCAGGACTTCTATCGGCGCATCAACGAGGCGGAACACGTCACCATTCCCGCCCAGTGCCCGCACTGCAACCACGAGTTTGAAGTGGAGTTGGTGCCGGCGGGGGGATAACCGGCTACCCTCTCGATCAGCTCCGGGAAGAGGTAGCCTATATCGCCTATTATTTCCACTGGCCGCGCCAGGAGATCTTAGAGCTGGAGCACCACGAGCGGCGGGCGTGGGTGGAGCAGATCGCCGGCATCAACCGGCAGCTTAACGTCGAAGAGTGAGCGGAGCACACGCGGCGATGGACGAGACGGAACGCGAACCGGATAGCGCCTTCGCGGGCAACCCGCCCGACCGGGCCGGCGCCGGCCCGTGGGTGAGCCGGCTGATCGGCCGGTCGCTGAGCGATGTGCGCGTCCACGACACAAGCCAGGCCGGCGATCTGGCCGCCCGGCTGGGCGCGCGGGCCTTCACCGCCGGGCGCCATGTCTATGTGCAGCCCGCGCGCGTCCACCCGCTGACGCCCGAGGGCGTGGCGCTGCTGGCGCACGAAATGACCCATGCGGTCGAGCAGACCGGGGCGGCCCCGGTGGCCCCGCTACCGCTGTCGGCGCCCGCAGGCCGGCCCGCGCCGGTGCAGCGGGTCCCGGCATCGGCTTCCGGCCAGCCGGCCAGCGAGGCACGGGCGGTGGCGGTGGAGGCGGCGGCGCTCCAGGCCCAGCAGGCCCCTGCCGCGCGCCGGGCGCCCGCGCCGCCCGACCCGGAGGAAGTGGCCGAGCGCGTCTACCGCCGGCTTGTGCAGGAACTGCTGAACGACCGCGAACGGTGCGCCCGCGGCTGGCGCTGAGCATGTGCCGGCCTCCGGCGCGCAGGTAAAGGACGGAATCACCATGCCATCAGGCACCAGTAGTCGAACCGATGTCCTGATCTCCTACCGGTTCTACGTCGAGATCGACGGCATAACCGAGGCGATCTTCCAGGAGGTGTCGGGCCTGGATATCGAAACCGAAGTGACCGATTACCAGGAGGGCGGGCGCAACGATCATGTCCACCGCTTGCCGGGCCGCACCAAGGTGGCCGACATTACTCTGAAGAACGGCATCACCACCTCGATGGAGCTCTGGAACTGGTACAAGCAGGTGATCCAGGGGCCGCCCTTCCAGCGCCGGCATGTGTCGATTATCATGGTCGATCAAAAGAGTAACCGGACGCAGGCGTGGGAGTTCCAGGAGGCGCTGCCGGTGAAGTGGACCGGCCCGCAACTCAACGCCGGCCAGAGCGTGGCGGCGGTGCAAACGCTGAAATTGACCCACAAGGGGTTACTGCTGAGGTAACCGATGAGCACGCGCGGTAACAACCCGGATCCCCAGGCGAGTCGCAATGCGGCCCGTCCGGCGGCGCCTGGCTCTGGCGGCATGGTTATGCTGGCGGCCGGCGCGGCCGCGCGCATGGTGCAGGCGATCCTGACCCGGCTGGGCGGACCGTATGCGCGTCCCGCCGCCCGCCCGTTGCTCCCCGCGGTCCTCTGGCAGCACGTCGCCCGGCGCCTGGGATATCTCCCGCCCGCGAGCAGGCCGCTGGGCACCGCCTCGTCGGCGGCGCCGCTCCGACCCCCGGCCCTCGATCTGGTCTGGCGAGTGCGCCCCGCCGCCCCGCCGCCGAGCGATGTGGGCGAAGAGGCCCCGACGTACCTCGCGCCGCGGGCCACACCGCCCGCCTTCCCGCCCGCGCGTCCCGTTTCGCCCGCGGCCCCGGTCGCGCCTTCGAGCAGCGCGGGTTCCGTGCTCTCGCCGCCGAGCTACGCGCCTCCGCCACCGCCGAGCAGTGTCACTCCGCCGCCGGGGCGCGCTGCATTTGTGCCATCCGCTCCGTCCCCGCCTCAGCCCTTTGCCGCTCTTGCTCCGGCATTCCTGGTGGCCACGCCTGCGCCCAGCGCCCCGGTCCAGCGGGTGCCCCTGTGGGAGCAGGTGGCACGCTCGCCGGTGGCGCCGGTCGCGCCCGCGCCGCCGATTGCCCTGGCGCGGCAGGTCGCCTACCGGATGGGCCAGGCCCCCGCTCTGCCCGCCGCGCCCGGCTTCACGATTCTCGGTCCCGCGCCCGTGCCGGAGGTCCCGTTCGTCTGGCGCACCCGCCCGCCCGTTGCCTCGCCCATGGCGGTGGACGATGCGCCGCCCGCCGGCCCGCGAGTGAGCCTGCCGCCGGGAGCCGCGGTCCAGCCCCCGCCTGTTGCCGGGAGTGGCACGGCGCTCCCGGCTCCGGCGCCCACCTCGCCGGTGCAGCGGGTGCCTGCTGCGACCGGCAGCACGGTGGCGTCCGGCGCGCCCGCCCTGTCCACCGCGCCGCCCAGCAGCATCCAGGTCGGCTACACGCCCGGCCCGGCCCTTGTGCCGCCGGCTCCGCTGGTGACGGCGCCGGTGCTCGGCCCGCTGGCGCCGCTGCCGCGTGCGGCCGCAAGCCCGCCTGCCGCCGCCGCCCCGCCCGTGCCGGTGCCCACGCGCTGGGATCAGGATCTGGTCTGGCGGGTCCGCCCGGCCCCGGTTCGGGAAGAGGCGGCGCACGACGAACCCGCGCCCCGCTGGTTGCCGGTGGCCGCGCCGGTGCGTATCGCTACCCCGGCCCCAACGCCGGTTGCGATGGCCGGTGCGCCGGAGCCTGCCGTCGTGTTGCCGCGTTCGCCGGTATCGGCGCCGGTCGCGACCGCGCCGCCCACGGTGGAAGCTGCCCAGCACGTCGTCCGCCTGGCCTACACGCCGCCTCCGCCGCCCGCGCCGCTGTGGACCGGCCCGGCCGCCAACCTGGCAACCGAACTCAATCGTGATCTCGTCGCGCCCGGCGATCTCCTGGCCCGCCCCGCGCGGCCCTGGGATCAGGAGCCGGTCGCCGTAGCGCCGCAGGTGGTGGAAGCCGCCGCGAGTGCCCCGCCGTCCTCAGACGTGCCGCCGCTCTCTATGCCGCTGGCCGCCCCCGCGCGAGCCGCAACCTCGCCGGAGGCCGCGAGCGGGGCCGCCGATCTTCCCGTCGCGGCAAATCCGGGCCTGTTCAGCCGTCTGGTGGACCGTGTATCAACAGCGATTCCCCTACCGGAACCGATCCGGCACGCGCTGGAATCCCTGGCCGCCCGGCCCGCCGCAAGACCGAGTGTCCCACCGGCGGAAGCCGCCCCGGTTCCCCCGTCGGCACTATCGTCCGCACCGGCCGTTGAGTTCCCAGTCGCGGCGCCGCCGTCCGCGCCGGCCACCATGGATTCCTCGCAGGTGCCGGCTGCGCCCGCCGCGAGCGGCGGGCGCAGCCGGCACCTGCGAGGAATCCATGGTGGCCGGCGCGGACGGCGGCGCCGCGACCGGGAACTCAACGGCCGGTGCGGACGATAGTGCCGGCGGGGGAACCGGGGCGGCTTCCGCCGGTGGGACGCTCGGTCTTGCGGCGGGCCGGGCGGCCAGAGAT
>DASSGZ010000093.1:0-12368 GCA_035693165.1 Chloroflexia bacterium | reverse complement strand
CCACCGGGGTCGATCTCGTGCAGCTTTGCGGCGATGAGCCGCCCGATGCCCAGGCCCTGGTTACTATCGGCTGCCCGGTCATCCGCATCGTGCGCGCCACGCCCGCCACCTTCGCCGAGGCCGAAGCGGCTATCGCCGCCTGGCAGACCGCCGCCGCCGTGGCCGACGGGCTGGCCGGGCCGGTGCGCGGGCCGTGGGGCAGCCGCCTGCTGATCGGTCTCGACGCGCCCCATGCGGGTGCCTACGGCGGCACCGGCGTCGCCGCCGACTGGACCCTGGCCGCCACCCTGGCCGCCCGCCACCCGATCATGCTGGCGGGCGGCCTCACACCGGAGAATGTCGGCGCCGCCGTCGCCCAGGTGCGGCCCTGGGCCGTCGATGTCAGCAGCGGCGTCGAAACCGCGGGCGTCAAAGACCCGGCCCGCATCGCGACTTTTGCCGAACGTGCGACGAGTGGTCAGTGGGCGGTGGGCAGTGGTCAGTACGACACGCCTTGAGTCACAGGGCGTTATTGTACCGGCGCTTGCCACCGACGCACTACCAATAGCTACTTATCACGCAAGATCCAGCTAAACTGACCACTGACCACCGCCCACTGATCACTAAATGGAGGCACTCATGACCACCCTAGCCAACACCCCCGCGGGGGCCGTGCTGCCTGATGCCGGCGGCCATTATGGCGCATTCGGCGGCAAATATGTGCCCGAAACGCTCATGCCTGCCCTGCACGAACTCGAAACCGCCTACGCGGCCATCCAGGCCGACGCCGGGTTCGCCGCCGAACTGGCCGAGTTGCAGCGCGATTACGTGGGCCGGCCCACGCCGCTCTACCACGCCCGCCGCCTGACCGCCGAGGCCGGGGGCGCGCAGCTTTACCTTAAGCGCGAAGATTTAGCCCATACCGGCGCGCACAAGATCAACAACGCGCTCGGCCAGGCCCTGCTCGCCAAGCGCATGGGCAAGCAGCGCATTATCGCCGAGACCGGCGCGGGCCAGCACGGCGTCGCCACCGCCACCGCCTGCGCGCTGCTGGGCCTCGATTGCATCGTCTACATGGGCGAGGTGGACATCGCCCGGCAGGCGCCCAACGTCTTCCGCATGAAGCTGCTCGGCGCCGAGGTCCGCCCCGTCACCAGTGGCAGCCGCACCCTGAAAGACGCCATCAACGAGGCGATTCGGGACTGGGTGACGAACGTCGAGAACACGTTCTATATCATCGGCTCGGTGGTCGGCCCGCACCCCTACCCGCGCATGGTCCGCGACTTCCAGGCGGTCATCGGCCAGGAGGCCCGCGCCCAGTCCCTGGCCCAGATCGGGCGTCTGCCCGACGCCGTGGTCGCCTGCGTGGGCGGCGGCAGTAACTCGATGGGTATCTTCTATCCCTTCGTCAACGACCGCGCCGTGCGCCTGATCGGTGTGGAGGCGGGCGGGCAGGGGCTGGCGAGCGGCAAGCACGCGGCGCCCCTTTCGGCGGGCACGCCGGGCGTCTTGCACGGCGCGCGCTCCTATCTTATGCAGGACGCCGACGGCCAGGTGCTCGAAACCCACTCCATCTCGGCGGGCCTGGATTATCCCGGCGTGGGGCCGGAACACTCCTACCTCAAGGACAGTGGCCGGGCCGAGTACGTGGCGGCCACCGACGACGAGGCGATGCAGGGCTTCCAGGCCCTCTGCCGCCTGGAGGGTATCATCCCGGCGCTGGAGTCGTCGCACGCCGTCTACTACGCCATGCACCTGGCGCCACAACTCGGCCCCGATGCGGCCATTGTGATCAATCTGTCGGGCCGGGGCGATAAGGACATCTACACCGTGGCCGAAACGCTGGGCGTGCGCCTGGCCGGGGCGGCCGGAGGGGAGACGAAATAATGGGCACCGAACGCATCGCGGCCGCCTTTGCTGCCGCCCGCGCGCGTGGCGAAGTCGCGCTGATTCCTTATGTCCCGGCGGGCTATCCCACGCTGGACAAGAGCGCCGGCCTGGTCCGGGTCCTGGCCGATAACGGCGCCGACCTGATCGAGATCGGCATCCCCTTCAGCGACCCGCTGGCCGACGGTGCCACGATCCAGCGGGCGAGCCAGGTGGCCCTGCAAGGCGGCACCAACCTCGATCGCTGCCTCGACATGGTGCGCGGGTTGCGCCCGCAGGTCGCCGCCCCGCTCATCTTCATGGGCTACTATAACCCGCTGCACCACCGCGGCGTGGCCCGCGCCGTGGCCGATTGCGCCGCCGCCGGGGTGGACGGCCTGATCGTGCCCGACCTGCCGCCCGAAGAGGCCGGCGACCTGCTGGCCGCCTGTGCCGAGCACCACGTCGCCCTGATCTTCCTGGTCTCGCCGGTCAGCAGCGAGGACCGCCTGGCCGAGGTGGCCGCGCGGGCCAGCGGCTTCATCTACTGCGTCTCCCTCACCGGCGTGACCGGGGCGCGCGCCGAACTATCGCACACCCTGCCCGACTTCATCGCCCGCGTCCGCCGCCACACCGACCTTCCGCTCGCCGTCGGCTTCGGCCTGAGCACCGCCGCCCACATCGCCGAGGTGGGCCGCCTGGCCGACGGCGCCGTGGTCGCCTCCGCCCTGATCGACCGCATCACCGCCGCGCCCGGCCAGGAGGCCGAAGCCGCCGCCGCCTTCCTGCGCGGTCTGCGCGGCCAGGAAGCGCCCGCGCCCGCCGCCGTCTAGCGGTGGGTGAAGGACTGAACCGGTTCGTCCGGTCCTATTCCGGCTGTCGAGCATAAAGAAGCAGGGGCGGTTGGTACCAACCGTCCCTGCCCGTCGGCCCAGGTTTAATCGGTGGGGGCCGGTTGCAAACCGGGCTGCTGATTCGGTGTAGGGGCCGGTTTGCAACCGGCCTGCCGCATATCACGATCCCGATAGGGACAACTAGGCCCGCGCCCCCGGCGGCATCGGCACAAACCCCAGTTGCACCATCAGGTGGAACCGGTCGGGCACGCCCCAGTGTTCGACCATCTTGCCATCCTCGAAGCGGCAGATGTCGATGACCGCCACAGTTACCGCCTTACCGGTAGGGGGTCGCCCCAGGAACTCGCCGCCGTGCGTGCCTTGCCCGATCATGCGCACCCAGACCGTGTCGCCATCCGCCACGAGATCCTGGATCGTCAGGTGGAAGCCGGAGATGAGCCGGCGGCAATCCCGGATCAGGTTCTTGACCCCCTCGGGTCCGTCGGGGTGGTTGGGGGCGACGTACTGGTGTTCCTTGTAGTCGGGCGCGATGATCTCGTCCACGACGGCCAGATTGCCCTTGTTGAACCCTTCCTCGATGAAACGCCGCAAGAGCGCGGTATTGCGCTCAGCTTCCGACTCGGCAACGCCGCTGCCTGCCGGGGCCGTTACCTGATTGGGCTGCACTGCGGTTGACATCACGCACCTCCTGTTCATGGTGTGGCGCTGCATCGGATAGCTTATACTGGAGTCGGTTTGACGCCCGACAGCCGGCAACTTGGATGCAGCTATGGTATAATCGATACAGTTATACTACAGCAAAAATGGTGAGGAGTCAATAGGTATGGGGGATGAAACCAGGACCAAACGCAAATACGTCTCGCACCGGCGGCAGGCGCAGGCGCGCGAAACTCGCAGCCAGATCGTGGAAGCAGCCCGGCGTCTGTTCATAGCGCGGGGCTACACTGGTACGACCATCGAGCAAATCGCTCAGGAGGCGGACGTTTCCGTGGAAACGGTCTACGCGGTATTCGGGAACAAGCGCGCCCTGCTGTCCCGTCTGGTCGGCGTATCGGTCGTGGGCGATGATGAGCCGGCGCCGCTACTCGAACGCGAAGGCCCGCAAGCCGTGCGGCGCGAACACAACCAGCAGCGCCAGATTGCGATCTTCGCCCATGACATACGGGAGATTATGGAGCGGGTCGGCCCGGTTTTCGGGATCATGCGCACGGCGGCAGAGACGGAACCCGATATTGCGGCGCTATTGCGCGGCATCTTGGAGGAGCGTATGCAAGGCATGGCGCAATTTGTCCGCTGGCTGGCCGGTAACGGCCCGCTACGGGCCGCCATGAGCCTGGAAGACGTAGCAGAGACCACGTGGGCCGTGACTAGCGCCGAGGTCCATCACCTGCTCACGGTCGACCGCGGCTGGTCGGGGGATCGGTATGAGGCGTGGCTGCGCGATACGTTAACCCGCTTGCTTCTGGACTAGCTCACAGCCGGCGTAACCAGCGACCAAACCACTCTATCCTTCTTGTATAAGGAGATGCCGATGAATCCTGCGGAGGGTGATGCCGAATTTGTGGGATCCATTCCCCAGATCTATGACCGGTACCTGGTGCCGCTCATCTTCGAGTCATACGCGGCGGATCTCGCCGCCCGCGTGGCGCGGTGCCACCCCGTCCGCGTGTTGGAACTCGCGGCGGGCACCGGTGTGGCGACCCGCGCGCTGGCGCGGGTGCTCCCGGCGGAGGTCGCCATCACGGCGACGGATCTGAACCAGCCGATGCTCGATCAGGCGGCGGCGATCGGCACGGCCCGTCCCGTTGTGTGGCGCCAGGCCGATGCCGGGCAATTGCCGTTCCCCGATGCGGACTTTGACGTAGTCGTCTGCCAGTTCGCGGTCATGTTCTTCCCCGACAAGGTGCGGGCCTGCGCGGAAGTGCGGCGCGTGCTGCGGCCCGGCGGCCGGTTCCTCTTCAGTGTATGGGACCGCATCGAGGACAACGAGTTTGCCGATGTCATCACGCAGGCGCTGGCGACGCTGTTCCCGGACGATCCCCCGCGCTTCCTGGCCCGCGTGCCGCACGGCTACCACGACCCGGCCGCCATTGCCCGGGATCTGGCGCGCGCCGGGTTCACGCGGGCGCCGGAGGTGGATACGGTGGCTGAGCGCAGCCGGGCGGACTCCCCGCGCGTGCCGGTCGTGGCCTATTGCCAGGGGACGCCCCTGCGCGGCGAGATTGCGGCGCACGGCGCGTCCCGCCTCAACGAGGCCACCGACTGGGCGACAGAGGCCCTCGCCCGCCGGTTTGGCGCCGGGCCGGTGGACGGAAAGATCCAGGCCCACATCATCGCTGTCGACCGCTAGCGCCCGCACCCCTGCTGGTACGCCGGCACCGGCGGGACTTCATCACTCGGCAGTTCGCCGCACTCGTCTTGTGCCTGCTGCGGCTTTATGCTATGATGAAGGCGTTGTAGCGGCCTGATGTGCATGCATCCCCTGCGTTCGCCTGCTAGGACGGAACCAAACCCGTGAACCTGGACTCGTCTATCATACGTCGCACCTTACCAATCTGGATCATGCTGGTCCCCGCGCTGGCGCTGCTGGCCCGCGGCTGGGCGGCCACCCCACCGGCCCGCGCCGCCGGCGGCCTGTTCGTCGAAGTGCAGGGCAGCCGGCTGGTGTATCAGGGGCAGCCCGTGCGGCTCAAAGGAGTGTCGTTTTATCCCCACGCCCAGCCCTGGGCCGGGATGTGGACCCGCTGGAACGGCCCCGCCACCCGCGCCGACCTGGAACCGCTGACCGGCTTCGGCGCGAACACCATCCGCGTGCTCGTGCCCTACCGCGAGGACCAGGGCGTGATCGACTCCACCGGCGCCCCCACCGCGCGCTTCCTCGACCGGGCGCGCCAGATCGTGCAGATGGCGGGCGAGTTGCAGTGCAAGGTGTTGTTCACCCTGTTCGACTGGTATGACGATACCCCCGCCGTCACCGACCCGCGCTGGCAGAAGAACCTGGTCTACCTGCGCGCCATGACCGATGCGTTCGGGCAAGACGACCGCGTGCTGGGCTGGGACCTGCACAACGAGCCGGATCACTATGCAAGCTGGACCGACCGCCAGCCGGAGGCGCTCGATTGGCTGTTGCGTGTCGGCGCCGAACTGCACCGCCTGGCCCCGCGCCAGTTGGTCACGGTGGGCGTGGGCCATGCGGCCACGCTCTGGCAGGCCGGCCCGCAGGGGCGCACCTTGCTCGATGTCTCGGATTTTGTCAGCTTCCACAGCTATGACGCGGGGTCCATCCGCCAGGATATTGCCGCCGTGCGCGCCCATACCAGCAAGCCGATTGTCCTCGAAGAGACAGGCTGGCCGACCGGCCCCTGCGGCGCCGACCCGACCTACAACGAGGACCACCAGGTGATCCTCTATCGCGAGATGGTCCAGGCGGCGCAAGATGCCGGGATCGACGGGCTGCTGGCCTGGACGCTCTGGGACTTCCCGCCTACCTCGTCGGCGGGCGCGGGCGTGGAGAGCGAGCACGATCATTTCGGCCTGCTGCGGCTCGACGGCAGCATCAAGCCGGGCGCCGTGCTATTCCGCGACGGCTTCCGCGCCGGGGTGCCGCCGCTGCCGAGCCACACCACCACCACGCTGCCGTTGAGCGTGGCGCCGACGCCCGGCCCGGTGCAGCACCCGCCCAACTGGCAGCCGCCGCTGGTCTTCCCCCAGACGGGCTACGATGTCTGGGACGAGTTCCGCGATTACTGGCGCCGCTTCGGGGGCGTGCTGATTTTCGGCTACCCGATCAGCGAGGCGCGCATGGAAGGGGGCCGCAAGGTCCAGTATTTCGAACGGGCGCGGTTCGAGTGGCATCCGGAGAATGCCCGGCTCAAGGGTTACGACGCCCTGGATAAGGGCAGCAAACTGCGGTTGCTGGTCCAGTTGACGCGGGTGGGCGCGTCGCTGGCCGGGGCGCGGCAGTTCCCGCCCGCCGCGCCCCCGGCGCCCGGCGGCGACGTGCGCTGGTTCCCCGAGACGCAGCACACGTTGCGCGGGCAGTTCCGGCAGTTCTGGGAGCAATACGCGGGCCTGACCAATTTTGGCTATCCGCTCAGCGAAGAGGTGCGCGAGGTGTCGCCGGCCAACGGCCAGACCTATACCGTGCAATACTTTGAGCGCGCCCGTTTTGAATATCACCCGGAAAACGCAGGCACCCCCTATGAGGTGCTCTTAGGCCAACTAGGTACCGAGATGCTGGCTGCACGCGGCTGCCGTTGACGCGGGGTTCGTTGCCCTGGGGAGCCGGTCGCCGGCCTCGGTATCCCGGAGGAACTTGGCATGCAGACGTATGAAATCGCGCCCGACGAATCGATGGAGATGCTGGTGCGGACGTTGAGCCGCATGGTCCGCCGGGACAAAGACCTGGTCCTGGTGATCCCGGCGGGCGTGAATCCCTTTACCGGGGTCGAGAGCGTCACCAAGCTCAAAGGGGTGATGCGCAGCTATGACGCGCGCCTGCAGGTACAGGCCGCCGACCCCGCCGTGGCGGCGCTGTTCCAGGAGGCGGGCATCCCGGTCAGCCCGCTCGCCGCGCAGGCCCCGGCGCCACCCGCGCCGCAGGCCGCCGCGCCCCGGCCCCCCGCCGGCCCGCTGCCCTTCCCGGCGCCCGCCAATCCGCCCCAGCCCCCGGTCCAGCACTTTGTCCCCAGCGGTCAGAGCGCGCCCCCTGAGGGCCCGGCGTGGCCGGGCCCCGACAGCAATCTGCCCGCCGACATCGCCAACATGAATTTCGATCTGGAGGATGTGGGCCAGCCCTCCCACACCAACCCGGCGCCCTATGTGCCCGCGCCGCCCCAGAAAGGCGGCTTCCTGCAAAAGCTGATGGGCCGGTCTACGCCGCCCGCCGAGCCGGCGCCGGAGCGGCCCCGGCCCAATGCCGATCAGCCGTTGCCCCAGCCCGATTGGGCGCAGAGCGGCGACGGCCCGGAATCCGCCGACCTGTTCGGCGAAGGCCCCACCGGACTCGACGTGACCATGCCCGAGTGGCTGCGCGACGCGCCGCCGGAGGCGCCCGCCGCCGGCAACCGCATCGTGGGCCGGCTGCCCACCTCCAACCTCGACGTGACTATGCCCCAGATCGGCGGTAACGAGCCCAGCGCCGGCCCCGGCACCGGCGACCTCGGCGTGCCGTCCTGGCTGGCCGAATACGGCCAGAGCAACCCGCCGCCTGCCCCTAAAGAGGCACAGGCCCCGTCCGCCCCGTCCGCCATGCCCGCCTGGCTGGCCGAAGAGGCGGGCGCCGGCCCCACCGCCTCCGTGGACACCGGCGGCGACCTCGGCGGGTTGCCGGAGTGGCTGCGCGACGAGACGCCCGTGGCGCCGCCGATCCAGCCCGGCCCCTACAGCGCGCCCGCGCCCGCCTGGCCCGCCGCCAATGCGGCCCAGGGCGCAGCGTCGCCGGCTGCCCCGCCGCCCGCCCCGTCCGCGCCGCCCGCGGCGCCTGCCCAGCCGAACGCCGGAGCGGGCCTCGGCGGGCCGGAGCAAACCCCCGAGTCGATCGCGCAGGCCGTCCGCGCGGCGGGCCTCGATGCGCGGACTCGCGCGCTCTTGATCTTCGGCATGGCCCTGGTGCGTCTCGCGCCGGGCGAGGCCGCCGCGGGCGCCGCCGCCGCGCGCCAGGCGGGCTGCTCGAAGGAAGAACTCCAGTTGGTGGTCGAAATGGCCCAGGCGTTGGGCGGCGGCCCCAGCGAGCGCCTGGGCCGCAAGGTCCTGGGGAGCTAGCAGCCCTGAATCACGCCGATCATGTTGCGCTCTTGCGCGATGGCGTGCCGGAGCCGGGCGGCGTCTGGGCCGATCTCGGCTCCGGCGAGGGCGCCTTCACCCTCGCCCTGGCCGACCTGCTGGGGCCCGGCGGGCGCATCTATTCGGTGGACCGCGACCGCGGCGCGCTCGACGTGCAGGCCCGCACGTTGCGCGCCCGGTTCCCTGCCGTGGCCGTCCAGACCCTCGCCGCCGACTTCACCCGGCCCCTCGACCTGCCCCCGCTCGACGGCATTGTGATGGCGAACTCGCTCCATTTTGTGCGCCGCCCCGCTCCGGTGCTCGCGCTCCTGCGCGGCTACCTGCGCCCCGGCGGGCGGCTGATCGTGGTGGAATACAACACGGACCACGGCAATATGTGGGTACCGCACCCCTTCTCCTATCCCACCTGGGTCGCCCGCGCGCAGGACGCCGGGTTTGTCGATACCCGCCTGCTCGCCACCGTCCCCAGTCGCTTCCTCGGCGAAATCTATTCCGCGCTCAGCCGCAACCCCGGCCCGCCGGCCTGATTGGGGATGGTCGGGGCGGGCCGGTTTCAAACCGGCCCCTACAACGACTCGGTCCGCTTGCCGCGCCGTGATTGCAGCCGGGCGTAAAGGCGAGGCACCCTGTCAGGCCGCGCAGGCGGCCTTCGTAAAGGTAGCCGGCGGCTTGGGCCGCCGGGCTACCGCGCTACGCCTCCCCGCCGATCGCCAGCAGGATTTTGCCCAGGCGCGCCGGATCGCTCAGCGCGGTCATCGCCTGCGGCGCCTCGGCCAGGGGATAGGTCCGCCAGATCGTCCCCGTGACCTGCCCCGCGGCGGCGGCGGCCAGCGTCTCGGCCAGGTCGCCCCGGCTCCCCCCGGTGGAGCCGATGATCTGCTGCTGGCGGTTGTAGAACGGCCCCAGGTCGAGTGTGACCTGCGCGCCGGTCAGCACCCCGCAGGTGGCGTAGCGCCCGCCCTGGGCCAGCGCCGCGATACTCATCGGCCAGGTAGCCGATCCCAGTGGGTCGAGCGCAACATCCACGCCGCGCCCGGCGCTCAGTTCGCGGACACGCGCGTTCACATCCTCCTGCTCGCGGTCGATGACCGCTGCCGCGCCCAGCGCGCGCAGTCGCTCTGCCGCCTCGGCGCCGCGCGCCAGCGCCCACACCGTCGCCCCGCGCCGCGCGGCGAACTGCACCGCATACGTCCCGATGCCCCCGGTTGCCCCGACCACCAGCACATTTTCGCCCGCCTGGACCCCCGCCCGGTCCACCAGGTGGTGCGCGGTGGCCCCGTCGAGCGCCGCCGCGCCCGCCTGGGCCAGCGGCAGGCCCTCCGGCACGGGGATGGCGTTGCGCGCCGGGACCACGAGGTACTCGGCGAACCCGCCGGCGGTCTGCACGCCGAGGATCGGCAGCCCCGGCTCGCCGAGATAGGTCGCGCAGTCGATCTCGCGCCCGCGCAGGCAGTAGTAGCAGCGGTCGCAGTAGCGCCGGAAGGCCAGCGCCACCCGCGTGCCCACCGGCGGACTCGTCACGCCCGGCCCCACCGCGTCGACCACTCCGGCCACCTCGCAGCCCGGCGTGTGCGGCAGGGGCAGGTTGGCGAAGCGCCCGCGCAGGGTGCTCATGTCGATGGGGTTCACCCCGCAATAGGCCACGCGCAAACGCACTTCCCCGGCGCCGGGGGTGGGGGTCTCGCGCTCCAGGCGCGCCAATTGCTCCGGGCCGCCGAACTCGGCGAATTGCCAGCTTTTCACCAGGCGCTCCTTTCCACTACCGTTACCGCGTTGTCATTCGGAGCACAAGCCCATCACAGAGTGCTTGTCACTCTGAGCGCAGCGCAGAGTCTCGTCGTGTACCCCAACGAGACGAGATTCTTCGCTGCGCTCAGAATGACAATTCTACTGTTCCGGGTCACTCTGAGCGCAGCGAAGAGTCTCGTCAAAGCAAAAGCTCCGGCACCAGGGCGCCGGAGCTTTACGCACCATCAGGGGCGGGCAGGCCCCGCCTCGCGGCGTTTAGTGTCCGTTGCTCGCGACGGCAGCCAGCGTCTTGGCGCGGCGCTTCTCGGCGATCACGGCCAGGCGGGCCATCCAATCGACGTGCTTATTCAGGCGCTCCAACGCTTTGATGGCGTCCGGCGCGGTCGGCTGCAGCCGCCGGACATCCCAGATGTCCATCAGCACCGCCACCACGTACTTAAAGAACTCGGCTACGCCGTAATTCGCGCGCTCGCCGATTACCTCGATGCGCGACTTGAAGTCGGGCATCAGGTGGCCCGGCATGGCAAAGTTCATCATCACGTCGGCCACTTCCTCGATCAGGTTCGGGTTCAACTCCAGATGGGCCTTCACGGCATCGCGGTAGAAGGTATAGTGCAGCGTTTCGTCCTTCGCCAGGCGGCGCAGGATGAGCGCCAGTTGCGGATCTTCCTGGTCGGCCTTTTTGGCTATATTGACATAATATGCCTGGGTGGACAGCTCCTGCACGGCCGTGTAGACCATACCCACAAACGGGCTGGCTTCGCCCGGTGTCCAGGCATTGCGCACCACTGTTTTGCGGAGCTTGTGCAGCCGCACCGGGTCGCTGTTGCGCGTCACCAGCAGATAAGTCTGCAACACATCCGAGTGCTGATCTTCTTCCGAGGTCCAGGTGCGGATAAAATCCTGGATCACTTCCAACGACCCGCGGAAGATGTCGGTCAGGCCGGTGGTGAACCAGGGCAGGTTCACTTCGGTCAGCAACGCCGTCTCGACGGCAATATGCAGGTCAGCGGAGATCGTGACCTGCTCCGGGGACCAGGGATCGGTGTTGAAATTGCGCCCCCGCTCCCAGGGGATCAACGTATGGTAGCTCCAGTCAATCTTTTCGGTGCGCTCCAGATGGCGTTGATAAAGTTCCTTGAGCCTGCCTTCCAGCCGCTGATCAATAGCAGTCATTTTCATAAGACGGACTTCGTTCCTTTCCTTCACCTGCGTATCGTCCGCAGCCTAATACAATCGTCTCAGGTGTACCGTGTGGCGACACAGGTATTGTCTATCCCTGCCTGCGTGTCACGCCGGTGGCAGCCGGACGACAATGGTGCAAAATTAATACCATCATTGCCGGATGGAGTCCAGCCGCCCCGAGTGGCGGACGCTATACAGCACCGTATTGTACTCGATGCGCTCGCTAAAGTCCAGCACGCCCGGCCCCCGCCGGCGCGGGTCCCTCCGGACGCCGCCCCCGGTAGACTCGCCTGCCGGCCGGTCATAGACCCTGATTCTGCACCACGAAGACGCGAAGGAAGCGAAGAACAATACTTACATAAATAATCTTCGCGTTCTGCGTTCCTGTGCGGCGAATTGATGACCGGGTGGCCGGTCCGCCGCTTGACGCCTGCGGGCCGCTATGCTATGCTGCGGGCGTGAGCACAGAGGAGCGGGCCGCCCCGGACAAACTACCGGCATCCGCCATTTTTGCCCTGCTGGACGGCGCGCCTTTTGGCCGGCTGGCAACCTACGCCCCGCCCACCGGCGCCCATCCCGGCCACTGCTACGTGGTCCCGCTGCAATTCCTCCATCGCGAAGGCCGCATCTACATCATCACCCGGCCCGGCCGCAAGCTGCGCAATCTCCAGGCGGCCCCGCGCGGCGTCTGCTTCCAACTCGATCTGACCGAAGGCGCGGGCTGGACCAGCGTCTGCGCCTGGGGCGACTACCACGATGTCGACCAGTTGCGCGACCGCCTCAACGTGCTCAGCGCATCCTTCACCAAGTATCCTGACCGCACCACGCACCAGGCTGTCTCCTGGCTCCGCTCCCATACGCCGCGCCTCGGCCACCTGACCAATCCCGCCGCGGCGCAATCGTTTGTCATCGGCTGCCTGGCGCTGACCAGCGTCAGCGGGCGGTTCTGGC
>DASSGZ010000092.1:0-7701 GCA_035693165.1 Chloroflexia bacterium | reverse complement strand
CGGAGCTGGTGCGCCGGCTGCAAGAGTACCGCGCCATCCAGCAGACGGCACGCGAGTTGCGCGAGCGCGAGGCGGCGGGCCTGCACAGCTACGTGCGCCCGGCCACCCTGGCCCGGCAGCGCCGCCCGGTGCAGCGCCCGGCCACGCTGGGCCTCGAAGGGGTGGCGCTGGGCCAGTTGACGCGGCTGGTCAATCGCCGCCTGCAACTGGCCCTGCCCTTCGCCGAGCCGCCCGCCCTCATCCCCCACGAGATCACCCTGGCCGAGAAGGTGGCCGAGTTGCAGGAGCACCTGGATGCCGCCGGGCCGGGCGGCACGATCGGCGTCTGGCCGCTGCTGGTCGCCGCCCGCTCGCGCGCCGAGGTCGTCATCACCTTTATGGCCGTGCTCGAAATCCTGCGCCGCCGGTTGGCCGTGGCCGAGCAGGATGCCGCGTTCGGCGAAATCTGGTTGCGGGTCACGGCCCCCGCGCCACCCGAAGGAGCGCCTGCCCCATGAACCCCATTACGTTGTTGACCGACTTCGGCGTGGCTGACGGCTATGTCGGCATCATGAAAGGTGTGATCCTGGGCATCGCCCCCGCCGCCCCGATCATCGACATCAGCCACATGATCAGCCCGCAGAATATCGCCGAGGGCGCGTTCGTGCTCAGCCGGGCCTATCGCTACTTCTCGCGGGGCACGGTGCATGTCGCCGTCGTCGATCCCGGCGTGGGCGGCGCCCGGCGCCCCGTGCTGATCGATGCGGGCCACAGCGTCTTCATCGGCCCCGATAACGGCATCTTCAGCTATGTGCTGGCCGCCGAGACCGACCTGCACGCCTATCATCTCGACGTGCGCGACTACTGGCTCCCGGCGGTCAGCACGACGTTCCATGGGCGCGACATCTTCGCGCCCTGCGCCGCGCACGTGGCCCGCGGCGTGGCACCCGAGAAGCTGGGCACGGCGATCCCCATCGACAGCCTGGTCCGCCTGCCCAATTTGCAGGCCACCGCGAGCGCCGGGGTCGTGCGCGGGCAGGTGGTGCACATCGACCGCTTCGGCAACGTCATCACCAATATCCCGGCGAACCTGCTGGCCGAACTGGGCGCCGGGCGCGCCGTCACCGTGCGCGTGGGTGGGCAGAATATCTCCGACCTCGCCACCGCCTATACCGATGTCGCGGTCGGGGCCATGGTGGCGCTGATCAGCAGCGGCGGGTCGCTGGAGATCAGCGTGCGCAACGGCGACGCCTCGCGCCGCCTCGGTTGCCGGGCCGGCGATTGGGTCGAATGCCGTTGCGCGACGGCGGACAAGGCACCCGGAAATTCTTGACAACGCGGGGGAGATTCTGTATAATAGCTCTGCAAGTTGAGCGGGCACCCGCCCAACGATGCGCCGAAGTGGCGGAATTGGCAGACGCGCTACGTTCAGGGCGTAGTGACCATTGGGTCGTGTGGGTTCGAGTCCCACCTCCGGCACCCCGAGGGCCAGGCTCTAGAGCCTGGCCCTCTTTTTGCTTGCCCGATCTACGCAGCCATGCGGCGCGGTGGTATAATAAGGGAAACGGTAGCTGAGCAACAGAAGGAGGCACACAATGCCGCTTGGACCGACCGAATTGATCTTGATCTTGCTGATTGTCGTGGTCGTGTTTGGCGTGGGCAAGCTGACCCAGGTCGGCCCGGCGCTCGGCAAGAGCATCCGGGGCTTCCGCGATGCCGTCGAAAGCGAGCCGGAGAAGCCCGCCGCGACCACCACCCCGCCCGCCACCCCGCCCGCCGAGGATAAGAAGACGACCGTCTAGACCAGCGCGGCGGCCAGCAACGGGGCAGCAGCGGCCACGACCTGCTCCGGAGTGATGGCCGCCAGCGCGTCGCAGCGCAGCACGGCGAGCCACGCCCACAAGGGAATGCCGCCGATCAGCGGGAACGAGCCGGCGCACGGCGCCGTGCTCAGCACCACGGCGTAGTCGCGGCCCTCGACCCCGCCCGGCACCCAGGGCCGGTATGAGCGCGGGTCGGTCACGCCGTAGATGCCGACGACGCGTGTCCCGGCGGCCACGGCAATGTGCAGCGGGCTGCTGTCGTTGCCGATGAACAGGGCGCAGCGTGCAGCCAGCGCCGCCGTGGCGCCCAGGGTCGTCTGGCCCGCCAGGTTCAGCACCGGGGCCGAACTCTGCCGCGCCAGCGTGGCTGCCAGGCGCGCATCCTCCGTGCCCCCCAGCACCACGATTTTCACTCCGAACTGCGCGTGCAACTGGTCTGCTACGCGGGCAAACCCCGCGGTGCCCCACCGCTTGCGCCCCCACAGGCCCTCACCGCCCGGATGCAGCCCGATGATCGGTTCCTGGGGTTGCACCCCGTTATCGTGCAGCAACTGATCGCGCGCGTCGATTTCCTCGCGCGTGGCGTACATGCGCAGCCGCCAGTCCGTTACCGGGATGCCCGCCCGGCGCGCCACGCCGGCGTAGTGCTCGACGGCGTGCAGCCGGCGCCAGTTCACGCCGGCATCCGGGCGGATCCACCAGAAGGCCGGCAGGCGCATGCTGGTATGCACGCGGGCGCCACCCCAGAGGGCCAGGCCATAATTATAACTGGAAAATTCGAGCAGCAGGTCGTAGCGAGCCGCACGCAACGCGCGGGCGAACTGCAATATTTGGCCCGGACCCTGCGGGCGCGCCCGCGTGGGCGCGAGCAGGATCTCGTCGACATCGGGACTGGCCGCCAGGATGCCCGCGTTGGTGGGGTAGGTCAGCGCCGTGATGCGCGCCTGCGGGTAGCGCAAGCGCACCGCGTGCAGCGCCGGGGTGGTAAATAGAGTATCGCCGATGGGCAGAAGCGCGCAGACCAGAACGCGGTGGACCGGGTGGCGAATCACCGATCCTCGCGGAAGAACTCGATCACTTCGCGGTGCTCGGCTTCGCTGACCATGACCTCGATAAAGCTGATCCGCGTCCAGGGAAACAGGAACGAACGCGCGCCGGCAGTCACATAATTCAAGGGCCGGCCATCGCGCCGGCGCGGATTCGATACCTGGATATAACTTTCCCCGGACTTGGGTAACTCGTCCACCTCGGCTTCAATCGGATCCTCGCCGACAAGGTGGATGATCAGCCGCTTTCCCATCGGTCCCCTTCTCCTCTAGCCACGCCCCGCTTAACTGGCGCGCTGGAATCCACCCAGCACCACGCGCAGCACAATATTGCCCAGGCGAACCTCGTCGCCGTCTTTGAGTTCGGTGGGATTCCCCGGACTGAGGCGCCGGCGGTTTAAGAAGGTGCCGTTAATGCTGCCCAGGTCTTCGAGGTAATAGCCATCGGGCTGCCGGCTGATGCGCACATGGCGGCGCGACACCCCGGCGTTATGGCCGCCGTCCGTCTCCAGGTCGATATTGGGGAAGACGTTGGCCGAGCGGTCGGTCCGCCCGACGTGAATCACCGGATCGTCGATCCAGTCGGTAAGCCGGCCGGTGTTCAGCACCAGCACGCGCAGCCGCGTGGGCACCGACCCGACGGTCACGCGCCCGGTGTCGCGTTCCTGCGTGCCCGGCAGCGGCAGGGTGCCGGGGGTATCGTCCTCGGCGGACCGGGCCACATCGCCCAGCAACGGATTGGCCAGCACGGCGGCAGCGGCGGGCGCCGCGTTCACTTCGTCGGGCGGGGGCGGCATCACGCCGGTACTCTCGCCACTCCCGGCGCGCGGGGTGGAGTCCTGGTCCTCCTCCGGTTCGGCCGCGGCGGGCGCGGGACCGACCGGCGACGCCGTGGCGCCCGTTTCATCGACAGGAAGCACTCCGATGAGGGAGCTTCCGCACTGCTCGCAAAACAGCGTACCCTGCACGTGCGCTGCGCGGCAATTGGGGCAAATGATCATACGTGTCCTTCTCCGCTCTTAGCCTGGGGCCGGTTCGGGCATGCGCATATGCTGCGTCCGCCCAAGCCCTCGGGTTCCATATTTGATCTGTTTCGTGCCAACGGCGCTGGCAAACCCGTGTTGTTCCAGATGCTCGGCTTCCGCCTGGACGGTCCGCGCGAGATCCGGCTCGCCCGCATCCAGCAGCCGCGTGGCGACCATCCGCAGTTTGGTGGTGGCCTGCTGGAGGTTGCCCTCTTGCAGATCCTGCCAGGCCCGTTTTTGCAGCTTGTAGGCCACCACTTTCTCGACCGCGCCTTTGACGGCGGGATCCAGCACCAGTGCGGGCCGCGCCTGGGCATCCACTGCCGCGCGGATGGGATAACCCAGGCGCACGATGCCGGCTTTGTGGTCGGTCGGCTGCCACTCCAGGGTACAGGCCGCTACCTGGGCGGTCTCGCCGGCCACCGGCGGCACCACGATCTCCAACAGCAAACCCTGCACCTCGCCCAGCATCAGGTTGCCGAGCAAGAGCCGTTGCTCGCCCGCATTGGCACCCGGCACCATCTCGACCCGGCCAATCAGGGGCGCCACGCGGTGCGCCTGCACCAGCCGGGCCTGAGCCGCAGTGCGCACGGTCAGCGCCGCCTGCCGGCCATAGATATGGCGCAGGTCGGCGATATGCTGGCGGAACGCCGTGACAATGGCCGCGGGCTGGTCAATATACTCGGAGTGCGAGCCACAGCGATAGGCCAGCGTTTCGAGCAAATCCTCGTTCCACTCATCGCCGACGCCCAGCGGCGTAATGAGCATGTCCCGCCGCTGCGCGACCTCCGCCAGTTCCATACAACGCGATTCATCGCCATATGTACGCCCGTCGGTCAGCACCAGCAGCGACGAGATGGCCGGCCCGGTGAGGCTGCGACCCCGCTGCAACTGCGCCAGCCCGGCGTCCAGCCCGGAGGCCAGTTCGGTCCCGCCGCGCGGCACGATATCCTCGATGGCCTGGGCGATGTCTTGCGCCTGGGTGACCAGTTGGGCGGGCGCCATGACCGTCGCCCGGTCGTTAAAGGCCACAACCCCCAGGGAATCGTCCTGCCCCAATTGGCTTAGCACATACCGGGCCGCCTCTTTCACCCGGTCCATCTTCTCGCCGCGCATGGACAGGCTGTGGTCCAGCACCAGACAGAGGTTCAGCGGCAACTGGAAGATCCCCGCCGTCTCGCCCATCACGGCGATCTCCAGCAAAGCATAGACCATCTGAGACCCGGCGGCCACCGGCAACGGATCCTGGCCGAGGCGGTGGCGGAAGGCCACCTGCGGTTGGACGGGCGTGCTCATGCCGCGGCTTCAGGCAATCGGACGACGATTGCGCTGATATTGTCGGGGCCGCCCCGCTCGTTCGCCAGGCGCACCAGGTGATCCGCCGCGCTGTCGATATTCGCGTGGCCGCGCAGGATCTCGGCCAGTTCCGCGTCGGCGACCTGGTCCCACAGGCCGTCGCTGCACAGCAGCAAATGGCTATAGCCGCGCCACGCATGCGAGGCGCTCTCCACCTCCACGTTCGCCGTCTGGCCCAGCGAGCGGTACAACACGTTGCGCTGGGGATTGTTCCGCGCGTCCTCCGGCGAGAACTGGCCCATGGCGATGAGCCGGGCCACAATCGAGTGGTCCTGGGTCAGCAGCCGCAACTCGTCGGGCCCCAGCAGGTAGATGCGCGAGTCGCCCACATGCGCGGTCACCAGTTGGCGGCCCAGCAACACGGCGCCGCTGAAGGTGGTGCCGCTGGGCGCGCCCGCCGCGCGGGCCGCCTGGTGGATCGTCTGGCCCGCGCGCACCAGCGCCGCCTCCAGGATCTCGGCCACCGTCGCTTGCCCGCCCGACCCGCCCTGGCCGCGCACCGCGGGCACCAGCAGCTCGCTCAGCACGCGCTCGGCCACCAGGTTGATGGCCGTCCGGCTGGCCGTCGCCCCGTCGGCCAGGCCGCCCATGCCGTCGGCCACCGCGAAGAACCCGAAGGGCACCGGCGCGTCGCCCGCCGCCGAGGGCAGCAGCGTGGTGAGCGCGAACACGCTGTCCTGGTTCTCGCCGCGGTTCTGCCCCACATCGCTGCGCAGCGCAGCCTGGACCCAGGCGACCCGGCCCACCGCGCCGGCTGCGGCGGGCGCCCCGGCCAGGGTGCCGGTGGTCGGGAGCACAGCGGGCGGCGCGGACTCGGGCGCCGGCGCGGGCGGGGCCTCGGCGGATGCGGCCCCATTCTGCGCAGCCGGGCGTTTGCTACGGGTCTTCACGGGTATCTCCCTCAGCAAGGTGGATGGGCAACAGCGGCGCCCGCCCTCAGCCGGCCCTACACGGCCAGGGCATACAGTTTGTGATCCAGAGACCCGATATAGACCAGACCCTCGTCCACCATCGGCGTGGACGTGACGGGACCGCGGGTCGGGAACCGCCAGCGCAAATCCCCCTGGGCCTGGCCCACGCAGTAGACATAGTTGTCCACCGCGCCGAAATAGACCATCCCGCCCGCCGGTCGCGGCGACGACGTGACCTGGCTGCCGGTATTATACTTCCACGCCGGGCGCCCCGACTGCGCGTCCAGGGCATACATGTAGCCGTCAACCGAGCCGACAAACACCTTCCCGCCGGCCACCGCCGGGGAGGAGGTCACATAGTGCTCGGCCCGGTACTTCCACACGGCCCACCCGGTGTCGGCGTCCAGCGCATAGAGATGCTGATCGGCGGACCCGACATAGACCAGGCCCTCGTGGATGAGCGGCGAGGACGTGATCGGCCCCGACGAATGGAACTTCCATTTCATGTTCCCGGTCGCCATATCGACCGCGTACAGGTTGCCGTCGCTGCAGCCGACATAGATGAGGTTGCGCCCGATGGCCGGCGAGGAGCGCACAGGCCCCCAGCCCCGGTATTTCCAGTGGGTGCGCCCGGTGCGCGCGTCCAGGCAATAGAGGTGCTGATCGTCGGAGCCGATGAAGACCTGGCCGGTGGGCGAGACACGCGGCGACGAGCGGATGGGCGCCCCGGTACCCGCCGTCCACTGCACGGCGCCGCGGCGGGTGTCGAGCGCGTAGATGCTGGTGTCCTCGGAGCCGAAGATGACCACGTCTTCCCAGACCACCGGGGAGGATGGAATCCCACCTTCCGTGGCCCGCTTCCAGATAAACTCGCCGGTTTTGGCGTTGACGGCGTAGAGGTTACTGTCGTAGCAGCCGACAAAGACCATGCCCTTGGCTACCGCGGGCGAGGAGCGGATCTCGTCTTCGGCGGTAAAGACCCAGATCTGTTTGGTGGTCGTGTCCACGACGGGCGCCGGGCCGCCGGGCGCGGGGCCGTAGGGCGGGGGCATCATGCCGGGATAGGCCATGCCCGGCACGGGCTGGCCCGGCATCATCTGCCCCGGCGGCATAGTGTAGGGATAGGCCGCCGGCTGGCCGGGCGGCACCACGGCGTAGGCCGGCGACGCGGGCTGCGCGGGCGGGGGAACAGGAGCGGCAGGGCGGGCACCGGGGTCCGCCCCAATGGCGGGCGCCGCCTGTTGCGGCTCCAGGATCGCCAGGAGCGCCGCGCGCATCGCCTCCGCCGACTCCCAACGCCGCGTGGCGTCGTATTCCAGCGCGCGCATGATCAGCGCTTCGGTCTCCGGCGAGACGGCGGGGTTCAACTGGCGCACGGGCCGCTCGTGAAAGGTAAACGGCGTTTCCGTCCGCGGGTCGCTGTTGGTCAGCAGGTGATGGAGGGTCGCGCCGAGCGCGTAAATGTCGCCGCGCGGCTCGGCCAGCCCGCGGTATTGTTCGGGCGGCGAGTAACCCTCGGTGCCGATCATCGTGCCCTTCTTGTCCGACTGGAAAGCCTTGG
>DASSGZ010000091.1:0-13186 GCA_035693165.1 Chloroflexia bacterium | reverse complement strand
ATCGGGAGGATTTTAGGGTTTTCTCCCGATGTGCCCCGTGCCAGGGCGCGCTATGCTGAGAGTGTTGGCGGGCACAGGAGTCGGGGGGAAGCCGGGCGGCACGGGCCGCCGGCACTGTGGAAGACCGCCCGCGAAATCGATAACAATAACGGTATGAAAGGAATCACGCCATGATCGATATCGCCGCTCCCCAAGAAGTTGCAACCCCGGTGTCGCACGAGCCGCCGCCGCCCGTCGTGATACTCAACCTGCTCAGCGGCATGATGACCGCACGGGCCGTCCAGGTGGCCGCCAATCTGGGCATCGCCGACCTGCTCCAGGATGGACCGCAGAGCGTGACGGCGCTGGCGGAGGCAACCGGCACGCACGCACCGTCGCTATATCGCCTGTTGCGGGCGCTGGCGAGCCTCGGCCTGTTCAGCGAGGTGGATGCGGGCATCTTTGCCCAGACCACGCTCTCGACCTTCCTCGCGTCCGACGTGCATGGCTCCATGCGCGACATGGCCCGCATGTGGGGTGATAGCTGGCGCTGGCGCGCCTGGGGCGACCTGGCCTACAGCATCCAGACCGGGCGCCCGGCCTTCGATCATCTGCACGGCAAAAATCTCTGGGAATACTTCGCCGAGGACGATCCCGCGGCGGGCCGGCTCTTCAGCATGGCGATGACCAGCTTCTCTGAAGGTGTGACCGGGCCGGTGGTCACGGCCTACGACTACTCGGCCTTCAACACGGTCGTCGATATCGGCGGCGCGCACGGCGGCCTGATCCGCGCCATCTTGCGGTTGAACCCGGCCGTGCGCGGGATCCTGTTCGACCTCCCGCCGGTGATCCAGGGCGCACGCGACCGCATCGCCGAGGACGGCCTGACCGACCGCTGCGCGCTCGTGGCCGGGGACTTCTTCGCCGAGGTGCCCGCCGGCGCCGACGCCTACATGATGAAGTTCATCCTCCATGACTGGGACGACGACCACTGCGTGCAGATCCTCCGCAACTGCCGCCGAGCTATCGTCCCAACAGGGCTGGTCCTGGTGGTGGACCAGGTGCTGGCGCCCGGCAACGCGCCCTCCTTCGGCAAAATCCTCGACTTGGAGATGCTGACCATCCTCACCGGGCGGGAACGCACCGAGGCCGAGTTTGCGGCGCTCTTCCAGGCCGGCGGCTTCCGGCTCACGCGCGTGGTGCCCACCGCCTCGCCGCTGAGCATCATCGAGGGCGTACCTGACTAACAGGCACCGAAGCGACGCGAACCCCGCGCCGTGCGCGAAGGCGCGGCAGGATGCGCGCCGCACTGGCACCCCAGCCCCGCCATCGGAAGCGCTGGCGGGGCCGCTTTTGCCGTTCGCGAGATAGGGAGGTGGTGCGCTAACGCTCCTGCGCGTCCAGCGCGCGGGCGGCAGCCTCGGCGGCCTCGGCGGCGGCGGCGGTGGCCGGGGTGGCGGTGTAGCGGGTGGCGTCGTAGAGCGCGGTCAGGTCGCGCAGCGGATCGCGGGCGGCGGGGAACGCGCCCTGCAACGCGGGCAGCACCTCGTCGGCGGTCTGCGCCGGGGCGCGGGCGACCTCGTGCGCGGCGGCGCGGGCCAGCGCGCGGCGGTAGGCCCGGCGCACGCGCACGGTGTAGCGGTAGGCCGGGTTGCCGGCGAGGTCGCGCAGCGAGTCCGCCTCCGGGCCGGGCGCGGGGCGGGCGCGTTGCAACGACCCCAGCAGCGCGCCCCAGTTGAACAGCGACTCACGCTCGCCCCCACCCAGGCTGTGGCGCCGCCGCTGCGCGCTGCCCAGCACGGCGCGGGCCGCCCACAGGGCCAGGATCAACAACACGATGATGCCAATCACCGCGAACAGCGTGGTATCGGCCAGGGGGCCGCCGGGCGCCTGTTCGCGCAGCCTATCGATCACGCTCCCACCGGCGGGGCCGGGCGTCGGCGTGGGCGTGGCCGGGGCGCGCGGCAGGTTGCGCAGGAAGCCGAAGAAGAACTCCAGCAGCGAACTGATGACGAAAGTGAGCGCCGCGAGGATGGCCACGACGGCCACGCCGATCCACTGCACCAGAGTCCAGAGCGGGCCGAACAGGGCATCGGCCACGTCGCGGGCAAACAGGCCGGCCACCAGCATGCCCGCGGCCAGGATCGCCGCGATGAGGCCCAGCGAGAACACAAACCAGCGCGTGCCGAGGTGCTGGCGGCTGCGCGCCCCCTCCATGCGCGAACGGGCCAGCGCCAAGGCCCACAGCGCCGTCAGGAACACCAGGAACAGATCGCGGGTGAACACCGGCTGCATGAACCGGGCCGCGGCCACCCAGGTGATCAGGGCGTAGGCCACGTAGGCGACGACGATGCGCTCGAAGCGGGTGTAGATGGCGCCGAGCGCGGGCGCGTCGCCGCGCAGCGCGCGCCACCAGATGTAGCCGCCCAGCAGGACGAGCGCGATCAGCCCCAGGCCGGTCACGGAAAAATGCTGGAGATCGCGCAGCAGCGCGTCCCACCCGGCGCCGGGCCCGGCGTAAAACTCGACCCAGACGAGCGCGGCCAGGCTGCCCAGCCCGGCCAGCGCGGTCACGGCGGTGTAGACGGTAGCGCTCGCGCGCCGCTGCTCCAGCAGCCAGACCACCGCGCGGGCCAACCCGGCCAGGGCCACCAGCGGCCAGAGCGCCGCCCGCGCCATCCCGTCGCCGCCGGGCCCGGCGATGAGCGCCAGCAGCGGGTGCAGCGCCAGCACGTCGAGCAGCGTCACGGCCAGCCCGATCAGCTCGGCCTCGCGGTCGATCCCGGCCACTTCGCGCGGCGGGCCGATCAGCCCGGCGCGGAGGGGGCGGCTCATGTGCCCACCGCCGCGGGCGCGGCGGCGGCGGGCGGCGGGCCGGGCGCGGCAGCGTCGTCGTCAAACAGGGT
Source organism: Chloroflexia bacterium (assembly GCA_035693165.1). Taxonomy (GTDB): domain Bacteria; phylum Chloroflexota; class Chloroflexia; order QHBQ01; family JAICKM01; genus JAICKM01. The sequence continues at coordinate 10,301 of DASSGZ010000091.1, read as the reverse complement.
GCGCAGGTGGGGCAGTAGAGGCGGGCGCAGGTAGGGCGCATCGGCGGGCGGCGGCAGGTGGTAGAGCAGCAGGCCGGGCAGCGGCGCCGGCGGCGCGTCGGTCAGCGCGCAGACCACGACCCGCAGGCCGCGCTCGCGCAGGCGCAACAGCGCGCCCCGCACGGCATCCGTCAGCACCGGCGAAATGACGATCACCGTGCTGCCGATGGGCAGGCTCTGCGTCTCGGTGCGCAACATCTCGGTGAATCCGCGCACCGAGTAGATGAGCATGCGGGCGAGGGCTTCGAGCAGGCGGGTCAGTTGCTCGGGCCGCGAACTGGGCGGCAGACGCACGGCCTCCCCGCCGTCCGCCGCCGGGGCGTTCGAGCGCAACCCGAAGCTCCAGCCCTGGCTCGCCGCGTAGCGCGCCAGCGAGGCCGCGACCACGATGGCCCACTCAGCCCGCTCGGCCTCCACGCCCTCGTAGATATACTCGTAGCTCTCGATGTTCAGGAACAGCATGACCGTGTGCGTGGTGGTCTGCTCGTACAGCCGCACCTGCAACTGCTGGGTGCGCGCTGTGGCCTTCCAGTGGACGCGCTTGAAGGGATCTTCGGGGCGATACTCGCGCACGCCCGCCGTGCGCAGCGGGTCTTCGAGCAACTGGCGCTGGGCGCGCAGGTCGCCGAAGGGGTGGCGCGGCGGCAGGCCCAGCGCGGGCAGGTCGAGGACCTTGGGATAGACGTAGAGCCGGGCCGGGGCCGGGCGCTCTTCCTCGCGCGTGAACAGCCCGAACAGATCGCCCGACCGCAAGACCACCGTGCCGAAGCGGTACAGCCCGCGCGCGCCGCACTCGATCTCGTAGTGCCAGTGGACGCGCTCGAACCAGCGCATGGCCGTGCTGTGGCCCAAGACGACGAAGTGGGGGCTGGACGACATTTCCGGCTGGTAGCCGGCGAACGGCAGTTCGCGGGGGAAGAAATCGTCGGTTTCCAGCCAGGAGAGCGGCAGCAGCTTGAAGTTGGTGATGGTGACATCGAGCGGCACCCTCTCGCCGAGGAAGGCGTGGTCCTCGCCGAAGCGGCGCTCGTAGGTCACACCAGCGAGGCAAGCGGCCTGCCAGCCCCAGGCGATGAGCAAGGTCAGGCCGCTGAGCAGGCCGATCGTGGTCAGCGCGGGCTGCTGGAACAGGATGCCCAGCACCAGCACGCCCACCGCGAGCGCCAGGTAGCTACGTCCGTACATGGCGCATTATAGCACAGTAGTCTGTCAACTGGGACGGCCATTCTGAGCAGCGTGTCACACGAGCATTGTCATTCTGATGCGCAGCGAAGAATCTCCGTCTTGTAGGTCCCCGACGAGACTCTTCGCTGCGCTCAGAATGACAAAATCCTGTGACAGATGGCACAGCGGCGCGCTAAATCACGAACCGCCCGTTCTCGTAGAAGAGTTCGCCGTCGGCGGTGATGCGGCCCGCGCGCATGTCTGTGACCATGTCCCAGTGGACGCTGGACTGGTTGGTGCCGCCGGTCTGGGCATAGGTCTGGCCCAGGGCGCAGTGGATCGTCCCGGCCATTTTCTCGTCGTAGAGCACATTGCGCGTGAAGCGGTCTACGCCCTCGTTGGTGCCGATGGCGAACTCGCCCAGGCGCCGCGCGCCCGCGTCGCGGTCGAGGATGCTTTCCAGGAACTCAGCGCCCCGGCCCGCCTCCCAGCGATCCACCCGGCCGTCCTTGAAGTACAACGTCACGTCGTCCACGTCGCGGCCCAGGTAGTGCGCCGGGTAGGTGAAGTGGATGTGGCCGTTCACGCTATCCTCGCCCGGCCCGGTGAAGATCTCGCCGGAGGGGAAGTTGTAATGGCCGTCGGAGTTGAGGAAGGTGCGGCCCGCGATGCTCAGGGTCAGGTCGGCGTCCGGGCTTTCGACGTGGACAGTGCGCCGCCCGGCCAGCCATTGCACCAGCCGCTCCTGCATGTCGCGCAACTCCTGCCACGCCGCCACCGGGTCGGGCCGGTCGAGCATGCAGGCGCGGAAGACGAAGTCCTCGTAGTCGCCCAGGCTCATTTCGGCGGCCTGGGCGTAGGCGGCGGTGGGGAACTGGGTCAGGCAGTAGGGCTTGCCCTCGACGCGCCAGGCGAACGACCTGTTATAGCGGCGCTGCGCCTGTTGGTAGCGGTTCATGCGCGCCGGGTCGGCGCCCGCGTTCTCGTGCGTGTTGAGCGGCGCGCCGATGTTCAGCATGGCGTCGAACTGCTCCCACAGGATGCGCGTGAACGGCGAGGCATAGTCCAACTGCGCGTCGGTGCCGTGGGCCAGCAATGCGTCGGTCAGGCCGGGCAGGCTCAGGTGGGTGGTGGGGTGGCCGCCCGCGACCAGCACCTCCCGATAGACGGCGGCGATCAGCGGCGCGGCCAGCGTGGTGCTATTGATGCAGACCTGCATCCCCGGCTGCACCCCGAGCGAATAGTGGACCAGCACCTGTGCCATTTTCTCAACGCGTGGATCGACCAGCATGACGTGGACCCTCCTGAGTGTGATATAGCGGCCGGGTGTCCCGTCGCCGCCCGGCGTGCGGCGTAGCATACCATAGCCCGCGCGGCTCCGTCAAAGTCCCTGCCCGCGGGGCCGGCTTGCGGCACAAGTGAGCAACATCCCTGCCAGAACCGGCCCCGCCCTGGCTCGTTGATCGGGATGAAGCCGCGCCTGTTCCACGCTCCGGCGCTATCCCGAAAGGAGCCGCACGATGCACCGCACCGTACTTCGGGTCTTTCTTAGCGCAGCCGTGATCCTCGCTGCCCTCGCCGGCATTGCCCCACCGGCGGCCCACGGCCAGAGCAACGGTCGATTCTTTCCGGAGACAGGACACACGGTCGAGGGGCGCTTTCTGGACTACTGGCAAAGCCACGGCGGGCTGGCCCAGCAGGGCTACCCGCTCACCGACGAGCAGGAGGAGATCTCCGACACCGACGGCAAGATGTATCGCATGCAGTATTTCGAGCGCGCCGTCTTCGAGTACCACCCCGAAAATGCCCCGCCCTACGACGTGCTGCTCACGCTGCTGGGCGTGTTCCGCTACCGGCAACAGTACGGCCCGGCGGGCGCGCCCGATCAGCACGCGAACCCCGCCGATAGCCGCCTGTTCCCCGAAACCGGCTACCACCTGGGCGGCGACTTTCGCGCCTACTGGGAGCAGCACGGCGGCCTGGCCCAGCAGGGCTACCCGATCAGCGACGAGTTCACGGAGATCAGCCCGCTCGACGGCCGGCCCTACACGGTGCAGTATTTCCAGCGCGCCGTGTTTGAGCGCCACCCGGAACACGCGGGCACGCCCTACGCGGTGTTGCTGAGCCAGCTCGGCACCTTCCGCTACCAGGAGCGCACGCGCGGGGTCGCGATCCCGGCGCCCGGCCCCGGCCGCGTGCAGTATGCGCTGCAGGGCGCGGGACCGTACCTGGTCTGGAAGGAGAGCCGCGGCAAGTTCGGCGACCAGGTGGACCTGCGCGCGCTCGACACGCGCACCAACCGCCTGGTGTTCGTGGCCGATGTGAAAGGAGAGGGCAGCAACCCCGCGGTCGCCGGGTCGCTGGTCGTCTGGCAGCAGGTCGCGGCCTGCGCACCGGACTGCGGCACCAACGACATCCTGGGCAAAGATCTGGCGACCGGCGCCGGCTTCACGATTGCCATGGGGCTGGAAGACCGCACCGCGCCGGTGGCCGGCAGGCGGCACGTGGCCTGGCAGACCACCGGCAACACCCAACTCTGGCTGAAAGACCTCGACAGCGAGGCGCTCACCCGCGTCGCCGCCCAGCCCGCCTACGGCAGCAGCTACCTGGTGAGCCCGGCGCTGACCGACCGCTATCTGGCCTGGATACTCTGGGAACCGCGCGGGGAAGGCGTGCAACACTACGCAATCCAGGTCTACGACCTGGCGACCCGCGCCACGCGCACCGTGGCCGACCGCACGATCCGTAGCGACGCCAACCTGGCACTCGCCCTGAGCGGGGAGCGGCTGGTCTGGAGCGACCCGGCAGCGCACCTGGCCGACCTGACCACCGGCGCCGTGACCGACCTGCCCGCTGCGTACACAGCAGACATCAATATCCAGGGCGATACGGTGCTCTGGAGCACCAAGGGCGCGCCTAACGCTACCGACCTGGACATCTGGGGCGTCCAACTGCCGGGGACGACGCCGGTCTTGCTGGCAACGGCGCCCGGCAACCAGCAGCGGCCCACCGTGGCCGGCGAGTGGCTGGCCTGGCAGACGCAAGGCGGCCCGCAAGATGGGCGGCTGGGCGCCGCGCGGCTGGCCGAGGCCTTCGCCCACCCCGCCGCGCCGCCCGCCGGCCCGCCGGCCAACGCGCGCCTGGTTACCGCCACCGGGCGCCGGGCGGCCTGGGGCGCCGGGCACTACCTGTTCTGGGTGGACAGCGGCTCCCCGGATACCCGCCTCTACGGCTACGACCTGAACACAGGCCGCCAGTGGCTGCTGACCGAGCACCTGAACCAGCGCTACAGCGTCGCAAGCGACGGGCAGATCGTGGCCTGGGTCGAGGGCGAGGCGGGCAACAGCGTGGCGCGCTATGACCTGCGCACCGGGGTCGCGGGCACGATCATCCCGCCCGGATCGCCGGACATACTCTGGATCGAAGACATCGCCGTGGATAACGGCGCTCTGTACTACATGGCAAACACCCGCACCGGGATGGGCCTGTTCGCCCGGCCCGTGACCGGCGGCCCGCCCGCGCAACTGCGCAACGGCCGGGTGCTGCCGCCGGTGGCGGCGGGCGGCAACCTGCTCTGGGCGGAAGAAGCGGGCTACGGCGGCAAGCAGGTGCATTATACCTCCACCCTGCACCTGCGCACGCCGGCCACGCCACCGGAAGGCATCATGCTGCCCGCCGGGCAACAGGGCTACAGCGGCTATGCCGTCTCAGCGGACCATGTCGCGTGGACCGACGCCATGCCGGACGGCACGCTGCACTTGTACTCGATTGCCGGCGCCGCCTCTCGCCAGATCGCGACGGGCGCGGGCACGCCGCGCGTCCGCGGGAATCAGGTCGCCTGGAGCGAGGCGCCCGGCTACGGGCGGTTTGGGGGCAATGTCTGGACCTACGACATCGCCACCGGCGCGACCCGGTTGATCGCCGGGGGCCAGTACCCGCAGGCGGAGGTGGTTGCCCTGCTCGACGGCCCGGCGGTGGCCTACACCGTGGGCCAGGGCGCGCTCTTCGATAAGCGCCTGTACGTGGCGCCCCTGACCGCGCCGTAGCGCGCGGGCGCACCAGCCCGGCGGCCTGGGTCCGAAGATCTGGGCCGCCGCCCACCCTAGCCGCGTTCCATCAGGCCCTGCTGCCAGGCAAAGACGGCGGCCTGGGTGCGGTCGGCCATCTGGAGCTTGCTCAGGATATTGCTCACGTGGCCCTTCACCGTCTTCTCGCTCAACACCAGTTGCTCGGCGATGGCCGCGTTCGAGTGCCCCGCCGCGACCAGATGCAGCACCTCCAGCTCACGGTCGGTCAGTTCGGCGAAGGCGGCGGGCACGTTCGGTTTCGCCGCGCGCACCTCCTGGATCACGCGCGTCGCCACCTGGGGGTGCAGCACCGACTCGCCCCGCGCCGCCTGGCGGACAATCGCGGCCAGTTCCGCCGAGCGGATGTCCTTGAGCGTATACGACAGCGCACCGGCGCGCAGGGCGGGGAAGATATGCTCGTCTTCGTGGTAGGAGGTCAGGACGACGATCTGGCTGCGCGGGCTGACGCGCTTGACCGCCCGCGTGGCCTCCACCCCGTTCATGCCCGGCATCACCAGGTCCATGAGCACCACGTCGGGGATATGCTCGCGCGCCAGCCGGATCGCTTCGTCGCCGGAGGCGGCCTCGCCGACGATCTCCAGGTCGGGCTGGGTCGCCAGGAAGGCGCGGATGCCCTGGCGCACCACGTCGTGATCGTCCACGATGAGCACGCTGATCCGCTCGGTCATCGGGCTAGCGCTCCTTTCCGGCCCGCGGCCCCGCCGCATCGGGGGCCACGGCGGGGCACGCGGCGACGAGGCGCGTGCCGGCCCCGGCGCGGCTCTCCACACAGATTGTGCCGCCAAGCGCGGCCATGCGTTCGCGCATCGAATGCAGCCCGACGCCCGCCCCGGCGCCGGCGCCGGGATCAAACCCCCGGCCATCGTCGGCGATCGTCAGCCGCACCTGGCCGTCGCCATCGGCCAGCGCGACCTGGACCGTCCGCGCCGCGCTGTGCCGGGCCACGTTCGACAGGGCTTCCTGTGTGACCCGCCAGAGCGCCTCCTCGACCACCGGCGGCAGCCCATCGTCCGCAGCGACCGCCAGCTCGGCGGCAATGCCGTACCGGCGGCTCCACGCCGGCACGTAGTCGCGCAGCGCCCCGGCCAGCCGCTGGTCCTGCAACGCCAGGGGCCGCAACTCCTGGATCAGGCCGGCGAGTTCTTGCTGCACATGATAGGCCAGGTGCTCGGCGTCGCGCAGATGGCGCCGCGCCCGCTCGCGGTCCTGATCGAACAGGGCGAGCGCCGCACCCAGCTGCATCGACACGGCGAAGGCCTGCTGCTTGACGCTGTCGTGCAGGTCGCGGGCGATGCGCGACCGCTCGGCCAGGCGCGCGTTTTGCCCGGCGAGCGCCTGGCGCTGGTCGAGGCTCGCCACCAATTGCGCCGCCATGCGGTTAAATTGCTCCTCCAGTTGGCCCACTTCGTCCGGGCGCGAAACCGGCACGCGCTGGTCCAGGTCGCCGTCGGCGAAGCGCGTGGTGGCGGCGACCAGGTGGCGCAACCGCCGCACCAGGTCGCGCGTGGTGAGCAGCCCGAACAGGGCGCCGAGGGGCAGCATCAGCAGCAGCCAGAAGACCCCGCTGGCGATCCAGCCCCGCGCGAACCCCCACAGCAGCATGTCGCCGGGAAACTTGGGCACCTGGACATAGACCGCGCCGATGATCTGGCCCTCGCGGCTGCGCACCGGCTGGACGGCATAGGCGACGCGACCCTGCCCCGTGGCGATCACAGCGGTCCCCGGCGTGCCCGCCAGCCCCGCCCGCACGGGGGCCGCCGGCACGGGCAGCGCGACGACCGGCGTGCCGGGCGGATACCACGTCGGGAAGGAACTGGCGACCACGCGGCCATCGGGGCCGGCCAGCAGCACAAAGGTTGCGGCTTGCGGATCGGGCGGGGGGACGGCGAGGTAGGAGACGGCGAGGGCGCCGCCGGGCCGATTCTGGTCGGTCAGGGCGATAGACGCGGGCCGGCCCGATTCCAGGGTGGTGCGTGGGTCGAGGGCCGGGCCACCCGCCTGCACCGCCGCCGCCAGGGCATACAACTGCGCCGTCTCGGTCGCACTGCGCGTGAACTCATCGTCGGCCAGCGAGCTATAGGTCAGCAGCGCCCAGATGGTGCCACCCAGCAGGACTTCCAGGATCAGCACCGCCGCGACCGTCATCAGCGTGTAGGACAGGGTCATGCGGAACCGCAAACCCGACCAGCGCAAGGAGGTCGGACCCGACCTTGCACTGCTTTGGTGAGGCGTCCGTCCGTTACCCGGCATGGTTTCCATCCCGCGCTCCTATCGCCTGCTATGATCCGCGGCTCTTTCCCCGATTCTATCATACACCATGACGCCACCCGCCTCTGGGACGGCGCGCGTCACCCGCCCGCACCCAGCACCGCCTCTCGCGCCGGCGCGCGGGAGATCGGTACCTGTTCGGCGGATCCCCTCAGCACGGCCAGCGCCGCGGGCACGCTGCCGATGAAGACGAGCACGAACCCGAGCACCTGTATCAGTCCTATCCCCGTGCCATAGGCGATCGGCCCCATCACCGGGGCGGCCACGACGATCAGGGAGCCGGCCCAGCGCGGGACGGCGCGGGCGCGGGCGAGGGCGAGGCCCAGCAGGATATAGCCGAGCATGTGGCCGAAGAACCACCCTGTCGCCATCACCAGGAACGCCGGGTGCTGGTTCAGGCGCGTGAGCAGGGCGACGGAGAACGGGTCGTTGCGCATCGTCGCCAGCGTCGACAGCAGAAAGCTGCGGTCCGTGACCAGGCCCCAGGGCGCGCTGCCCACCCAGCCGGAGATGATGCCGAGCGTGGCGAGCCACGGCGCGCCCCGCATCGCCGGCAGGCCGAGGGCCAGATAGCCCAGCGGGAACAGGTAGGGCACCAGCACGTTGAGCCACAGGAAGGCTTGCAGCAAGATCGGCCCGGCGGCGCGGTAGGCCACCAGGTTGCCGAGCGGGTTCGAGGTATCGGGGCAGCCCGGATTGCCGTATTCCGGGCACAGCGCGAACCAGGAAGCCATCACCAGCGGAGCGCCCAGGAGGGCCGCGGCCAGGATGGCGCGCTGCAACACCCGGTAGGCCGGGGCAGGGGCGGTAGTCACAGGGGTCATAACCGAAATCGCCTTTCTTTGCTCGTAACGCGATTACCCGATAGTCTCAGCATAGCGCAACCCGGTTCGGCACGGACCCGTCTACCGGCCTGATCCACCCCGTCTACGGTTGGGTCGTGACGGCAGCGCCCGCGCGCAGCAGCCGGATCGCCAGCAGCGCGACCCAGGCCAGACCCACGCTGAGCGAGAGGCGCTCGAACAGGCCCGCCGGCCCGCTGCCCGCCGCCATCACGGCGAAGGCCACGAAGCAGCCCACCGTGAGCACGGCGGTGCCGAGCGAGTAGGCCGCCCAGCCGCGCCACGCCGGGTCGCCGGCGAAGCGCCGCGCCAGGACGAGGCAGGCCGCGGGCAGCCCGGCGAAGACGCTGATCGCGCCGCCGAGAAAGTGGATGGTCCCGTGCAGGGTCGTGGTTGCGGCGGGGCCGGGCGGCGTCCCCGGCGGGTAGCCGAGCGCCGGGTCGGTCACGAAGACGCCGGCGATGATGAGGCCCACCCCGACCACCGCGAGCAGCAGCGGACCCCACGTCGCGCCCTTGCCGTGTGCCCAGACGCGCCGCAGCCCGGCGGCGAAACCGACGATGAGCAGCCCCGAAACGAGGAAGTTGGCGATCTGCATCCAGCCCTGATCGCTCAGGCTCAAGGCGCTGACGGCCATACGCCAGGGGTCGTAGCCCGGACGGGTCGCGCCCTCGATCAGGTAGACGAGCGTGAAGAGTATCGGGCCGAGCAGACCCCCGTATAGCAGCCAGGACGATTGGCGGGTTCCCGAGTCGGTGCGGACGAGCTGGTAATCCATGGTCGCGATCCTTTCTCGATCAGGTGCCGGTGTAGCATAGCTTGGGTCGGGCAGGGGCGGTGCCTACTCCGGCATGTTGCCCGAGCGCGTGCCCATGGTGTAGGGCGTGGTCACGCCCACGTAGTCGACCATCGTCATGAGGCCGTAGGCGGCGTGGATCAGCACGTGGCAGTGCAGCATCCAGAGGCCGGGGTTGTCGGCCAGGAAGGCCACTTCCCAGGTCTCGTGCGGGGCCACCAGGATCGAGTCCAGGTGCACCGGGCTGCCGGTGATGCGCTGCCCGTTCTTGCTGATCACCGAGAAGATGTGGCCGTGCAGGTGCATCGGGTGGTACTCGTCGGTCTCGTTGACGAAGCGCAGGCGCACCACCTGGCCGGGGCGGACGAGGATCGGCGCCGTGTTGGGCGAGGTCTGGCCGTTGAGCAGTTGCAGGTTCTCGAAGGCGCCGTCGCGGAAGCCGGGCGTAGCAGTAATGCGCAGGTCCTGGCTGACGTCGAAGCCAGCGCGGTCGGCCACGGGGTCGGGTGCGGGCGTGCCGTGGCGGGTGAGGTCGAAGGCGGGCAGGTTCGCCAGGTCGGACAGCGCCGGGGCCGGGCCGTCGCCCAGCGTCACCGACTCGGCGTGGCGGATCTTCGAACCGCCGAAGATGGCAGTGGCGATGCCGCGGGCGAAGGCAGCCGCCGGTCCCTGGGCCGCGTTACCCGCCGCCTCGGCCTCCGCCTGGGTGAGCGGCCCGGCGACGACCAGCCGCACCTGCCCGCCGGCAGGCATGCGGAAGACGAGGTCATAGCGCTGGCCGGTGCCCACGGGCAGCACCTGCGGACCGAGCGGCGCCGGGTCGTGCAGGTCGTGCCCGTCGAGGGCGATCACGGTATAGGGCGCGCCGATGAGCGCCACATCCTCCGGCGTGCCGGGCATATCGATCAGCGCCGCGTTGATGAGGCGCAGGCGCACCAGATCGCCGGGCCGCGCCGCCAGGTGCAACCCGTCCACTGCCCCGTTGGCGAGGATGCCGGCGCCGGCCCCGACCTGCCCGAAAGCCACGGCGTAGTCGCGATCGTAGGCCGGCCCCTGCCGCGGCGCCACCACCAGCACGCCGTAGAGGCCCAGCGGGATCTGGTG
>DASSGZ010000090.1:0-24123 GCA_035693165.1 Chloroflexia bacterium | reverse complement strand
GGCCTGGCCTGCTGCTGTCGGCGGGGCCGCGGCTGGTCCACCCCACATGGCCGGTGGTCGCCGTGCTCCACTCGCGCGGGCGCCCCGTGCGGCTCGACCTCCCCGCCTGCTGGGAGGTGCTGCGCGCCCGCCCGCTGGCCCATCTCGGCTGCTATCACCCCGCCCGCGAGCGGACCTACTGCCTGCCGCTCTGGTTCGCCATCGAAGGCCGCGATCTCTGGTTCTACCATCCGGGCGGCGGGCAGGCCCTGGTCGAAGCCCTGCGCGAGCACCCGCACGGCGTCTGCGCTCAGGTCGACGACCTCGACTGCAGCCCGGCCGCCGATCCGGGCCAGCCCTGGCGCAGCGTGGTGGCCGAGGGCAGCGCCGCCGTCTTCGCTCTCGATGCCGGCTCCGACGCAGAGTTGCCGCCGGCCCGCCGCCATGAGATCCTGCGTGCCATCCGCCACCGCCTGCACGACTTCGCCATCGAGTCGATGTTCGTGCCGCCCGACCCCGACCTGGCGCCCCCTACGGGCTTCCTGCTGCGCCTGCGCATACAGGTCATGGGCGGCCAGGCGACCGGGAACACCCTATGACCAGCCGCGATTGGATCGCCCTGGGCATCAGCTTCCTCTATCCCACGGTGCTGCTGGTGGTCGCCGAACTGATTCGCCGCCGCGCGGGCTGGCCGCCCGAGTTCACGCGCAAGCTGGTCCATGTCGGCGCGGGGATGTGGGTGTTCGGCGCGCTGGCCCTGTTCGACCACTGGTGGGCCGCGCTCATCGCCACCACGGCCTTCATCGGCATCAACTGGCTCTCGGCCCGGCGCAGCCTGATCCCGGCCATGGACGCCGCGCGCAGCGAAGGCCTGGGCACCGTCTGGTTCATGGTCTCGTTCACGCTGCTGCTGGGCTGGTTCTGGAGCGCCGGGCGCCCCTACCTGGCCGCCGCTGCACTCATGGCCCTCACCTGGGGCGACGGCGCGGCCAGCATCGTCGGGCGGGCCATCGGGCGGCACCACTACCGCATCGGCGGGCACACCCGCTCGCTCGAAGGCTCCGCCGCCCTGGCCCTGTTCAGCTTCCTCAGCATCACGCCCACGCTGGCCCTGCTGGCCCCGGCGCAGTATAGCCTGGGCCGCGCCGCCGTCACCGCCGCCCTGGTCGGTATCGTCGCGGCGCTACTCGAACCCGCCGCGCCCAGCGGGCAGGACAACCTCAGCGTGCCGGTCGGCGCGGGCGTCACGCTCTGGATGCTCGACACCGGGCGGCTCGATCCGGGCGCGCTGGCCGCCGGGCTGGTCCTCAGCGCCGTCATCGGCGCCGTCGCCTATGCGGCGGGCAGCCTGACGGCGGGCGGGGTGCTGGGCGCTCTGCTCATCGGCACCGCGACTTTCGCCTTCGGCGGCCTGGCCTGGGGCCTGCTGCTGATCGTCTTTTTCGCCACGTCGAGCGCGCTGGGCCGGGTGGGCGCGCGCGCCGCGCGCAAAGCCGAAGCCGCCCGCGCCTTCGCCAAGGGCGGGCGCCGCGATCTCGGCCAGGCGCTGGCGAACGGCGGCGTGGCCGGATTGCTGGCTGTGGGCGCCGCGGCAGCCCCGCCCGAATGGCAGGCCCCGCTGTTTGCCGCCTTCGCCGGCAGCCTCGCCGCCGTCACCGCCGACACCTGGGGCACCGAACTCGGCACCCTCAGCCGCGCCGAGCCCCGCCTCGTGACCACGGGCCGCGTGGTGCCCGCGGGCACGTCCGGCGGCGTGAGCGGGCTCGGCCTGCTGGCCGGCGCCGCCGGGGCGGTACTCATCGGGCTGGCGGCGTGGGGCTTCATCCAGATCTGGCCGCTGCGCGGCGTCCCACCGGGCGCGACCCCGCTGCTGGCCGCCGCGCTGCTGGGCGGGTTGGGCGGCACCCTGTTCGACTCCCTGCTCGGCGCCACCGTGCAGCAAGTCTACTGGTGCCCCCACTGCGGCAAAGAGACCGAACGGCGCGTCCATAGCTGCGGCACGCCCACCCGCCCGCTACGGGGCCGCCCCTGGGCCGACAACGAGATCGTCAACCTGGGCTGTGCCCTGGCCGGCGCGGGGCTGGGCCTGCTCGTCGCCCTGTTGTGGCGGGGCTAACCGAAAGCGCGCCCCCGTGTAACGTTTGGTAGGGTGGTCACGTAATAACAGATGGATCCCAGCAGGGTAGTAACGCGCCTGGGAGCCGGCGTCGCGGCTGCCGTGGCGCCCCTTATGCAGGTTAGACAACGTCCAGAAGGTTTCTGGACAGCGAAAGGAGCTTTTCATGGACGACAAAGGCACGCAGCAGGGTACCGGCGCCACCGGCGCCGCCAGCACGGGCGGCACGGGCGCGAACGATCCGCGCGAAGAGTTGCGCGCGCAGTTGGAGGCGATGGGCAAGGCGGCCGGCGAGTTGCTGGAGCAACTGGTGAAGGTGCCCGCCACCCTCGCCCAGATCCCCATGCAGGCCCTGCCGGAGGACGCCGCTACCCACGCGCGCAACGCGGCCAGCGAAGGCTTCGCCGCCGTGAAAACCCTGCTCGACAGCATGGCGAAGGGCGTGGACGAGGTGATGAAGGCCCAGCGCGAGCGCATGGCGAACATGGGCAGCACCCATACCGGCGTCGGCGGCTCCAGCGGCGCCGAAGGCGATGTTTCCGGCCAGGAAGCCGGCTACACCCAGCGCCTCGACAGCGGGATGCCGGACACTGCCGGTCGCGATATCAACAACGGCGGCAACACGGTCCGCCTGGACGAGGAACCGTAAGCGCCCCGCGCATCCCGGATGCGCCAGGACCTCTCCCCCGCGCGGGAGAGGTCTTTTTTTGCGCGGGCTGGGAGTAGGGGACAGGCCGCGCAGGCGGTCTTGGTAAGCGTAGCCGGAGGCTTGAGCCTCCGGGCCATGCTTGTCGCGGGCGGCGCGATATGCTATGCTCTCCCTGAAGCGTGTCTGCCGTCCCGCATGCCCAGGAGAGCGATGCCCGCCGTGCCGTCCCCATCCCCCGCACCCCCGTCTGCCGACGACTGGCTGTTCGGCTGGGATCCGACCCCCGGCATCGTCTCGGTCTGGGCCGACCGGGCGGGCCGCGCCCTGGTCTGGCAGCGCGATGCCGGCGGCGTGACCTGCACCCCCGCGCGGTTCCGCCCCTGGCTGTGGGCCGCGACGCTCGACGACCTGACCCACCTGGGGCCGGCCCTGGTGCCCGCCGATGCGCCCGGCGCCGCGGACGCGCCGGTCTGCTACCGGCCCCTGGCCGATGCGACGGCGGGCACCTATCGCTATCTGCTGTCGGGCCGCGCCGGTCCCACCCTGGAACGCACGATCCTCACCGGGGCCGCCCGCCGCCTGGGCCGGCCCGTGCGCCGGCTGGATGACCTGGGCGCGGACTATTATCAGGTGGGGCCGGTCGAGCAGTACCTCATGGCGACCGGGCGTGTCTACTTTCGCGGGCTGGCCTATACCGATCTCCACCGCCTGCAATTCGACCTGGAGACGACCGCGCTCGACCCCGCGGCCGGGCGCATCTTCCTGGTGGCCGTGCGCGACAGTCGCGGCCTGGCGACGGTGCTTGAAGCGCCCACCCCCGCCGATGAAGCGCGCCTGATCGCCGATCTCTGCGCACTGATCCGCGCCCGCGACCCCGACGTGATCGAGAACCACAACCTGTTCGGGTTCGATCTGCCGTTCCTGGAAGCGCGGGCGCGGGTGTGCGGCGTGCCGCTCGCGCTGGGCCGGGCCGAGGGGCCGCCGCTGCTGGAGCAGACCGGCCGCGCGGGGCGCTTTGGTCGCCGCCGCCGCCCGCGCTACAGCGTGGCCGGGCGCGAGTTCATCGACACACTCGATGCCGTCTGGCGCCACGACTTTGCCGTGCGCGACATGCCCGGCTACGGCCTGAAGGCGGCGGCCCGCTACTTCGGCGTGGCCGCCCCCGACCGCACCTACATCCCCGGCGCCGCCATCTACGCCACCTATCAGCAGGACCCCGCGCGCGTGCGCCGCTACGCCCTGGACGACGTGACCGAAGTCGACGGCCTGTCGCAGCGCCTGCTGGGGGCGCCTTTCGCCCTCGCCGGCATGGCCCCGCGGCGCTACGAGCGCGTGGCCGCTGCCGGCCCGGCGACCGGGATCCTGGAACCGCTCCTGGTGCGCGCCTACCGGCGGGCGGGGGCGGCGCTGCCCATGCCGCTGGGCGAGGACACGGCGGCGTTGGGCCCGCACGCCGGTGGCGCGACTTACCTCTTTGCCAGCGGGGTGGCCCGGCAGGTGGTGAAAGCCGATATCGCCTCGATGTACCCCTCGATTATGCGGGTCTACGGCCTCGGCCCGGCCCGCGACCGGCTGGGCGTGCTGCTGGCCCTGGTGGCGCGCCTGACCGACCTGCGCCTGGAGCACAAAGAGGCCGCCCGCGCGGCGCCCCCCGGCTCGGCGGCCGCCTTCCACCACACCGCGGTCCAGGCGGCCATGAAGATCCTGGTCAACTCCGGCTACGGCTACATGGGCGCGGGCACGATGGCCCTGTTCGCCGACCGCGCGGCAGCCGATGCCGTGACCCGGCAGGGGCGGGCCATCCTGGATCAGGTCGTGGCCGCGTTGCGGGCGCGCGGCATGGCCCTGCTCGAAGCCGACACGGATGGGGTCTTCTTTGCCGCGCCGGTCGGCTGGACCGACGCCCAGGAGCGTGCGCTGGTCGCCGCCGTCGCCGCCGAGCTACCCGCGGGGCTGCGGCTGGAGTACGAGGGGCGCTACGCGGCCATGCTCTGCTACGAAGTGAAGAACTACGCGCTGCTGACCTATGGCGACGAGGTGATCGTGCGCGGCGGCGCGCTGCGGTCCAGCCGGGCCGAGCCGTTCGGGGTGCGCTTCCTGGCCGAGGCGGTGGGCTGCACGCTGCGCGGCGATGTGGCCGGGCTGTGCGCGACCTACGCGGCCACCGTGGCGGCCCTGCGCGCGGGCCGGCTGCCGCTGAGCGCCGTCGCCACCCGCGCCCGGCTGCGCAAAACGCCCGCCGAGTACCAGGTCACGCGGGCGCAGCGGCGCGAAGCCCCCTACGAGGCTCTGCTTAGCGCCGGGCGCGCCGATTGGGAAACGGGCGAGGACGTGCGCTATTACCGGGCGAGCGGCGGCCGCTACGTCTGGCTGCCCGGCGACACCACGGCGCCGCCCGACGAACGCGACACCACAGACGCGGATGCGGGCGAAGCGGACGGCGGCGCGCCGGTGGATGGTGGGACGGACCTGCCGGCCTATGACCGCGCCCACTACCTGCGGGTGTTGCACGACTCCTATGTGGCCCGCCTGCGCAAGGCGTTTGGCCCGGACGATTTCGCCCAACTGTTCCGGCCCGATGGGCAGGGCGGGCTGTTCGACCGGCCGCTGGCGCAGATCGAACCGCTCTGGATTGCGGCGGAAGGCGCCGGATCAGGTTAGCTCGGCGCCGATGCGCTGCACCTCGGAGACCAGCAGATCGAAGTCCGCGCGGCGGCTGCGGTGGTTGGTGATGGCGACACGCACGGCGTAGCGCCCGCGCAGGGTGGTGCCGGAAGGCATCAGCCGCCCTTCTTCCTGCAAGCGCGCCACGATCTCCTGGTTCACGGCGTTGAGGTGCACGTCGTCCAGCCCGGCCCCGGTGTAGCGGAAGCAGACCACGTTGAGCGGCACCGGCCCGGCCAGTTCCAGGTCGGGCGCGCGCTCGACCAGCCCGGCCAGATACTGCGCCTGCGCCACGTTCTGCTCGACCAGCCGGCCCAGCTTCGCCACGCCGGCCTCGCGGATCAGCATCCAGGCGGCCAGGGCATTGAAGCGGCGGGAGAAGTCGATGCCGCGGTCGGTCAGGCCCGGCGCCACGCTCAGCGGCCCGCGCCCGCTGGCCTGCGTGTAGACCGCGTCGACCGCTGCGGCGAACGTCGTCCGCAGCGTGGCCGGATCGCGCAGCAGGGCGAAGGCCGTGCCGTAGGGCATGTGCAGCCACTTGTGGCCGTCGAAGGCCAGCGAGTCGGCCCGCTCCATGCCGGCCAGCAGTGGCTTTAGCCGGGGCGAGAAGGCCGCCGCCGCGCCGAAAGCCCCATCGACGTGCATCCACAGTTGCTCGCGCACACAGAGGGCAGCGATCTCGGGCAGCGGGTCGATGGCCCCGGTGTTCACCGTGCCTACCGAGCCGCAGACGACGAAGGGATGCCGCCCGGCCGCCCTGTCGGTGGCGATGGCCCGCTCCAGGGCGGCAAGATCCATGCGGTAGTCCGGCCCGCTGGGGATCTTGCGCAGGGCGCCATGGCCCAGACCCAGTAACCGGAAAGCCCGGTCGAGCACGACATGGCCTTCGACCGAGCAATAGCCCACCAGCGGCGCCGGAAGCTGTTGTAGCCCGTCGCCCCGCGCATCGACGCCCAGCAGGCGCAAGCCGTAGTCGCGCGCGGCGGTGAGGCCGATGAGGTTGGCCTCTGCCGCGCCGCCGACCGTGATCCCGCCCGCGCTCGCCGGCATGCCCATGATCTGCGCCAGCCAGGACAGTAGCTGTTCCTCGACATAATTCGCCGATTGGTGCATGCCGACGGCGTTGGTGTTCATCGTCGCCGCCAGCACCTCACCCAGCACGCCGCTCATGGTGCCACTGCCCATCACCCAGCCCCAGAAGCGCGGGCTGATATTGCCCACCGGGTAGGGCAACACGTCGCGCTGCACCTGCGCCACCACGGCGCCCAGGTCGGTGCCCGCGACCGGCAACGGGGCATCGGCGCGCAGCCGATCCAGCGCGCCGGGCGGCGGCGCCTGCCACACCGGGCGCTCGCCCACGTCGCGCAGATAATCGATCATCCCGTCGATCGCCCGGTGCGCCACCTGCCGGGCGGCGTCCCAATCGGGATCGAGATCGATCTCCGCGGCGCCGTCCGCAAGCTCAAGCAGATCGCTCTCGGCGGTTATATCCTCTATTGTATCGGTCATCATCCTACCTCTCGGTATAAGCGTTGCTATTGCTGCTTCAAGGGACCTCGTGGGTGTAGCGGCGCGATTTATCGCGCCCGTACTCGTTTATCGTCAGCGTGTGCTGTCCCCAACACCATGCTTGAAGCTGCACTATGTCGCGTAGTCGGGCCGCGCCGGGTGCCGGCAGCAACGTGCCGCCGGTTGTCCGCCGGCGGCGCCTTGGCCGGGTGCCCCGTGTGTACCGGGGCACCCGCCTTATCGGGGCTATGGGTCACTCACCGGCGCGCTAGCGGCGGGTGGCGACTACCTCCAGATACTCGCTGGGCACGATCAGCGTGTCGGAGCCGCCCTCGTTGTAGCGCTCCAGCAGGGCCAGGATATCGCGCTCCAGGCCGGCCTGGCCCGCGGCGTCCAGGGTGGCGAAGGCTTTCAGCACTGGCCCGTAGTAGGTACGGAAAATCTCCAGCCAGTGCTGCGCCGAGCGATAGCGGAACATATAGGAGCGCCGGGTGGTCTTCAACTCGCTGATGCCGTCGCCGAAGAGTTCGCGCAGCCCCTGCTCCGTGCCCCAGCGCGCCGGCGGCTTGACGCCGGGGGCGGGCGGCACGTACTTGCCGATGGTGCGGAAGAGTTCGCCGATAAAGCCCTCCGGCGTCCAGTTCGCCATGCCGATCTTGCCGCCGGACCGGCACACCCGCAGCAGTTCCCGCGCGGCCTGCTCCTGGTTGGGCGTAAACATCACGCCGAAGATCGAAAGCACCACGTCGAACGCGCCATCGGCGAACGGCAACTGCTCGGCGTCGGCTTCCTGGAACGTGACCGGCAGGCGGTCGGCGGCGGCGCGGATGCGCCCGCGTTCGAGCAGCGCCGGCACATAGTCGGACGAGGTCACATCGGCCCAGCGGCGCGCGGCGGCCAGGGTGGCGTTGCCGTTGCCGGCGGCCACATCCAGCACGCGCTGGTCGGGGCGCACCCCGACAGCTTCGCACAGCATCTCGCCGGTGATGGTGAGGGTCGTGCCGATCACGGCGTAGTCGCCCGACGACCAGGTGGCTTGCTGGCGGCTCTTCACGGCGGTGAGATCGGGTTGGGTTGGCGTGGTTACCATGTATATACTCCTTACAGTTATGATGAGTTGGGCAGCGATCATCGTTACATAAAGGAGTATAGGGGGCCGCGCGCCATTTGCCATGCGGAGATCTACGGTATTTTTTCCGGGACCATACCGTAGGCTTCGAGCAGCCCGCGCTCCGTCGCGCGGCGCACCGCTTCGGCGCGCGACCGGCTGTCGAGCGTGGCGAGGATGTTGGCGATATGCATCTCCACGGTGCGCGGGCTGAGCACGAGCGCGCGGGCGATCTCGGCGTTGGTCTGCCCCCGCGCCACGAGTTGCAGGATCTCGCGCTGGCGGCGGGTCAGGTCGCCGGAGCGGAAGCGCCGCGCCGCGCCCGGTCCCAGGCGCTCGGCTACGGGTTCGCCCAGCGCCTCCAGCGCCTGCGCGATGCGCGTCGCCAGGGGCCGCGCGCCCAGTTTGCGCGCCGTGCGGTAGCCGTTCGTGAGATGGAGCACGGCGGCCTCGTGCTGGTCCGCGGCGGCGGCGGCGATCCCGGCGCGCAACTGGGTGCCGGCGTGCGAGTAGGGGTCGGTGACATCGCGCTCCAGATCGAGCGCCTGGCGGAACTGCTGCAGGGCCTGCCGCGGATCGCCGTCGAGCAGCGCGATCTCGCCGAGGGCATGGGCCAGGGCGGCCAGCGCCTCCGGTTGGCCCGTGGCGCCGGCGATCCGCGCCAGGGCGTTGGCGCAGGCGCGGGCATCGGCGCCGGCGTGGGTCTGGGCGAAGAAGCCGGCCGCCCAGCGCAGCGGGGGCACGGCGTAGTGCCGGTCTTCGATCTGCTCCCAGCGGCTGAGGATGAAGCGGCAGCGCTCGGCGGCCGGGTTCGGTTCGCCGTTGAAGTCGTGGAGCAGCGCCAGCCCCCAGGCAGCCAGCAGGTCCAGCGCCGCCAGTTCGATCTGCCGGCCCAGCGCCGCCGCATCGAGCAAGAGCGGGCGCGCCCGCGCCGCCTGCCCGCGCAGGGCATACAGCGTGCCGAGCATCGCGTTTGCGACGGCCCGCGCGTGCACCGTGCTATGCGGCGAGGCCAGCACCTCACGGCAGAGCGTCATGGCGTGCTCCCATTCCCCCGTCTGGCGCAGCACCACCGTCAGGCAGGCGACGCAAAGCTGGGCGGTGGCGGGGATGGCGTTGTCCTGGCAGAAGGCGAACGCGGTCTGGTAGGTCTCTTTGGCGCCGGCATAATCGCCCGCGTGCTCCAGCGAGTCGGCCAGGCGCTGGTAGATCTCGGCGACCGCGCCCGGCAGGTTGTGCCGCAGCGCCAGGGCGAGGCCGCTCTGCACCAGCGCCAGGCCATCCTCCGCCTGCCCCATGCGGGCGCGTACATTGCCTTCCAGGCCCAGCAGGCGGGCCTGCAGGTCGGGCCGCCCGGCTTGCACTGTCTCCTGCGCGGCCGTCGCCAGCAGCGCCAGCGCCGTGGTGTACTGCGCGGCGGACCGCAGGTGGGCGGCCGCCGACAGCCGCTCCACGGCGGCCTCCGCGGGCCACCCGCCCGCCGCGAACGCCTGGGCGGCGGCGGCCCGCGCCGCCAGCGCCTGCTCCCAGTGGCCTTGCAATTCCGCAACATTCGCCAGTTTGCGCTCGGCGGCGGCCCAGGCGTGCAGATCGCCGGTCTCGCGGCGGGCGTCGGCCACTTCGCGCCAGGCCCGCGCCGCGTCGGCCGGCAGGCCGCAAAGCTGGGCGCACTGGCCTAGCTGGTCGAGCACGTCCAGCCGTCGTGCCTCGTCTACTCCCTCGGGCCACAGGTCCAGCGCCTGGTGGGCGGCGTCCACGGCGTCGCGGTAGGCATGGATGGCGCAGGCGTGCTCGGCGGCGGCCAGCAGAGCCGCGCGGGCGCGATCCGGCTCCTTCGCCGCCAGCCAGTGCTGCGCGACCGCCAGGGGCGCCGCGTCCGCAGCCTGGAGACGCTCCGCCATCTGCCGGTGCAGGGCGCGGCGCCGCACCCAGGAGATATCGTTGTAGATCGCTTCACGGGTCAGCTCGTGCCGGAAGGCGCCCCGGCCCGGCTCGCCCTCGACCACCAGCCCGCGTTCGAGCAGCGCGTCGAACCCGTCCGGGCTGCCCGCCAGCTCCGCCACCAGCCCCAGGTCGAACTCCCGGCCCGCCACGGCAGCCAGGTGCAGCAGCCGCAGCGCCGGGTCGGGCAGGCCGTCGAGCCGCAGCAGCACCGCGTCGCGCAGCGTGTCGGGGATGGGCAGGTCGGGGCCGGGCGCCAGTTCCATGCCCGCGTCGCCCGCGCGCAGCCGGCCCCGCAGGGCCAGCGCGCCGGCCAGTTCGCGGACGAACAGCGGCACGCCCTCGGTGCGCTGGTAGAGCGCGGCGGCGAGCGCCGGATCGGGTGCCCGGCCCAGGATGCGCGTGGTGAGCCGGGTAGTGTCCGCCGGGCCGAGCGGCGCGACCACGATTTCGCGCAGCAGGTGGGCCCGGCGCAGGTCATTGCGCAGCCGCCGCAGCGGGTGGCCGCGGCCAATCTCGTCGTTGCGGTAGGTGCCGACGATCAGCAGCGGCTCCCGCAGCAGCGCGTTCGCCAGGATCGGTACCAGTTGCAGGGTCGCGTTGTCAGCCCATTGCAGGTCGTCGAGGACCAGCACGGCGGGCGCCTGGTGGGCAATGGCGGTGAACGCCTGGCAGATGGCCTCCACCAGCACCGCCGGGTCGCCCGGCGGCGGCGCCGGCCCGAGTTCCGAGAGCAGCAGGGCCAGGTAGGGCGTGAGCGGGCCGCAATCGGCGAGGCCGCCCGGTCGCAAGCGCAGATAGGCGCGCAGCGCGGCGGCGATCGGGCCGTAGGGCGGGGTCGCGATCTCGCTGCTGCGGCCCTTGAAGGCCGGGAGGCCGCAGCGGGTCAGGCACGCTTCCAGGAGCCGCGTCTTGCCCACGCCCGCCTCGCCGGCCAGCAGCACGATGCCGCCGCTGCCCTGCCGGGTCGCGGCCAGTGCCTGGTCCAGCGCCGCCTGTTCGGCCTGGCGCCCAATCAGATCCTCGTCGTCGCTCACGGCATGTCCTCGTGCCGGGGGTAGGTCGCACAGCGCGCAGCGCCATCCCGGCGCATTCACTATACCAGTGGTGCCGCGCCGTGTCCAGCGCCGGATGCAAAAAGACCTCTCCCGCAACCGGGAGAGGTCTTTGCATAGCGCTGCCGGGGCCGGCCGGACGGGCATCCTGGCCCCGGCTACTCCTCGTGCACGGGCGCGGCCACATCGGCGTGGATCTGCATCAACTCGCGGATCGTCTCCGCGGGCCGGCGCCCCATGCCGCACTCCGTCCCGACGCCGAAGACCGGCACCGCCCGCTGCGCTGCGGCGATGCGGCGGCGCGTGCCTTCCCGCCCGTCGGTGTAATGCACCAGGCCGAGATACAATTCCGTCTCCGGCTGCAGGTGCAGGTTCCGCAAGGGCGCGAAGTAGGCGTCGTCGCTGCGGTCGCGCGGCACCGGCAGGTGGATCCAGTTGAGCGGCCGCTTGAGGCCGGCGGCGATGCCGTTCGCGACGGCGACCAGCCGGGCAGTGTCGGCGGGCTGCGTGAAGTGCTGGTGGCCCGAGTCGCCGTAGCAAAGGTGATAGCCGAGTTCGACATCGGCGGGCACCGCCTCGCCCAGGCGCACCAGGCGCGCGATCAGGCCGGCTTCATCTGCCTGGAGGCCGGTAGGAAATACACCTTCCAGGATGCCGAACTCCACGGCCACATCCCATTGGATGGCGAGTTGGTCGTGCGGTACGGTCTCGGTAATCTCGCGCAGTTCCTCCAGCAGCCGCGCCTCATAGCCCGGCTCCGTCGCCGCCTGGTCCGCGGGCGTCACGAAAAAGGCCACCGTGGCGACGGCCGTGGGCAAGCTCACCTGAAACCGCGTGCCCGCCGGCAAGGCGCCGGCCTGCTGCAAGCGCTGGAACGTGGCCCAGGACGCCCTGGCCGCATCGGCATAGCCCAGGTTCTCGAACCGGATTGCCTCCGCCGGGGTGGGCGCGCGCAGCCGGAAATGGGGCAGCGGCGAATACGCGCTGTCGGTGGGCACGCGTTCAAACAGCGGGTGTTGCATCAGCACCCCGGCCTGCCATCCGATCCAGTTGGTGCGCACACCCGTCTCGCCGTCCGGTATCCGCCGCAGGCGGCCCCCCAGGATGTCGTTCGCCGTGCGGAACACCTGCTCCGCGTTTTCCAGCGGCACGCTCCCCACGAGATGGACTCCCCGTGGGCCGCCGCGCTGATCGCTTGTGGTCATGGTCTGTCTCCTCCTGCGCGTAGCCCGGTGGTTGCGCGCCCTGGCTGTAAATCCTCGCGAGTGGGGGCCTGCGCTCCGCCAGGGATACGCCTGCCTGCACTCGCACCGGTTATTATAACATGGATGCGGCAAATACGACCTGGAGATTAGCGGTGACGGCAGCACTCTTCCTCGTAGAATCGGCTGAGCCGGGCCGTAAGCGGGCCGGCATCCGGTGCCGCCTGGCGCCAGATTCACGCACCCGCGCCACACTTGACGCTCCCGCACGTTTACGATAGTATAAGCGAGGACCGCGAGGGCCGGGCGGACGCTGTGCCGGCCCGCTGAGGCCGGCGCCAAGGCGGCCCGCGCCATCCGCTGGAGGGAGCTGGGCCATGGCCCAGTCGTATAGGAGCCTGTAGATGATTCAAGAACTCGTTCGCGATATTTACGAATCGGCGTCGATGGATTGGGCCACGTCTGAGAAGGTGGCCTACACCATGTTGCAGTTCCTGGAGCGCAAACTGCCCCCGGATGATTATGCCCATATCCAGAAATACATTCTGGGCTACCAGACCTACACCCTGCCGCCGTCGACCGCTTACGTGGGCTATGCCGAGACGCCGCCCTCTCAAGCCGACACCGGCCGCCAGTTGGGCACCCCGGCGGCCCCGCGCTAGCCGCCCGCACAAAGCCCCCGCGACCACTACGGTCACGGGGGCTTTTTCATGTCCTGGTCTGTTATGATACGCGCCGCCGGCAGCGTTGTAGGGGCCGGTTTGAAACCGGCCCGCCGGGCGGCTAATACGACCGCTGGACGACGTACTCCGCGACGTTGTACAGCAGCGTGCGCGCCGCGCTCTCCGGCACCGTTTGCAGCAGCGCTTGTGCCGCGCGGGCATACTCCGCCGCGCGTTGCAGCGCCAGCCGCACGCCCTCCGACCCGGCGACGCGCGTGATCAACTCGCTGATCGCCTGCTCGTGCTCGGGCGTGGAGCTGTGCTTGTGGGACCCCTCGGGGGCCGGGCCGAAGATGTAGTCGCTGCCCTTGACCAGTTGCGGGATGCGCTGGATCCACGCGTGCCACTCGTCGGGGTGGGCCTGCGCGAAGCGCGTCACGGGCAGGGTCAGGTGGCCCTGGCGCAGGTCGCTGCCCACCGGCTTGCCCAGTTCAGCCTCCGTGCTGGTGAAGTCGAGCACATCGTCCACAATCTGGAACGCGCGGCCCAGCGCCAGGCCATAATCGTGCAGGGCCGCGACCTGGTCGGGCGGCGCCCCGGCCAGCATGGCGCCCGTCTGCGCCGACGTGGCGAACAGGGCCGCCGTCTTGCCGGTGATGCGGCGCTCGTACTCGGCGTCGCTCGGCAGCAGCGCCAGGTCGTCGGCCACGGTGCGCTGGGCCGGCGGCACCGGCGGGTTCTCGCTGGTCGCCAGTTCCAGCCCCAGGCCGGCGGCCAGCCCCGGCATCGAGGTGAAGGCGTTGCGGAACATCTGCCGCAGTTCGCCGTCGCACAACTGGCGTAGACTATCGGCGAAGCGGGCGATCACCTGCACATGCTCGGTCTCGGTGATCAGCACGGCGGCGCGGGCGAACAGATAATCCCCGGCCAGCACCGTGGCCGCCGGGCTCATCCAGGCGTTGAGGGTGGGCAGGCCGCGCCGCACATACGAGTTGTCGATCAGGTCGTCGTGGACCAGGCTCGCCGTGTGCAGCGTCTCCATCGCCGCGCCGAGCGCCACCACGCGCCGGGCTTCCACCGGCTCCGGGCCGGCCTGCGTCGCCAGGATCGCCAGCGCCGGGCGCAGCCGCTTGCCGCCGCTGCCGAACACCCGGTCCAGCGCGATCTGGAACAGCGGGAACTCCTCGTCGCCGGTCGTGCGCAGCCGCGCTTCGACCGCTTCCATCTGCGCCCGGATGGGGGTCAACAACGTTTTCAAGCTAATGGCAGGGGCCGCACTCACAGTGGTTGTGGCTACCATTCTAACTAACCCTCCTCGCACGGCGCCCGCGCGAACTGGCAAAATTGCGAATCTGCGGCCAGGAACTTTGCAGACCCCGGCACTCTCATTATAGCGCGGACCTATAGAAATGTCAATAATTTCATAAAACTGTGAAAATTAGGTGAGGGGGCGTATTATTGCTCGTGAGTTCGTGATCTATCGTGACTGTGGCCCCAGGGGCGGCCGGCCGCTTTGAAACCGGCCCCTATAACTCAATGTCGCCGTGGCGGCCTCTTCTCAGTGGCCGCAGGCCGGTTTCAAACCGGCCCCTACAACTCAAAATCACCGTGGCGGCCTATTAGGAGGCTCCGCGACCGGCGTGAGCGTGGCGAAGACCCGGCTCTTGCGCACAAAGTGATAACTGCAGCGGTCGGGCAACTCGCCGAGGTTATTCAGGGGGAAATCGCGGCAGATCTTGGGCCGCCGGTCGTAGATCCCGCAACTGGCCTTGCCGTCATACCAGCGCAGGTTGCGGCAGCGCCAGACCGGCACCCCGTCGTCCCGGTAGTAGGCCACGCCCAGGTGTTGCCGGATAGCCACGATGTCGGGGTCGTCGCTGGCCGAGGCATCCCGCTCCTCGCCGGTCACGGGGTCGGGTTCGACCAGCAGAATGCGCTCGCAGCACACGCCGCATTGCCGGCACGTGCCGATCAGAAACGCTTCGTCGCTCTCGCGCCCCGACATGCTGACTTGCAGTTCGGCCATGGTCGTTTGCTCTGTGCTCCTGTGGGCGGCCCGGTCAGGGGCCGGTGCCCGGATCGCACCGGCCCAGGGGGCGGCGATTCTGATCGAACAGTTCCAGGGTGGCCGGGTCGATGTAGAGGTTGGCCCGGCGTGCGGCCTCGCCGATCATCTGCTGCGCGGCGGCGTCCCCGGCCACGGCATAGCGCCGCCCGGCCCAGACCAGCGCCCGCGCTCGGCCATCGGAGGCAAACACCACCTGGCCCACATGGCCCAGCCCCGGTTGCGGGCTGCCGGGCTTCGGATTCAGCGGGTTCAGCGGGTCCATGCGCGTCCTCCCTGTGGCGGGGCCATGCCGGTCTGGTAGCGGCGCCTTACGCTTAATAGTAGCGGAGGGCGGGGCGCGCCGTCAAGGGTGCTGGGTCGCTCGGTGGAGGAGAACAAAACGAAGAATGTAGCGTATTTGTTACGTTGCGCCCGGTGCCCCGTTATGTTAGAATTGCATCAGTACCGCCGCCGCAGGACGGGTTAGATCGGCGTGCGGTCCGCAGGAGGCCCCTTTTTGGATCGAAATATAGGCCGGCGCGGGCGCCGGCTGCTGGGCGTCCTCGCGCTGGTTCCGGCTCTGTTGCTTCCCCTCGTGGCTGCCTGTGACAGCGCCGCGCCGGGTGATGCCGAGATCCCGCCCACGCCGACGGCGGCGCCCGCCACCTACCAGGGCACCATTATCTGTGCCGGGTCGAGCGCCCTGGCGCCGCTGGTGCGCCATGCCGCCGCTGAGTTCAGCCAGCTCGCGCCGGAGGCTTTCGTGCTGGTGATTACCTCGACCAGCCAGCTCGGCCTGGCAACGCTTCAGGATGACGGCGCCGACATCGCCATGTCCGACGTGCGCGCGCCCGACCTGCTCGGCGCCGACGCCAGCACGCTCTGGGAGTACCCGGTCGCCGCCGTGCCCTATGCCGTCGTCGTGAACCCGGACACCCATGTGACTAATCTGACCCGTGCCCAACTGCGCCGCATCTACAACGGCGAGGTCCATAACTGGCAAGAGGTGGGCGGCGCCAACTTGCCGATCGCCGCCTTCCACGCCTCAAAGGGATCGGGCTTGCGCTATCTGTTCCGCAAGACCATCCTGGCCGCCGGGTCGGAGAATGACACCGATCTGCCCATCAACGCGAGCAGCACCAATCTGGTCGGCGACGTGAGCGCGCGCCCCGGCGCCATCGGCTACGCCGCGCTGGCCGACGTGGTCCCCGAAGTGCAGGTGGTGACGATTGACGGCGTGGCGCCCAGTAATCAGACCATTGCCGACGGCACCTATGGCTTCTGGAGCTACGCCTGGCTCTACACCAAGGGGCGCGCCGGGGGGCTGGCGAGCGCCTTCATCAATTTTGTGCAGAGTCCCAATGTGCAAAAAGACGTGATCGCGCCGCTCGGCTTTACGCCCATGGCCTGGATGAAGGATCGGCTGGCACCATGAAGCGGCGGGCAGAGCAGCCGGCCGCCACGCCGGCAGCGAACGAGGAGCACGGCGTGCGGGGCGTGGAGCGCCGCGGGCGGGGCCTGCTCTTGCGCTACCTGCGCCAACGGCCCATGCCGCTCTGGTACAAGCTGGCGCTGCCCTCGGTCCTGAGCATGTTGTTGCTGCTGGTGCTCGGCAGCGGGGTCGGCCTGGCCTTCGCGCGTGTGAGCCAGGAGGCCAATGTGCTCGTCCTTGAAAACGAGCGCAACGCCGATGCCACCCGGCTGCAAATTGAGGTCCGCGCCGTGATGGACGCGGCGCAGTCGGCCCTGAACGATGCCGACCCGAACGCCATCGCGCGCCTGTTCCAGCAGCGCCTGCGCCTGCGCGCCGCCATCAGCGCCGCCGCCGCCCGCGACCCGGCCAGCCTGCCCGCCGTGGACCAGAACCGGCTCGCCACGGTGCAGATGGTGCTCGATCCCCTCGACCGCATGGCCGCGCAGTTGCAGCGCGGCTATCGCGAAACAGCGCAGGGCCTGTGGGACCGCGAAGTCTACGACGATATGGCGAACGCCGTCACCGCGGCCGCCGATTTCCGCCGCAGCACCGTCCAGCGCGCGCAGGCGGCCGCCGACGGCAACCTCGACGCCATCCGCTCCGCTGCGTTGTTGAGCGCCGTGGTCCTGGGCCTGGCGCTGCTGGCCCTGCCGCTCCTGGTCTGGATTAATCACGCGCTGGTGGTGACGCCCATCGAGCAGGTGACGCAGGCGATGACCCGCATTGGAGGCGGCGACCTGAGCGCCCGCGTCCGCCTGGACCACAACGACGAACTGGGCCGCCTGGAAGACTCCTTTAACGACATGACCTCCGCGCTGGCGCTGCTGCTGGAATCGGCCCGCAGCGGCGATGGGGCGGCGCCCGGCGCGGGCAGTGCCCTGCTGCAAAGCGCCCAGGCGGTGGCCGGGCGCGTGTCGCGGACGGCCAGCGAACTGGAACAGGCGTATCGTATCCAGAGCGCCCTGCTGCCGCCGCACTTGCAGACGCTGCCCGGCTGGCATGTCGAGGCGGCGCGCGTGCCCGCAACCGAGTTGGGCGGCGATTTCTATGACCTGCTCAATCTGCCCGGCGGGCGCCTGGGCCTGGTCATCGGCGATGTCTCCGGCCACGGGGCCGCCTCCGCGCTGATCGCGGCCTGGACGCAGGGCATGATCGCCCTCGCCGCCGCCGACGAACCCGATCCGGGCCGCGTGCTCAGCCGGGTCAACGACCTGTTGCAGGCGCGCCTGCCGCCGCGCATGTTCGTCACCCTCGCCTATGCTGTCCTCGATCCGCAGCGCGGGCTGCTGGAATACGCCAACGCCGGGCAGTGCGATCCGCTGATCCGCTTCTACCCCGCGGACGATCTGCCGTCCAACGGGCACGGCGCGGTGGCTCCCGGCTGGCGCTGGCTGGATCTGCCCGGTTTCCCGCTGGGCTCCATGCCGGGCGAGCAGTACGAGACGGCGCGCTTCCCGCTGAACGAAGTCCAGGGCTTCATTCTCTATAGTGACGGCATCATCGAGGCACGGGACGTGACGGGCCAATTCTACGGCTTTGAACGCTTCCAGCGGACCTGTGAAAACCTGGTCCCGCTGGCCGGGTTGGCCCCCGATGCCCCGCCGCCCGCCGAGGGGGGCGCGGCGCAGCAGATTCTGCAGGGGGCGCTGGACTACGCCGCCACGCTGCGCCCCGAAGACGATATGACGGTGCTCGTGGTGCGCCGTGCCGATAGCCTGCCCGTGCCGCCGCCGCTCCGGCTCGACAGCGCGGACAATCGCTTCGTCACGTCGTTGGTGGCGCTCCCCGACGCTTAAGCCCCATTCGCCAGTGAGGTAGGGCCATGCAGGTGACATTTTGGGGGACTCGCGGCTCCATTCCGTCGCCCGGATTTCAGACGGCCCGCTATGGTGGGAATACGGCCTGCGTGCAGGTCGTCACGGCCGCCGGCACCCAACTGCTGTTGGACTGCGGCACCGGCGCACGCCTGCTGGGCGAACATCTGGTGGCCGAGATGCCGGAGGGCCTCAAGGGCCATATCCTCTTGACCCACACCCACTGGGACCATATCCAGGGGTTCCCTTTCTTCGTCCCGGTGTTTCATGAGGGATTCCAGTTCACCGTCCATGCGCCGGCGGGCGGCGAGCGCAGCCTGAGCGAAGCCCTCGCCGGGCAGATGCAATATACCTACTTCCCGGTGAACCTCGAACAACTGCAGGCCCGCATCGAGTGCGTCGATTTGCAAGAGGGGGATTTCAGCGTCGAGGAGGTGCGGGTGCGCGCCCACTACCTGAACCACCCCGGCCTGACGCTGGGCTACCGGCTGGAATGCGGCGGCGCGTCGGTCGTCTATGCCACCGACCATGAGCCGTTCGGCCCCCGGCTCTACCCGCAGAACGTGGTGGCGGGCAGTATCGAGCAGATGCTGCATGAAGGCGACCGCAGCCATGCCCAGTTTGTCGCGGGCGCCGATCTGCTGATCCACGATGCCCAATATACCGCGGAAGAATATGAGAGCAAACGCAACTGGGGCCACAGCCCGGTGGAGTATGTGGTGGCGCTGGCGGTGGCCGCCGGAGTCAAGCGCCTGGCCCTGTTCCACCACGACCCCGGCCATGACGACATTTTCCTCGCCCGGCTGGAGTTCGAGGCGCTGATGCTGGCCCATTCCTGGGGCGCCAACCTGGAAGTGCTCATGGCGCGCGAAGGCCAGCGCATCGACCTGCCTGAACTGGCCCGCCCCGTCCGCAGCACGCGCCCCCTGCGCCCGCTCACCGCCGCCGCGCCCCAATCCGCCCGGATTCTCATCATCGGCACCAACGTGCTGGTGCGCGACGGCCTGATCAGCGCGCTGCGCCACGACGGCCACACCCTGATCATGGCCCACGACGGCGTCGAAGGACTCGACCTGGCGACCTCGATTTTCCCCGATCTGATTCTGCTGGACCTGCAAACTTCGGATACCGACGGGCTGGCCGTGGTGCGCGCCCTGCGCGCCGAGACCGACCCGCGCGTCCGCGACGTGGCCGTGGTGTTGCTGACGGCCTCGGAGGACGAGAGCGAAATCAGCCGGGGGTTTGCCGCGGGCGCCAACGACTATATCCATAAGCCGGTGACGCCGGCCCAGCTCCGCACGCGGGTCCGCACCTGGCTAGAGCGGCTGGCGGCCAGTAAGAGCGAGTGACCCGCGCTGCCCGGTTCAGGCTGCGTCTACTGCATTAGCGGACGGGCCGGCGGGCCGGGCCGTATCGCGGAACTGCGTCTGGTAGAGCGCCGCGTACACGCCCCCGCGCGCCAGCAGTTCGGCGTGAGTGCCCTGTTCCACCAATCGGCCTTGCTGTAGCACCAGGATTACGTCGGCGGCCAGGATGGTGCTGAGGCGGTGGGCGATGACGATGCTGGTGCGCCCCAGCATGACCCGCTCCAGCGCCTGCTGGATCAGCGCCTCGGTCTGGCTGTCGAGCGCCGAGGTGGCCTCGTCCAGCACCAGGATGCGCGGGTCCTTCAGGATGACGCGGGCGATGGCGATGCGCTGCTTCTCGCCGCCGGAGAGGCGGTAGCCGCGCTCGCCCACCACGGTATCGTAGCCGTCGGGCAGGTCGGCGATGAACTCGTGGATATTGGCCGCCCGGCACGCCGCCTCGATAGCCTCCTGCGGGGCGCCCGGCTGGGCGTACAGCAGGTTGGCCCGGATCGTGTCGTGGAACAGGTAGGTCTCCTGTGTCACCATGCCGATATTGGCCGCCAGGCTGTCCAAGGTCACGTCGCGGATATCGTGCCCGTCGATCTCGATGCTGCCCGAGGTCACGTCGTAGAGGCGCGGCAGCAAGTAGGTGATGGTGGTCTTGCCCGCGCCGCTGTGGCCCACCAGGGCCGCCAACTGGCCGGGCTGCACCTCGAACGAAACATCTTGCAGCGCATACCGCGGCTCCATCGCCCCGTCTGTGGGCACGTCCGGGACGCTCTGGTCGCGGGGCTTTTCCGGGGCCCGGCTAAGCGGCGGCAGGGATGCGGGCACCTGCCCGCCGAGCACCCGGCGCGATCCGCCCGGCTGGCCGAACCGGGTGACTTCGGCCAGGCCCGCCGCCGCGGCCGTGCTGCCCTCGCCCTCGCGATAGGTGAAGCACACGTCGGTGAAGCGCACCCACCCGGCCACATCATGCAGGGCGACCGCATGGGGCCGTTCCTGGATCTCCTCCGGCAGGTCCAGCACCTCAAACACCCGCTCGAACGAGACCAGCGACGTGGCGAACTCCAGGCGCGAATTGGTCAGCGAGGTCAGCGGGCCGTAAAGCTGGGCCAGGTAGGTGCTGAAGGCGACGATGGTGCCGATGGTGAACGCGCCGCTGAGGACCAGGTGGCCGCCGACCCAGAACACCATCGCCGTGCCAAGCGCGCTCGCCAGGCTCAGGCCCATGAAGAACCAGCGCGAGATGAGCGCCTGGCGGATCCCCGCGTCGCGCACGGCTTCGGCCCGTTCGCGCATGCGCTTGTTCTCGTCCTCGGCCCGGCCAAACAGTTTCACCAGCAGCGCCCCGCTGACGTTCAGTGTCTCGTTCATCAGCGCGTTCATCTCGGCGTTCATGATCATTTGCCGGCGGATCACCGCGCGTAACAGGCGCCCCACGCGGCGGGCCGGGAAAATGAAGATCGGCAGCAACAGCACGGCCAGGATCGTCAGCCGCCACTCGAAGAAGAGCATGATGCTCAGCACGCCGATCAGGCTGATGACGTTCGAGACGATGTCGACCATGGTGCTGGACAGCGCCCGCTGCGCGCCCACCACGTCGTTGTTCAGCCGCGACATCAGTTCGCCCGTGCGCGTATTGGTGAAGAAGCGCAGCGACATGCGCTGCAGGTGCGCGAACAGGCTCGTCCGCAGGTCGCTGATCACGCCCTCGCCGATCTGGGCGGCCAGCCAGCGTTGCACCACGCCCAGCGCGCCGTTCAGCAGCGGCACCACGATCATGCCCAGGGCCAGCCAGTTGAGCCGGGTTGCGTCGCGCTCAGGCAGCGCATGGTCGATCAAGTCGCGGAACAGCAGCGGGGGCACCAGCGACAGCACGGTGATGCCGATAATCGTCGCCAGCATGATGGCGATGCGCCCGCGGTAGGGCGCCGCATACCCGCCGACCCGGCGCAGCAGCGCCAGGCTGATCGTCGGTTTGTCCTGTTGTTCGTCGTACCGGATGTACGACCACCATCCGCCGTGTTCCATCGGTCCTTCCCCTGCCCGGCGTGTGGGCGCCGGGGCGATCCTGGAGTCCGGGGTTCGCCGTGCTACCTTACGAAAACCTTACCTGCGATGCCCTTGACTCTATGTCTGTATCGTGTATAATGTTTGCGAAGGAGTGCCCAGCGCCCCACGTCGCGGGTGTGGGTGGCACTCGTTCCGGCCGGTATTACCACGCATGCCGCTTCTTATTTCCACCCCTGCCGCGCGAATCGGGCGCCCGGCCGTCAATCCAGCGCCATCCCTGATAATTGGATATGAGGGCCACAGCTTGTTGCCGTTAAGCAATCTCCTAGCGCTCACCGAGGCGAATGCCATGACCACAGTGCCTAATGATCACAATCCGGTTTTACTGGTGGTCGAAGACAGCGCGGATCAGCGAATGCTGATTCGGGAATTCGTGTCCGATCTATTCCCCTGTGAGCTACGCGAGGCGCCCGACGGCCTGACCGCGATGGTCGAGGCCCGCGGCTGCCGGCCCAATCTCGTGCTGCTCGATCTACACATCCCGCCGCATGGGGGCTTGCAGGTCTTGCAAGAATTACGCGCCGACGCCAGCCTGGCCCAGGTGCCGGTGATCGTGCTGTCGGGATCGCGCTTCCCCGAGGATCTCGCCACGATTGAAGCCGCCGGTAGCTCCCGCTTCATCGAGAAGCCCTACGACCTCGACGAACTGGAAAGCGCCATTTTCTCCATGCTCTCCTGACGCGAGGCCGGTGCCTCTTTAGAGGCAGGCGGCGGCCTGCACCTGAGCGCCGCCGCCGTCGCGGGGTGGGCCGGAACCTAGACGCGCTCGATGTACTCGCCGTTTTCCGGGTTCACCGCAATCTTGTCGCCTTCCTTGATGAACCCCGGCACCGACACCGAGACCCCGTTATCCAGCACCACGCTCTTGTTCACCCCCGACACGGTGGACCCGCGCACGACAGGCTCGGCTTCGGCCACCGTCAGCACCACGCGCTTGGGCGGGCGAATGCCCAGCGCCTCGTCGCCGTGCATGACGATCTGGTAGACTTCGCCTTCGATCAGGAAGTCGGCGGCCACGCCCAGCACGTCACGCGGCACCGCGTACTGATCCAGCGTATCCTGGCGCATGAAGTGAAAGTCATTGCCGTCGTTATACAGATACTGCATGTCGTGCGTGTAGACCTCGTAATCCTCCAGGGCCTCGTTGGACTTGAAGGTGAAGTCGACCACGCGCCCGGTCTTGAGGTTCTTGAGCGTCGTGCGGTAGAACGACGAGCCTTTGCCGGGGTTGACGAACTCGACATCCGTCATCTGGTGCGGCTGGTCGTTAAAGACGACGGTCAGCCCGCGGCGAAACTGATCGGCGGGAATACGTGCCATAGTGTTAGTCCTCCAAAGTAGCCGGGCCAAACAACTCGCGCCCCGGCATCCATAATGTATCGTGGATTGAGGCCACGTCCGCGAACAACATAATCAGGCGGTCCACTCCCACGGCGATGCCGCCCGCGGGCGGCATCCCGGCACGCAGGGCGGCCAGGAAATCGTCGTCGACGGCGTATTGTTTCTTGCCCAGGCGGCGACGCTCGGCCTGGTCGGCGCGCAGCCGGGCGGCCTGCTCCGCCGCGTCGTTCAACTCGGAGAAGGCGTTGCCCAACTCCAGCCCGGCGATGTAAAACTCGAACCGCTCGGCATAGCGCGGGTTCTGGGCCTGGCGGGCCAGCCCGGCCATCGCCAGTGGATAGTCGTACAGGATCACCGGCCGGGTGCGGCCAAGATGAGGCTCGACTTCGTTGGCGAACAACTGCGTGAGCAGTTCGTCCCACGGCGAGTCGCCGGTCGTGTAGCCGCGCCGCTCCATCTCGGCGCGCAAAGCGGGCAAATCCCAGACGGTGTCCAGGTCGAGCGCGGCATAGCGGGCGAACGCTTCACGCATACTGATGCGCTCCCAGGGGGGCGTTAGATCAACATCCATGCCCTGATAGCGCAGCACCAGCCGGGCGCCCGGCGCCGGGGGCGCGGGCCGGGTGGCGACGTAGAGATGGGCCAGCAGTCCCTCGCAGTCGGCCATGATCGCCGTGTAGCCGGCGTGGGCGCGGTACCATTCCAGCATGGTGAACTCGGGGTTGCGTTTGCGCCCCGTGTCCTCGCGGTTGCGGAAGGCTTTGCAGATCTGGAAGATGCGCGGCAGTCCGGCCACCAGCAGCCGCTTCATCGCATATTCGGGCGAGTTGGTCAGGAAGGCGCGCTGCCGCCCGCCGCGCACATCCTCGAACTCGGTCTCGAAGACCTCCAGGTACGGCTCCATGCTGGGCACGGGCACCAGTAGCGGCGTCTCCACCTCGTGGAAGTCCTGGGCGTAGAAGAACTCGCGGATGGCGCGGATCACGCGCTCGCGCATCAGGTAGCGGGGCAGCAACTCCGGTTGCTCGCGTAGGCGCTGCCAGGTGGGGCGGGCGCTCACGTGCCGGTGTCTCGATATTCGTGGATAGCGCCCGTGTAGGACTCGATCTGCCAGACATCGCCCTCGTGGCCCTGGAT
>DASSGZ010000089.1:0-18311 GCA_035693165.1 Chloroflexia bacterium | reverse complement strand
GTAGAAACCGGAGTCCAGCAGCGCGCCGCTCAGCGGGCCGCCGATCTCGACCGTCCAGGCGGGCGGGGCGAGGCGGTAGACCGCAAACACCGCGCCGCCCGCGACGAGCGCCAGCAGCAGGGCCAGGGCGACCGGCAGGCGGAGGCGGGCGATCATCGCGCGTCGATCCGCACCGGTGTGCCCGGCGCGAGGTGGGGGATGACGACCTGTTCGGGGCGGCGCTGCGCGGCCACGGCGCCGTCGATGCGCGCTTCCGTGACGGGGTGGGGCAGGGTCAGCGTCACGCCGTCCAGCGGGGTTTTGGCGTGGCTGGTGACGGTGATCTGCAACCGCCCGTCGGTGCCCGCCGTGGTGGTCGCGTCGACCAGCGCCGTATCGCGCCAGCGGTCCACGATGCGGCTGACCGAGGCGATCCAGAGGTCGCCCTTATCGCGGGCGGCGGCGGCAGCCGGGATGGCATCCTCCCAGGCGGCCAGCACCTCCGGGTTAGTGAGTTGCTCGGGGTGCGTCCAGAACGAGGTCACGCCCCGGCGGGCGATGGTCTCGGTCAGCACGTTGCGCGCTTCCACGGCGCCCAGCAACTTGACCGTGCTGCCCTCCGTCGTATTGGGACCGGATGGACCCAGCTCGAAATCGGGCATGATCAGCGTCGGGCTGTAGGTGGGTTCGGCGCTGATCACGTAGCGGTCGATCAGGTTGGGGTCATAGATACGCGTGACCGAGTCGATACCGTGGTCCGCCAGCACCTTATAGAAGGCGGCGCCGACGCTGTTGGAGGCGCGCCAGGGGAAGGCGAACGAGCGCACCGGCGGCAGCCCGCGCGCGGCGGCGGCCTTGACCCACTCGTCCATATCGGCGCTCAACTGCGCGGGCTTGAGGCCGCGCACGTAGAGGTGGCCGAAGGTGTGGCTGCCGATCTCCTGGCCGGCCGCCGCCAGCCGGTCGGTCTGGTCGCCGAAATACCAGGCCGGGTCGCTCTGCACGGTACCGTAGGGGTCGTCGCTGTACCAGGTGTTGGTCAGCCACCAGGTGGTGTTCCAGCCCTGGTCTTTGGCCCACTTATAGGTCGGGTCGCCGGCGAACGTGCGGTGCTCGGTGTTGCCGTCGAGCAGATTGTAGCCGGTCGCGTAGAACGTGGCCTGGATGTGGTTTTTCTCGAACAGGTCGAGCAGGATGTCGGCGCCCTGGCGCATGCGCAGGCCGCGCTCGGTCGCGTAGGCCACGTCGTGCTGGCTCTGCGAGTGGATCAGGCCGCCCATGGCGCTCTCCCAGTCGAAGGAGAAGGTGAACGCGCCCGCCGCGCCGTCGGGCCAGGTCTCCACCCGCGCGCCCGCCTCTGCCAGCGCGGGTGCGTGGAAGATCGGCGCGCCGTCCACGGCCCGCAGCCGCAGCAGCACATAGGTCGTGCCCGCCGGGGCGGCGAACTCGCCGCGCAACGGGCGTCCGGCGCTCTGCGGCGGCAGGGCGCTGTAGCCGTTCCCCTTCACCAGGCTGGCCTGTTCCCACGACAGCAGCACCTGGGCGTGGCCGCTGCCGCCGGTGGCGACATCATAGCAGTAATGCGCGCCGGGGCGCACGCGGATGCGCGCGGCCATCAGGTCGCTGCCCGCCGCCGGACCGGCCCACCCGGCGGGCGCGCCGTTCGCCAGCGTGCTGGTGATCGTCCAACTGGCCGGGGCGCCGTCCGGCCCCGGCGCGAAGGCCGGGTTAGCGATGAGATTGGTGCGCCCCTGCGCCTGCACACCCTGGCACGCGGCGGGGATGGGTGCGTCGCCGCCGAAAACCAGCCCGCCCCAGCCGGCGATCAGCGCCACCACCAGCGCGCCCAGCCCGGCGAGGATCCCGGCGCGCCGCCCGTTCAGGCGCGCACCGCGCCGCCGCAGCCCCAGCAGCAGCGCCGCGCTTAACCCGCCGCCCAGGATCAGCCCACCCACAGCGGCCATGAGCGCCAGCGTGATCGAGGCGGCCTGGATCATCGGCTTCCCTCGGCGGCCGGCGTGACTTCGACCTGGATCTGCCCGTTCGGGTCGAGGCGCGGCAGGATGATCTGCGTGGGGCGCTGCTGCTTCACGACCGTGCCGCTGATGCGGACCTCCGCCGCCGGGCGGGGCAGGGTCAGCGTCACGCCTTCCAGCGGCTCAGCGGCCTTGCTCGATACGGCGATGCTCAGCCTGTCGCCGTTCGTGCTGCTGGTCACGCTGACCTGGGCCAGGTCGCGCCAGTAGTGCGTGATCGTCGTGACAGGGGCGATCCAGAGGTCGCCTTTGTCGCGGGCGGCGGCAGCGGCAGCGATGGTTTCGCGCCAGCTATCGCGGACATCGGCGTTAACGAGTTGCTCCGGGTGCGTCCAGAAGGATGTGAAGCCGCGCCGGGTGATGTTCTCGGCGAGGACCGCCTGGGCCTCGGCGATGCCGTTCACCTCGGCGGTGCCGCCGTCGCTGAGGTCAGGGCCTTCCGCGCCCAGCAGCCAGTCGGGCACTACGGTCATCAGCCCCGCCGTGTAGACCGGCGACCCGTAGAGCACGTAGCGGTCTTTCAAGTCGGGCAGGAAGAGGCGCGTTACCGAGTCGATGCCGTGCGCGGCCAGGATGTCGTAGAAGCCGGGCACCAGGTCGTTCGACGAGCGGAAGGGGAAGGCGAAGGCATGGACCGGCGGCAGCTTGCGCGCCTCCGCCGCCGCCGACCAGGAGTCCAGATCGGCCTGCAACTGGGAGCGCTTGGTGGCCCGGCCATAAATGTGGCCGAAGGTGTGGTTGCCGATCTCCTGGCCCGCCGCCACCAGCCGGTCGGCCTGGTCGCCGAAATACCAGTCGGGGTCACTTTGCACCGTGCCGTAGGGGTCGTCGCTGTACCAGGTGTTGGTGATCCACCAGGTGGTGTGCCAGCCCTGGCTCGCGCCATATTTGTAGGTCGGATCGCCGGCAAACTTCTCGCGCGCCGTGTTGCCGTCGAGCAGATTGTAGCCGTTGGCGTAGAAGGTCGCCTGGATCTTGTTCTGCTGGAAATAGTCGAGCAGGATGTCGGCGCCCTGGCGCATGTTGCGCCCGCGCTGGCGGGCGTAGGCCAGGTCGTG
Organism: Chloroflexia bacterium; assembly: GCA_035693165.1. Lineage (GTDB taxonomy): Bacteria > Chloroflexota > Chloroflexia > QHBQ01 > JAICKM01 > JAICKM01. Next base: position 15,238 of record DASSGZ010000089.1, on the reverse strand, counting down.
CTCGGTGCGTGAGTGGATCGGGCTGCCCATGGTGCTTTCCCAGTCGAACGAGAAGGCGAGCGCGGCGGCGGCGCCATTGGGCCACTGCTCCAGGCGCACCCCACCCTCGGCCAGCACCGGCGCATGGTAGCGGGGCGCCCCGTCGATGGTGTGCAGGCGGAAGCGCGCGTAGGCCGCGCCCTCCGGCGCCACGACCTCGCCGCGCAGATCGCGACCCACGCCCGGCGGCGGCACGACGGTGGTGTCCAACTCGTCCAGGTGGATGTCGTCCCAGGCCACGACCACCTGGCCCTGGCCCGCCCCGGCCATATCGACGGCGAAGCAATAGTGCGCGCCGGGCCGCACCCAGATGCGCGCCGAGTCGATATCGGTGTTCGGCGCGGGCGCGATCCAGCCCGGCGGCGCGTCCGTGCCCAGCGTGCCCTGCACCTGCCAGCTATCGAGCGGGCTTGTTTTGTCGCGCCCGGCGGCGAACGCGGGATTGGCGATCAGGTTGAGGGCCGATCCGCTCAGCGCCTGGTTGCACTGCGTGGAGACCAGAGCGCAGCTATTCTCCGCCAGGTAGCCGAGGCCGCCCGCGGCCAGCACGGCGACGGCGCCGCCGATGATGATCAATAGATTATGGTTTGCCGGCGGACCCGATGCCGGGCCGGTCCACGCGGGAACCCGGCTCAACACCCCGGCGCCCAGGAGTCCCGCGCCTACGCCCACCAGGACCAGCGCCCCGAGGGTCGCCAGCAGGGCGGTGAGCGTGCAGGGATCCAGGTGCAAGTTCATTACGGTGCCTCCTGCGGAATGGGGTGGCCGGTCCGCGCCTCCACCCACCAGACCGCGTAGCCAAAGACGGCGTTCGCCACGTTCAACCCCAGGATCAGGGTTGAGAAGGCGACGGCCGCCGCCGCCGGCTGTTGCAGCCGGCTTAATAACACCACCATCATCGCGTCGCGGGTGCCGACCCCGCTGACGCTGATCGGGATGAGCGCCGCCACGGTGGTCAGCCCGACCAGGCCGCCGACCGTGGCCGGGTCCAGCGTCAGCCCGATGGCGACGCCCAGCAGCCAGACGCGCAGGGTGCTGACGACAAAACTGAGCACCGTCCAGCCACCCGCCAGCAGCATACTGCGCGTGTCGAGCGTAGCTGGGGGCGCATCGGCGGGCGCGCGGCGCATGACCAGCCGCAGCAGCAGATCGCGGCGGGCGAAGACGACCACTGCGCCCACGGCGCCCAGGCCGAGCAGCGCCACGGCGGCGCCCCACCCGCCCGTGAACTCGCGGCCAAACACGGCGATGCCCAGCGCGGCCAGCACCGCCAGCCCGGCCAGGTCGAACAGCCGGTCGAGGATGCTGCTGGCGACCGCCGCGCCCAGCCGCTGCCCGCGGCTTTGCAGCGCCCAGGCCTTGACCAGGTCGCCCGCCTGCCCCGGCGTGAAGGCACCTGCCCCCAGGCCGACGGCGTAGAGCCGCCACGCCTCGCCCGCGGTCATAGGCACGCCCAACCGCGCAGCCAGCAGCCGCCAGCGCTCCGACTTGATCAGCACGAACGGGAAGTAGATGACGACCGCCAGCAGCACCAGTGGCAGGTCGGCCCCGGCCAGGACGTGGATGATCTCAATCGGTTTGAGTTGCCCGCTCCAGACGAGAAACGCGATCAGGGCCAGGAACAGCAGCGTGCCGCCGATACGCAGCAGCCAGGCGCGCCGGGATCGTTCAGCGTTCATCAGGAGGCGTTTCGGGCCGGGCCGCGGGGGGCGGTGCGGGTGTGCCCTCGGTGGGCCACTCGAAGTTGCCCCCGCCGCTCGGGTGGAACCCCGCATCCGGCATGCGCTGCGTGTTCTCGAAGCGCATCGCGGCGATCTGTTCCGAAATCAGCCCGAACAGGAACACGAGGATGCTCGTCATGATCAAAATGACGGCGCCGTTGGGGATGCGGTGGTCGGCGGCCAGGGCGAAGTTGTATAGACCATACGCCAGCCCCGGCAGGAAGAGCACCAGGCTGAGCGGCAAGAAGACGCGCATGGGATTGAACAGGGTGATGATGCGGAAGATGATCACCACGAACTTCGTGCCGTCCTTGATTACCTTGATCTGGCTCTTGCCGGAGGCTTTGCGCGCGCGGATCGGCACGAACTGGACGTTGTAGCCGGCTTTCATGAACGACAGCGTGCTGGTGGTGGGGTAGGAATAGCCGTTGGGCAGCAGGTGGATGAACTCCAGGATCAGCGGGCGACGCATGGCCCGGAAGCCCGAGGTCAGGTCGGGGATGGGCCGGCCCACCATGTAGGAGGCGAGCTGGTTGAAGAAGGCGTTGCCCACGTCGCGCACCAGGCCCCGCGCCGCGCCCTGGGTGCGCGCGCCCACCACCAGGTCGTACTCGCCGATGCCGGCCAGCACGCGCTCGATGTCCTCCGGCTGGTGCTGCCCGTCGGCGTCGATCAGCAACACCACCTCGCCGTGCGCCGCGCGGATGCCGGTCTTGACCGCCGCGCCGTTGCCCTTATTGTACGGATGGCGCACCACGCGCACGCCGTGGCTCGCCGCCGCCGGGGCGGTGTTGTCGCTCGACCCGTCGTCGACCACGATCACTTCCGCCGCGGGCTTCAACTGCCGGATCTTGCCCAGGATCACGCCGATGGAGTCGCCTTCGTTGTAGGCCGGGATAACCACCGACAGCCCCTCGCCGTGCGGCCCGATGGGCGAGGCGGGGCGGGGCAACACGACCGGGGCCGGGGTCGCCGCTGCTGCGGCGGGCGCCACCACCGGGGCAGGCGCCACCGGCGCGACCGGCGTCTCCGGCGGCGTCTCGATCACCCTGCTTTGTTGCGTGTCGGTGTTCATGCCTCCTACTTCCCTACTGTTATGTTGCCCCTACACCTGGGCGGCAGGCCGGTTTGAAACCGGCCCCTACAGCGCGGGTGGCCGGCAGGCCGGTTTGCAACCGGCTCCCACAGCACGGGTGGCCGGCAGGCCGGTTTGAAACCGGCCCCTACAGCGCAAAATCGCGCCGGCCGGCTACTGGCGATAAACGCGCTGAGACTCTTCGCTGCGCTCAGAGTGACAAGCCTTGCGGGCGAGCCGAGACTCTTCGCTGCGCTCAGAGTGACAAGCCCCCTTACTTCTGACCACTGACCACTGACGGCCTAGCTATAGAACGTAACGATCGCCTGGACAATGCGCTCGATGTCCTCCAGCGGCAGTTCCGGGTAGAGCGGCAGGCTGACGATGCGTCCGGCCAGGTCCTCGGCCACCGGGAAGCTGCCCGGCCTGTGGCCCAGGAAGCGGTATGCCTCCTGCAAGTGCACCGGCACCGGGTAGTGGATGTAGCTGTCGATGCCCGCCGCCTTCAGCGCGGCCATCAGTTCGGCGCGGCGGTTCGGGGTCTTGACCACATACAGGTGGTAGACCGGCTGCCCATAGTCGCGGATGGCGAGCGGTTCGACCGGGTTGCCCGCCGCCGCCAGTAGCCGCGTGTAATGGGCGGCGCGTTCGGCGCGGGCGGCGTTCCAGCCCGCCAGGTAGGGCAGCTTGACGCGCAACACCGCCGCCTGGATCTCGTCCAGCCGGTTGCAGAAGCCCAGGCGCACGTGATGGTAGCGGTCAGCCTGGCCGCCGTGGCGCAACTCGCGCATGATCCCGGCCAGGCCGGCGTCGTCGGTGGTCACGGCGCCGCCGTCGCCGTAGGCGCCCAGGTTCTTGGTCGGGTAGAAGCTGAAGCAGCCGATTTGCCCCAGGCTGCCCACCGTCGCGCCGCGATAGGTGGCGCCGTGCGCCTGCGCTGCGTCCTCGATCACCGCCAGCCCGTGCCGGGCGGCAATGGCACGGATCGGGTCCATGTCGGCGGCCTGGCCGTAAAGGTGGACCGGCATGATCGCCTTCGTCGCCGGGGTGATCGCCGCTTCGATCTGCGCCGGGTCGATGTTGCCGGTGTCCGGTTCCACATCCACCAGCCGCGGCACGGCCCCGGCCATCGACACGCCCAGCGCGCTGAAGGTGGCCGTGTGCGTCGGCAGGATCACCTCGTCGCCGGGGCCGAGGCCCAGCGCGCGCACGGCGATATGGATCGCGTCGGTGCCGTTGCTCACGCCCACGGCCTGCGTCGTGCCGCAGAAGGCGGCGAACTCGCGCTCGAAGGCGGCCACTTCCTGGCCGAGAATAAACCAGCTTCGCTCCAGCACCGCGTCCATGGCCGCGCGCACTTCCGCGCCGATGGCCTCGTACTGCGGGCGGGTGTCGTTCAAGGGGATGGGCCGCGAGGCCGGAGTCGTGGTCATAGTTCGATCCTCTACCAGTAATACTGGCGATACTTGCGATAATAGGCGATGGTCTGTTCCAGCCCCTCGCACAGGGGCACGCGCGGCTCCCAGCCCAGGGCCGCCTGGATCTTGCGATAATCACTATACACGTCGCCGATGTCGATGGCCTTGCGCTCGGGCGGGAAGGGCACCAGCCGGTACGAGCCACAGCCCGCGATGTCGATGATCATGCGCGTGAGATCGACGTGCGAGATGGGCGGCCCGCCCAGGTTATAGACCTGCCCGTTCGTCTCGTCGGTGGCCCCGGCCAGCAGGAAGGCGTCCACCACGTCGTCCACGTAGTTGAAGTCGCGCAACTGCGTGCCTGGCTCGTAGATGCTGATCTCCTTGCCCTCGACGGCCAGGTGGATGAACCAGCCGATGAAGCCCATGCGCGCGTCACGCACATACTGGCGCGGGCCGTAGCAGTTGGTCAGCCGCAGCGAGCAGGCGCGGATGCCGTAGACGTTGTTGTAGAGAATATGATACCACTCGCCGGCCATCTTGTTGATGCCGTTGACATCGGTCGGGTGCATCAGGTGGCGCTCGTCTACCGGCAGATAGTCGGGCTTGCCGTACTGCTGGCGCGTGCCCGCGAAGACGATCTTCACGGCGGGGTTGTTCTTGCGGCAGACTTCGAGCAGCGAAAGCTGGCTGCGGCAGTTGATCTCCAGGTCGGTGAACGGGTCGGTCATGCTGTCGAGGTGGCTGACCTGCCCGGCCAGGTTGAAGATGTACTCCTGCCCGCGCACCAGGTAGCGCATGGCGTGTTCCAGGCGCACGTCGTTGATGTTGATGCGCAGCCGGTCCTCGATGCCCGCGATGTTGAACATGTTGCCGCCGTATTCCGGGATCATCGAGTCGATCACCAGCACCTCGGCGCCGTACTCGACCAGGCGGCGGGCCAGATTGCTACCGAGGAAGCCCAGGCCGCCGGTGATCATGACCCGGCGCCCGCGGTAGCAGTCGGGGAGGTGGTCCAGAACCGGCGCCACGCTTACTTCCCCTGCGCGCGCCGGGACGTGGCGGCCACGCTGCGCTTATTGCCCTGCACCACCAGCTTCCACCACAACTGCAACAGTTGCGTGGCGGTGCGCCAGAGCCGGGGGAAGTTGAAGAACTGCGACCGGCCATGCACCCGGTGGTAATGGTGCACGGGCACCTGGGCGAAGCGCGCGCCGCTGTCCTGGAGCTTCTTCACCAGCTCCACGCAGATCGTGCCGCTGGTCGATTCCAGTTCGATGCGGTCCAGCGCGCTTTTGCGGATCAGGCGGAAGTCGCAGTCGGTGTCGCGCACGCGCAGGCCGAACAGGATCTTGACGCCCCAGTGGTACACCCGGCCAATGACGATGCGGAAGATGGGGTCATGGCGCTCGATTTTATAGCCCTGCACGATATCGACGCGCGGCCCCATGCGCGACAGCAGCACCACGAGTTCGCGCGGGTCGTACTGCGCGTCGCCGTCGGTGTAGAAGACCAGTTCTTTGCTCGCCGCCTGAAAGCCGGAGCGCAGCGCGCCGCCGTAGCCCGCGTTCTGCTTGTGGTGGATGACCCGTACATGCGGATTTTGCGCGGCCAGGTCGTCGAGGATCTCCGGGGTGTAGTCCGTGCTGGCGTCGTCGATGACGATGACTTCGTAATCGTTGGTCACGCGGGCGCAGGTGCGCAGCGCCTCCAGCACCATGCTGGCAATGGTCCCGCCGTCGTTGTAGGCGGGGAAGAAGACCGAAATCCCCGGCGCGGTGGGGAGGGGCTTCCCGGCCTCATCCACGGCGGGCAGGATGCCCGGCTGTTCGGCCCAGGGCACCGCCGCCGCGGCCCGAGTATTCGCTTTCGTTTCCGTCGTGGGCCCGTTTCCGGCAATGCTTTGCGTGTCTGTCTCGGGATTGCTACCCATACAATAACCGAATCTCCCTGTTGGCGTGCCTACCGCACTTCGTGGCCCCGCCCTGGCGCAGGCTATAACATGCGTGCTGATTATACCATACCGCCCCCAGCGCAACAAATCCCACGCCCGCGGCACGCTGTAATATTCGCGCTGCATCAGGCGTCGTAACAGATACGAGGATCCATGCACATGCGCCGCATGATCTTCGCTCCTTCCTGAACCCGGCGTCGCTCTGCGCAGCGACGCCGGTTTTTCTTGCGCAAGGCCCATTGTGGTGAACTCTCATACGGCGACTGCCGGATGCCCTGCTTCCCGGATCTCTTGCATTCTCCAAATTATCTGACTATAATCAGATAATGAGGGGCAACGGTTTGCGCAAGTCTGGAGGTTTGTTATGGACATGCCGGTTGAGACGCTGCCGCTGGTGGAACAGGTGCGCAGCTTCAATCGAATCATGACCGAGCGCATTGGCGTGTTAAACGATCACTTCCTGGGACGCGATCATCCGCTGGGCGAAGCACGACTGATCTGGGAGATTGGCGAACAGGGCACGACCGTGCGTGCGCTGCGGCGCCGGCTGGGGTTGGACTCTGCTTACGTCAGCCGCCTGCTGCGTTCGCTGGAGCGGCAGGGTCTGGTTACGGTGGTGGCCGGCGGGAGCGATGGCCGGGTGCGCCAGGTCCATCTCACCGAGGCCGGCCTGCGTGAGCGATCCGAACTGGATGAGCGGGCCGATACGTTTGCCCGTTCGCTGCTGGAGCCGCTGGGCGAGCGGGAGCGCGTCAAGCTGGCCGCGGCCATGGCGCAGGTCGAGCGGCTGCTGATCGCATCCATGGTGGAGATCGCCGTCGCCGATCCAACCAGCGCGGATGCCCGGTGGTGCTTGCAGCAGTACTTCGCCGAACTGGGTGAACGCTTCGAAGCCGGGTTCGATCCCGCCCGCAGCATTTCCGCAGATGCGCACGAACTTACGCCGCCCGGTGGCCTGTTGCTTATCGCCCGATTACGCGAAGAGCCGGTGGGCTGTGGTGCGTTGAAGCTGCACGCGAACGCTCCCGCGGAGATCAAGCGCATGTGGGTCGCGCAGCGTGCACGCGGTCTCGGCTTGGGCCGGCGGTTGCTGCTGGACCTGGAGCGCCACGCCAGGGAGCTGGAGGTCGCCGTCCTGCACCTGGAAACGAACCGCACGCTGAATGAAGCCATCCATTTGTACCGCGAGAGCGGGTATCAGGAAGTCGCGCCCTTCAACGACGAGCCGTATGCCCACCACTGGTTCGAAAAGCGCCTTTCGTGATTCTCGCGATGCTGCACCCGGCGCCGCCCTGCCCGGCGGCGCCGGTTTTTGTGCGACAGTGATCCTAACCAGGGCATAAACGTAGCGGCGCCGGATCATCCGGCGCCGCCTGTGTGGCTATCGTCCCGGCTACACTCACGTCACTCGATGAACAGCAACTCCATCTGCGGGGCGGAGAGGAATTCGCAGCCGTGGTCGGTGACGAGGACCTCTTCCTCCAGGCCGCAGTAGCCCTGGGGCGTGTCCACGCCGAGTTCCAGCGTGTAGATCTGCCCGGCCTCGATGAGGCCTTCGGGGGTGGTGCCGTAGCGGTCCCAGCGCGGGCCGAGCAGGGGGCCGCCGTCGTGCGTGGTGCGGCCCACGGTGTGGCCGAGGGCGTGCTGGTATTCGGGATAGCCGGCGTCAGTCACGAAGCGGCGGGCGATGGCGTCCACCTCGTAGCCGCGGATGCCGGGCCGCAGGACCGTCGCGGCGGCCTGGATGGCGCCTACCACGGTGTCGAAGGCGCGGGTGACTTCGGCGGGCACCGTCTTTTCGCCCAGCCGGCGGCAATACCACATGCGCTGCTGGTCGGTGCAGTAGCCGTTCTTGAGCACGCCGAAGTCAATGTTCACCAGGCGACCGGGAGCGATGCGCCGCTCGCCGGGCCGGGCGTGGCCGGTGCTGGAGTCCGACCCGGCGTGGACGATGGGGCAGAAGTCGCGTTCCCAGGAAGTCCAGAGCCGCAGCCGGTCGAGTTCGCCATGCATGAAGGCGGCCACCTCGCGCTCGCTCTGGCCCGGCTTGAGGAAGGCGCCGGTGGTGGCCCAGATCTCTTCGGCGGCGCGCAACGCGGCGCGCATGCGGGCCAGTTCGCCGGGTGTCTTGGTGGCGCGGAAGCGGCCCAGGAAGGTTTCCGAGCTTTCCAGGCGGTTCGCATAGGGCGTCCCGGCCAGCATCTCGCCCAGGAGCAGCCACATGCCGTGGGTCAGGCCGTCGGCGGAGGGGTCGCTGGGCGAGTAGTTCAGCGCGATGCGGCGCGGGTCGTACCCGGCCAGCACCTCGCGGAAGGGCGCGACCATGCTGTCGGTATAGGGCACCACGTTCGGGAACAGGCCGGTGGCGCGCACGTTGTCGCAATCGTGCAGGCCCGCCAGCACGGTATGGCGGCCGGTGGCGCTGATCATCACGGCGGTTTCCCAGGTAAAGCTGAGGTCGCAGATCAGCGGCAGGCTGGGGTCGTTGAGCGTGCCCGTCTCGCGCACGAACAACAGCCAGAGGTCGATCTCCTGCTGCTTGAGCAGGGCGCTCGCCTGCTCCAGTTTGTCTCGATAAATGTCGCTGCTCACCATGGGGTCTCCTGTGCCGGTGCTGAGTATGGGGCAGGGCGCTGAGTGCCGGTAAAGACTCAGGGCACGCATCCTGTTGTACCACATCTATGGACACACCGGCAAGCGGCCATCGCACAAGTGGGTGCAAGCGCCCTTACGGCAGGCTGAATAGCTACCAACCGGAATGTGTCATTCTGAGCGCAGCGAAGAATCTCCGTCTTGTTGGGGTAGGAGACGAGACTCTTCGCTGCGCTCAGAGTGCCAAACCGGTCACTACGCCCGGCCATCTGTAAGGAGAGAACACTGATCGCCGGCCGCAATGACTTTGCGTTGTAGGGGCCGGTTTCAAACCGGCCTGCCGCTCCGCAGAATCACGGGACAGCCTGCTAGCCTCTGCTAATGAGTGGCCTCATCTCGCACAACCAGGTTGGGATCGCAACCATGCGCTCGCGGCGAGGACCGTGGGATCGCGATCCGTTCCGACCAATTGCTGATCGACGGCGATCAATTGGTCGGGGGCAATCGGCCCATCATAGACATGCCCGGTGCGATCCGCCTCTTTGGTATGCGCTACTTGGAGCACGGCGCCGTCGCTCAACTGGGTCCGAATAGGCGCATTGGGCGCGCCCGCCGTCGGTTGGCCGAAGTGCCGCGTCGCGGGCCGTCCGCCGAACGCGATCTCGGTCGCCTCCGCCGCGCTGACTGTGTAGCGATTCGTTAGTATGGCAACGGGCGGGTCGGGCTGGCGGAGTTCGTAGGGCTGGGCCACACTTTGGTCCACCTCATCTCCATACCAGACCGCCCCGGCACGGTAGCCCCAGGGAATGGTCTGCCCGTCACGGAGAAAGAACCCGGCCAGCCCCTGGCCCAGAATTGGTCCGACGCCGGCGAGCATGGGCCATAAGCGGCCCCCACCGTTGTCGCGCAGATCCACGATCCAGCCGCACGTACCTTGCTGGTCGATCTGGCGAATCAGTTGCTGGGCGTAGTTCGCATATTGCCCAAGCATGGAGTTGCTGCCGTTGCCGGGGAGGGCCAGGTATCCTATGCCTCCCGCCATGAGGCGCCCGGCGGGGGCCGCGGCGGGGTAGTGATACTCGTCATGCCCGATGGTAACAGTCCACGGTTGCGCAACCCCGCTCCGCTGTAACGTCAAACGGGTGGTCGTTCCCGCGAAGAGCGCCGCAAAAAATTGTTCAAACGTAAGCGGCGCCGTGGCAACGCCGTCAATCGCGGTAATCGCATCGCCCACGCGGACTCCCGCCCGGCCGGCGGAACCCACGGCATCAACGGCCACCACCATCCGCTCAGGATAGGTGGCGGTGAAGCCGATACCCTGAGCCGGCGCCGGCTGTAGGGGGGGTGCCTCTTCAGGCGTGTAGAGGTGCCCGTGCCCATCCGCCAGTAAAGTAAGAGCGTAGCGAATGGCCGGGTAGGTGTCCTCTGTCGTTTGCGCATCGCGCGGATAGGCCCACACCTTGTTGCGAAACGCCGTCCAGTCGATCTCGTTCTTGCGGATCGAGTTCTGCTGAATCCAATCCAGCGCGGCATCGAGATAGGCCCGGGCGACGGCGGAATACACCGGAGTGGCCGGGGATGCCGGGCCGGCAGGCGACTTCGTTGGCGCGGGTATATCGGCGCCTTGGGGCAGCGGGGTAGCCAAACGGGTTGCCGTAGCGGGGGCTGGGCGCGCGGTCGCGGTGCCCACGGGTCCCGTCGTGGCGGTGGGCGACGCCGGCCCCAGGTCGCAGGCCACCAGCAATAGAGTCAACAGGCAGAACGCAACTATCAGACGAAGAAGCATTGGTCTACGACGCCCCTCCTGCTGAGGATATGTCCGGCAAGTCGATCTGGTGGACAGGGGCGCAGGGCTTCGGCCAACCGTAGGCTTGAGAGGCAGAGAAACGGGTCAGGCGGTACTACATACTATCATAGCACGATGTAACCTCGTTGTCAAAGAAGCGTCGCAAATGGCTCCGGCTGCCCGTTTGCCTTGTATATCGGTGTTTCACAGAGGAGGGTCATGGTGAGCGAGTCGAGCTATGGAACGCGGCGGGCGATCAACGAATTGCTGGCGATCTTTTCCTGCCAGTGGGCCAACGGCATGCTGCCGCAGATCCGCTTCATGCCGGGGCAGCACGGCTACCGGCCCGACGCCGACGACTGGGGCGTCACCGAGGCCATCAGCGGCCCGACGGCGCTGCGCACGTCGGGCATCACCCAGCCGCCGATCATGGGCCTGTGTGCCTGGGAGGTCTTCCGCAAAATCGGCCCGGACGCGCAGGCCGCCCACGCCGCCGATTTCCGCACCATCGCCGCCGGGCTGGAGCGGTTTCACGACTGGCTGTTCCGCGAGCGCGATCCCTGGCACGAGCACCTGGTGCTCTGCCTGCACCCCTGGGAGACCGGCACCGACAACTCGCCCGCCTTCGACCGGCTGATCGACAGCACGCGGGCCTATATCGAGCAGAGCGGGCTGCCCGTCGAGACCTTTGGCCGTGCCGACACGGTCCACGTGGCCGCCGCCCATCGCCCCACGGCGCGGGACTACTATGCCTACTTCGGCCTGATGGCGCTCTTCAAGAAGCACCACTATGACCAGCAGGCCATCATCGCCGAAAGCCCGTTCTTGCTGCAAGATGTGCTCTTCAACAGCCTGCTGGCGGTGTCGTTGCGCGCCCTGGCCCAACTGGAGGAGGCCCTGGCTGAGCAGGGCGGGGCCGATGCCGGGGCGCTGCGCGATCAGGCCAACCGCAATCGCGAGCGCACCGCCGCGATGGCCGGCGCCATGCGCGACAAGTTCTGGGATATCGCCGACGCCTTTTTCTACAGCTACGATAGCCGCGGCAAGCGCCAGTTACCCATCCCCACCGTCTCCGGCTTCATGCCGCTGCTGGCCGAGATCGCCGATGCCGACCAGGCCCGGCGGTTACTGGAGCACCTGCACGACCCCGAGGAATTCGCCTCGCCGGTGCCCATCCCCTCGACCGCGCTCGACAGCCCGGTCTTCAGTTCGGAGCGTTACTGGTCGGGGCCGTCGTGGCCGGTCACCAACTGGCTGGTGGTGCGCGGGCTGCGCGAGCGCGGTGAGGCGGGCGCCGAAGCGCTGCGTCTCAGCACCCTGGCGATGATCGCCGAGGGCACCGACCCCGCCACCGTGCGCGTCGCCGCCATGGGCGTGATGGAGTTGAACAGCTTCGACGACCACTTCACCACCCCCTCCAGCCGGCAATATGCCCACGCCTGGCTCTGGGACAGCGCCATCGTCGCCGTCAGTTGGCCGTCGGTGGTCGCGCGCCCGCCCGGCTACCAGCGCCAGGAGGGCGACCCCGGCTTCTGGGAGTATTACGAGCCGCACACCGGCGCGCCCCTCGGCGCCAAGCCGATGACCTGGACGGCGTCGCTGTTTGTCGAGCTACAGGATATGGGGGAGGATTAGCAAGCCGCCATGGAGTATCGCCTGGGCGTCGAAGATATTGAGCCGTACCGCTGGCTGGCCTGGGTTTTTGACCTGCCCGGCTGCTTTGCCGACGGCGACAGCGAGGCCGGGGCCGGGGCCGCCGCCCCCGCCGCGATCCGCGCCTATTTTGCGTGGCTCGCGCGCCATGGCGCCCCGCCGGTCGTGCCGCCCGATGCGGTGACTGTCCAGGTGGCCGAGGTCTTCCACGGCTACATCGGCCAGGGCGACTACTGGGTCAACGCCCTGTTCGCCGACGACCAGCGCCCGCTGACGCCTGCCGATGTGGATACCGGCCTCCGGTTGCTGACCTGCACCCGCCAGGATCTCGCCGCCCTCATCACCGGACTCTCCCCTGCGGCGCTGGCCGCGCCCCATTCCGCCGCGCAGAACGCGTCGATCACCAGCCTCTTGCAGCACATGGCAACCGCCGAGCGCTGGTACTTCGGCAATCTGGGTCTAGAGCAGCCCGATCTTCCGCCCGACCCGCTGCGGGGCCTCGACCAGGTGCGCGCGCAGACCCGCGCCTGTCTGCCCACCCTGATCGGCGACGGGCGGATCTGCGAGCAGAGCGGCGAAGCCTGGTCCGCGCGCAAAGTCCTGCGCCGCACCCTCTGGCACGAGCGCACGCACACGGCGCAGATCGCGCGGCTGCTGGGCTAGCAACGGTAGCCCATGCCGGCACATCGTCTTGCGCCCCACAAAGTAGGAGCCTGCCTCCGTGAGGAAGCAGGCTCCTGCCGGGCGATACGCTGTTCGCGTTACCGGCCCGTGTTGACGTACTGAATACAGTCGCCCTGGTTGCGGAAGGACGACCCATCGGCGCGTGTCACATTCTGCCAGCCGCCGTTCTTGCACTGCTCCGCGCTCGTGGCGACGTGGTACAGCTCGAAGTCATACGTCACCGAGTCGCCCCCGGCCCCCAGGGTCAGCTTATCGACCGCCGCCAGCAGGCCCGGATTCCCGCTACCCTGGTTGACGCCGAAGCCGCCCAGGATGGTGGCGTCGGGGTTTGCGGCCACAATGTCGGCCCACGCCACGAAGCAGTCGAAGGCGCAGACACCGGGGATGTTTTTGGTGGACCACCAGACGCCGTTCCCGCCGTTGTAGGCGTCCCAGTATTGCCACTGGCCGTCCACGACAGCGCCCTGATCGGTGTTGTAGACGGGTTCAAAGACCAGCGTGGTGAAACCACCGGCAACATCGGGACCGTTGTAATCGACCTCGATGTTCAGCGCCGTGACCTGCTGCAACGATCCCGTAGTGCGGTAGGTGTAGTAGCTGATGGCGTTGATGCTCGCCAGCGGGGTGCCGATGTGGTCGTAGTTGAACAGGAAGACCTTGTCGGCGCCGGTGGGCGTGGTCAGTTGCAGGCTGCCCGCCCCGGCGGGCGGCGTGGCCGGGCCGGCGACGAATGCGCCGTTGCCGGCATTGCGCGTGTAAAGCACCCAATTGTCCGTGGGCGGGGTGTTCTCCGGCTGGCGGGTTATGTCGGACTCCGTCACGACCTGGGTGGTGGTGGCGGCCAGGGCCATCGGGGTCATCGCCAGGGCCAACAGCATTACGAACAATGCGAGTTTCAACGCCTTCATGCCATACCTCCAGGGGTTGGGAACTTGCCAAACGTTCGTGTGCAGTGTAAAGCGACACGTAATGGGGATCCCTTCCCGTATTTTGTCCTTCCGCGGCGGCTCGCCAACCGGCCGCTTGTTCGCTGCCGGTCACTGGCCCGGCAGCGGGCGCAAATGAGGTCCCTGAAAGCCTCCTTCCCGGATGGAAATAAAGCCTGGAGCGCACGCGCTGCCCCGTTGGAATCAGGATCAAGGATGCAAATAGGCCAACGACAGGCGGAAACCACGTGATGAGGAACCCCGGCGGCGCGCAACACTTTCCCGGTAATCATACGCTTATTTTCTGATGGAGTCAATTGGGAAGGGGATTTCAGTTTATATATAATTTAACCATGTATGGATTCATTACGATATTCATCAAATATGCTGCTGTGCGGGATACAATGCTTGTGTCCGTGACAGGATCGAATCGGGGACAATGAGGATGCCGCCGCTTGCCCTGTGCCGCGCGGAGGGGTCGGTGCAGTGGGCGGGGCACTCGACGGGCATGCGAGTAGCGCGCCGGTAGGCGGAAACGGCGCCCGACGCCGGCAGCCCGCCTTACGGTGGGGTCACGTTCCGAATGCTTTATGCGTCCGCGGGCATCTGGAAGAGGCCCATGTAGAACTCGCGCACGTAGGGCGGCAGGAGGCGCATATCGCCCATGGTGCCGCTCGCCAACCCGGCGAACATCTCCCAATCGTTGCGCTCGACCAGCATGCCGGCCCAGCCCTGCGCGGGGATGCCGTGGACGTAGTCGTAGGCCAGCTTGTGCGCCTGGGCGTAGCGCGGGTCGCCGTCCTCGCTGAAGCGCACCACGGCGTCGATCATGCCGCCGGCCTGGCCGGGCAGCAGGCGGCGCTCGTGCCACCAGACGTGGGCGTGCTCGTGCAGCGCGGCTTCGTCCTGCGCGGTGTAGAGGAAGACGAGTTGGCGGCCGGGGTCCCAGTAGCCGCCGCCGGTGGTGCTGTGCAGGTCGCGCACGGCGATGTGGCTATGGCGGCGCAGGTAGCTCTTGGCTTCCTCGGTGAAGGGGTAGCGCGCGAACAGCGACTCGCGCAGGGCCAGTGCCGCGGGGTCGTCCCAGCCGGCCCCATCCGGCCCGGCGCGGAACGCCGCGGCGAACTGCCGCACGGCGGACGCCAGGTAGGTCAGGGGCGATTTCGACTCGGCGATGGCGGGCCTCCTTTCCGGCTTAGTTGCGCTGCCAGGGCAGCCAGAGACCCGATTTGCGCGGCGCCTCGGCGGCGGGGTCCGGCCGGCCCGGCACCCATAAGCCGCTGGGGTGCGGTTGGGCGTCGATAACCTCGATCTCGTCGTCCTCGGCCTTGACCTCGATCTCGTCGTCCTCGTCGTCGACTATTTCCAGGTCGCGCAAGTCCAGGGCCTC
>DASSGZ010000088.1:0-2458 GCA_035693165.1 Chloroflexia bacterium | reverse complement strand
ACGAGCTCATCGCCCTCGCCCCCAACGACACGGAGTCGTACTACGCTCTGGCCGAAGTGCTGGCCGAGCAGCACGAGTTTGGTCAGGCGGCGCGCCTCTATGGGCGGTTGCGCCGGCTGGAACCCACCAAGGATCAGCAATTGGCCGCGCTGCAGGCCGAAATGCAGCGCCTCGCGCAGGACCACTCCGGAGGTAGCCGCCAGCCGGCAAGCGGGAGGTAGCGGCCCATGCCGCAGGTCAACTGGATACTGTCGCGCATTACAACGAACCCGTCTACTCTACTCGACCTGGCGGCGGTAACCCTGATCTTTTATTGGATCCTGTCGGTGTTCCGCGGCACGCGGGCGACGATGCTGGCGCGCGGGGTGGTCATCCTCTGGCTGGCGACCGCCCTGGTCAGCACCGTGTTCCAACTGACCACGCTCACCTGGCTGATCCGCAACTCGGGCCTGGCGCTGCTGGTCGGCATCCCGATTATTTTCCAGCCCGAACTCCGCCGCGCCCTGGAACAGGTGGGCCGCACCGGGGCCTACCTGACCCGCGGGCGGCGCCGCCCCGGCGACATGGCCTCCACCATCGATGCCATCGTCGCGGCGTGTACCCAGTTCAGCCGCCAGCATACGGGCGCCCTGATCGTCCTCGAACGCCAGACCGGCCTGCAGGAATATGCCGACCGCGGCATTCCGCTGGACGCCGAAGTGACCAGCCAGCTCATCGCGACGATCTTCTATCCCAACTCGCCGCTGCACGACGGCGCGATCATCATCCGCGGGCCGCGCATCATCGCGGCCAGCGCCGTGCTGCCGCTGACCGACCAGGTGCTGGGCGCGCAGCACTACGGCACGCGCCACCGCGCGGCCCTCGGCATCTCGGAACACTCCGACGCCGTCTCCGTCGTCGTCTCCGAGGAGAAGGGCACCATCGGGGTCGCGACGAACGGCCGGCTGGTCGGCAATCTCAGTCCAGAGCGCTTGCGCACAGTCCTCGCCGGGCTGCTCAATGTGGCGCTGCCCCACGAGGCTTTAGCATGAACGACCCCCGCCGCCCCGCGTCTGAGCGCGCCGCCGGCACCGAGCCGGGGCATAAGAACGGGCGTGACGACACCACCGAACTGATCTTGAACACGCTGCGCGAGTCGGGGACGCCGGTGGCGGAAGTGGAGTCGCGGGGCGACGCGGCCACGGCGGCGCCGGCGGTGCCACCGCGCAGCGCCACCCGGCCCATCGAGCCGGAGCCGGCGGTGCCCGCGCTGCCGCGCAAGCCGCGGCCCCGACCCCGGCGCACCTGGGCCGGCTGGGAGCGGCTGAGCCGCCTGTTGCTGGCCTTCACCATTGCCTCGCTGCTCTGGGTGTATGTCCTGAACCTGGAGAACCCCTCCGGGTCGAGTACCTATAGCCGGATCCCGGTCGTGGCCCGCGGCCTCGACAAAAACCTGAGCCTGGGCAATGACCTGGGCAGCGTCACGATCACGGCGCAGGCGCCCGCCGATGTGCTGTCCGGCTTGCGCAGTTCCGACTTTACCGCGTATATCGACCTGGCGGGCAAAGGCCCCGGCACCTACCGGGTGCCGGTCCAGGTCGCGGCCCCCGGCAACACCGACCGCGTGTCGGTCGAGCCGGCGCAGATCCAGGTGCAGATTATCGAGGTCAGCGAAAGGCGGATGTCCGTCCAGGTGCGTCCCAACGGGCGGCCCGGCCTGGGTTACCAGATCGAGACACAGCAGGTCCGCCCCGCGGAGGTGCTGGTGCGCGGCCCGCGTGACCAGGTCGAGCGGATCGATCAGGTGGTGGCCGAGGTCGATGTCGAGAACAAACAGGGCACCCAGGCGGGCGAAGTGGCGCCCCAGGCGCTCGATTTCGCCGGGCGCGAGATCACCGGACTCGAGTTCCAGCCGCAGTATGTCAACGTCGTCGTGGCGATCCAGCTTGTCGTGAATTATAAGACGCTGCCGGTCCACGCCCCGGTCGAAGGCGCCCCTGCGCCCGGCTATGTCGTGACCGACATCACGGTGCAACCCACCACGCTAACGGCCTATGGCCCGCCGAATGTGCTGGAGCCACTCAACTTCCTGGAAACGGCGCCCGTGTCCATCGGCGGCGCTACCCAGACGGTGCAGGTCAACATGACCGTCCCGCTGACGAACGGCCTGACCCTCTACCCGCCGACGCAGCACAACCAGGTCGAGGTGCGGGTGGTGATCGAGGAACTGAGCACCAAGACCCGGCTCTCGGCCCAGGTAACGCATACCGGGCTGTCCCCCGGCCTGGTCAGCGTCGAATCGCCCGATCGCATCGATATCACGGTCAGCGGGCCCTTTGACGCGCTGCAAGACCTCAAGCCCGACAGCGTCCGCGCCGTGCTCGACCTGACCGGCTACGGCGTGGGCACGTACCGGCTCACCCCGGCCATCACCGTGCCGCCGCGGACCACGCTCCGGACCTGGGACCCGCAGGAAATC
>DASSGZ010000087.1:0-5777 GCA_035693165.1 Chloroflexia bacterium | reverse complement strand
CTATCAGAACGGAGAATACACGCAGGTCTGGGCGGAACTCGTTGCCCTGGATAGCTGGATTCGCGACCCAGACCTGATCGCTGATGCCCACGCCGTCGCCAGGGAAACCATGCGCCGGGTCGCCGTGAATATCGACCTACTCTTCCGGCGCTTACAGGCGATGGATTACGAGTTCCGCTGGCCTGATGCAGCACGGTGTCTGCCGGCACCCGACATTAATGCGCGCCTTGCAGAAGTCGAGGCGCGGATCGGCGTGCTGCCGCTTGCGCTACATGCCTGGTATGAAATCGTGGGTTCGGTGGCCTTCCAGGGTGTCTTTCCGCCGGCCCTCATGCAAATGATGTTCGATGAACTGGGTCCGGATAATCTGTTGATTGGGCCTCCAGACGACTTTTACCTCTACTCCGATGCGCTTGAAATCTTCTCACTAAACGACCTAGAGAAATCCTGGCGACCAGCCAAGCCCGACGCAGACACCAGCGAGACTGATACGTGGTGGGGAGACCAAGCCCACGCCAAAATCGCACAGGACTTTGTCCACAAGGCTGGCTTCAGCGGCGGGGAGTTTTGCGGTATGCAGATACCCAACCTCGCTATCGATGGACCCATCCTGGGATTGCCCTGGTGCTATAGCACGCCCTCACCCTGGAAGGATGGCATGTGGTTCATAATAGACCCTGCGCCGCCTGTGCAATTCGTGGAGTACTTGCGCATCTGTTGCTACTGGGGCGGGTTCCCCGGATTCGCGGCAGCCTACGCCACCCCGCCCCCATTCCTCCGCGACCTGACGCAAGATCTGATGCCGTTCTAGTGCTTTTTTCATACAGGAGCCATGTACCGCCATGATTGAAGAAATCCTGGACGAGGTGCGCCGGATCGACTGGGAGGAATACTGGACCGTCTTCGGCCCGGCCACCCGTGTGCCCCGCCAAATCGAAGGTCTGACGTCAGCCGATCCCCAGGTGGCGGACGATGCCTCCTGGGACATGTTTGTGACCGTCATACATCAGTATGATGTGATGCCGTGCTGGCTCGTGATTGCACCTTTTCTCATTCGCCTGCTGCAAGAGCCTGCCGTCGTGCATAAAGCAGCCATCCTTGAAATCCTGGCCGCCTTCATGGCCGGGCGCGAATGGTACCTGGCCCACTCGGCCTCCTCGGAGGAATCCCTGGAGGAGATTGACGAGACCGATGAGGCTGGCGAGGCTGAGGACCCGCGAACGATCCTCGCGGAGTTATACACCATCGTTCGGGCCGGGCTCCCGACGTATCTCCAGTTGCTGGCAAATATGCCCCGGCCCGTACCGCCGATCCTGCTGGAATTACTGGGCTTGCTGCCCGCGGACGCCGATACCGTCGCCCCGGCCCTGTGGCAGTATTACCGGCAGCAGCGCGACCCGGAAGTTCTCCGGCAACTACAGGAGTTGGTCGAGGGCCAGCCGGAATATTACCCAGGATTTGAAGACGTGCTGATGCACGATCCCGACCCGGAGGCACGTCTGACGGCGGCGATCTGTTTAGCCTATCTGCAAAAAGACCAAACCCACACACGGGCCGTGGACTTGCTGACCACGCAGGCTGCGCCCGCGACAATCAACTGGCGCCTGCTGCATGCCTTATCGATGATCCCAATCGAGCGGGGCGTGCCCCGCCTGCTGTGGCATCTAAGTCAAATGAAGGATGCCGACAACGCCCATTCAGTCGTGAAGGAAATCCTTGCCGCAATTTTCCCCGATGAGATCAAGCCGCCATTCACCGGGCACGGAGATCCTCTTAACGGAGAGACCTACTACGTATCGCCATCAGGTCGCCCCAAGCCGGCCCCACCACGGCAGCGGGCCACCCTGTCGGAGTGGCAAGAGCGGGCGCTCCGAGCCTTGGTCGAAAGCGATCAGGCATGGACGATGCGGACCGATCTTTGGAGGCTTTACGGCCTGCCCAATACCCGTGAGCAGTTGCGAGCCTTCCTGGACCAATAGGCGCATATAAATGTAGGGGCCGGTTTCAAACCGGCCCCCGGCGGGCAAGCAGGATGCGCGGGAGCACTACAGCCCCAGCTCCGGCGCGATGCGTTGCAGGGCGGCGATGATGTTGGCGACGTGCTCTTCCAGGGGCAGGCCCATTTCTTCAGCGCCCTTGATCATGTCCTCGCGGTTCACGGCGCGGGCGAAGGCTTTGTCCTTCATCTTCTTGATCACCGAGCGGGATTCGACCTCGGCCAGGCTGTGGTTGGGGCGCACGTAGGCCACCGCCGTGACGAAGCCCGAGAGCTCGTCGCAGGCGAACAGCGCGTGGTCGATCAGCTTCTCGCGCGGCACGTTCATGTAGTCGGCGTGCGACTGGACGGTGCGGATCAGTTCGGCGGGCCAGCCACGCTCGGCCAGGATACGCGACCCCACCCAGACATGCTCATCCAGCGTCGGGTGGCGCTCATAATCGAAGTCGTGGATCAGGCCCGCGATGCCCCAGTACTCGACATCCTGGCCCAGCAATTCGGCGTAGTAGCGCATCGAACCTTCGACGGCCAGCATATGCTTGCGCAGGCTGTCGCTTTGCACGAACTCGGTGACCAGCGCCCAGGCATCGGCGCGGGTCTGGGTCATGGGCGGGGTGGCTTCGCGCGGGACGGGTTGCAGGGTCGCCATACGCTAATGCACCGCCGGGGCGTCCGCGGCCGGCTCTTTGTTGGCCTGCGGGTCGTTGTCCACCACATCATACGAGAACGCGGCCAGGGGCGTCTGCACCAGGTTGCCGTCGTGGTTGATCGACACCACGTAGCCCTGGTTGCGGTCGGTGGGCGAGTAGAAGTCGGGCACGGTCTCGTCGAAGCGGGCCGTGGCCGCCTGGCAGATGGCGCCGGTGTGCGCGGGCAGCGTCACGATGACGAAGTTGTCGCCGCCCATATGGCCCACGAAATCGGTCGGGCTGCCGTGCTGGGCCACGGCGTCGCGGATCACCTGGGCGGCCATCTTGATCATCTCGTCGCCCTCCAGGTAGCTGTAGACCTCGTTGTAGACGGTGAAGTTCTCGATATCGACATAGACAATCGACCAGGGTTCATCGGGGTTGGCGGTGCGGCGGTCGATGGCGTTTTCCACGGCGGCGCTGCCCGGCAGGCCGGTCAGTTCGTTCGTGTTCTCGTGGTACAGGTGGTGGAGTTGGGCGCGCACGCGCACCAGCAACTCCTCGGCGTCGAACGGCTTGGTGATGTAATCGTCGGCGCCCTTCTGGTAGCCGGCCACGCGGTCGGCCACGGCGCTCTTGGCGGTGAGCATGATCACCGGGATCTGGCTCAGGCGCACATCTTTCTGCATCTGGCGGCAGACCTCGTAGCCGTCCATGCCGGGCAGCATCAGGTCGAGCAGCACCAGATCGGGCGGATCCTTGCCCAGGGCCTCCAGCGCTTCCTCGCCGGAATAGGCGCGCGCCGTCTCAAACCCGTCCATGCGCAGGCTCTCTTCGATCAGTTCGACAATTGTCGGCTCGTCGTCGACGACTAGAATTTTGCTCATAAGGATCTCCCTCCGCCCACTCCATGCGCCGGGTGCCGGGGGCCAGGCCGCGCCCAGGGTCCGCACGACCGGCCTGCACCGGGAACGCGCTATTTTTCCTCGACCACCGGCAGCGTCACCACGTAACAGGCGTCGCCGGTGGGCGCCAGTTCGATCCGCAGGCGGGCGCCCATGGCGTCCACCAGTTGCATGGCGGTATACAGGGCCAGCTCATCCTCCTGAGCCTCCTGGCTGTCGACGGCGCTGCGCAGGTCGATCAGGCTCATCAGGTCCTCGCCGCTCGTCACGGTGGTGCCCGTGACGGGTGTGCCCAGGGTCAGCTCGACGGCGGGCGGGCGTTCGTGGGCCACCACGCCCGCCGCGACCTGGATCGGCCCCGCCCCGGCGGGGGCGCGGGCATGGGCGCGCCGGACCAGCGCGATCAGGGCCTGCTTGAGCCGCAACGGGTCGCCCATTACGATGGGCAGGCTGCCGGGCAGCGTCCAGGTCACGCCGCCCAGCCCGGTCACGCCTTGCAGCAGCGCGTCGCCGCGGATCTCCTCCAGCAGCGCGTGCAGATCGAACGCCCGCAACTCCATCGCGACCAGCGAATCTTCGAGCCGCGAGAGTTCGAGCACGTTATCGACCACGCACGTCAGGCGCCGCGCCTCGGCCAGGATGGTGTCGGCGTAGCGCGCGAACGGGCCGGCGGGGTCGGGCGCGCGGCGCAGCATCAACTGGGCAAACCCGGCAATCGACGTGATCGGCGTGCGCATCTGGTGGCCCATGAGCGATTGCAGCCGGGTCTTGTGGGCGTGAAACTGGTCGATGACCCGGTCGCACGTGGCGATGCGCGCGTCCAGGCCGCGGCGCTCCAGCACGGCGGCGATGGCGCGGGTCAGGTTCTCCAGCAGGGCCTCGCGCTCCGGCGACAGATCCGCCGGCGGCGACCGCCAGTACAGGTTCAACAGACCGAGCAAGGCATCCTTTCCATCGGCGCGGACGGGCAGTCCCATATAGGTCGTGAAGCCCTCGGCAGCGGCCGCCGCGATCAGGGGCGGGCCGCCGGGCAGCGCCAGGTCGGGCAGCACCTGGGGCGCGCGCAACTGGGCCGCGGGCCCCACCGCGCGGCTGCCCCAGGGCAACTGGGCATCGGCGGTGCTTTGCGTGCGCATGCCCCGCGAGGCCCGCACATAGAGGGCCGCGTTTTCGGGCACCACCTCCATGATCGTGCCCGCGTCGGCCCGCGTGATCCCCAGCGCCTGGACCAGCAGGCGCGGCAGCGCGGTGGCCGGATCCACGTCGGCCCCCAGCAGATCCCACAACTGCCGCGCGCTGGCCGTGGCCTCCTCGCGCTCGCGGCGGTGATCGGCCAGGTGCAGCGCGTTCGCCAGCGGCACCGCCACCACGCGGCGCAGTTGGGCCAGGCTGGCGTCGCGCACGTCCGCGAAGCCCCCCGGCGCCCGGTGGGCCAGCAGCAGCACGGCAGCCGGCCGGCCGTCGTCCCCGGCCGCCAGCGGGATGCTGAGTAGCGAGCGCATCCCGGCCCCGGCAAACAGGTCGGCCACGTGCAACGGCGTTGCCTCCAGGTCGGGCACATGCAGCGGGCCGTCGTCGAGCGCCCACGGGTCGATCAGCGCGCCCGGCGGCAGCGGATCGGGCAGATCGGCGGTGTGCCCGTTTAGCCCGTGCGCGCCGGCCAGGCGCAACACGACCGCCCCCGCGGGATCGCGCTCCACCGTGGCGACCAGGCCCGCGTCGTGCGGGAACAGCTCCTGCATCAACGGACGCAGGTGCTGCAACAGGTCGTCGGGATCGCGGCACGGCCCTAGATGGGCCAGCACCCGATTCGTCAGCCAGAGATCGTATTCAGGCCCCCCGCTGAGCGGCGGTGCGCCCCCCTGGGCGGCGACGCCGGCCGTCGAATGTGTTGAGTGCGATTGATCAGCGTTCGGGGCATCATCCGCCCAGCGGCGGTTGTCGGCATTTGTTTGCGGCATGTGGGGCGGCGTTACCTACTAGGATTGACCGGCCACGGGTGCGCGTCACGGCAACATCACGTGACCCGCCGCGCGGCAGATCGCATCACGGTCAAGCATCTCACGTTGCACGTCGTAAAAGTGGCACGTTGATTGCCGCCTTTGGCCGCAGACGTAGCAAGATCGGTGCCAGAATGCCCGCCCGGCCCGCCCGGCACCGCGGCACCAAAAAGGACACCGCCCCACGGGGCGGTGTCCATAATGATCGTGATCGGCAAGCTACGAACTCAGATCGTATTCCTTCAGC
>DASSGZ010000086.1:0-17727 GCA_035693165.1 Chloroflexia bacterium | reverse complement strand
ATGCCTCTTACCCATTATATACGAACCCAGATTCAAAGGATACGGCTGATATCCGGCCCGCCGCGGGATCGCGTTGTAGGGATCGCTTTGCAACCGGCCCGCCGCGCCGCCGGCTGCTGGGGACTGGTCTGCCACCGGCCGGGTCACGGCAGCGTTGTAGGGGCCGGTTTCAAACCGGCCCGCGCCGGGGTTCGCGAGATTATGCCCGGCCCACCGGATCGAATCAGCCCGGTTCCAGGGCGAGGCGGGCTACTTGCGCTGCCAGCGCCGCGCAGTGCTGCTCGAACTCGGCCACGGTGGGCGCGGCGAGGTTGAGCGTGGCGACGTGGAGTTGCTTTGGCGTGCCGCGCAAGCGCAACTCTGTCTGCTCGGCGGCCTCGAACTGCGGGTAGACCAGCACGCCCCGCCGCAACTGGTAGCGGTCCAGGTAGGCGCTGACCTGGTAGAGGTCGCGGCTCAGGTCGTGCTCGGCGCCCGCGGGCAGGCGGCGGTACTTGGCGTCGAGCACCAGGGTGGGCGCCGGGCTGCCGGTGGGGTAGACCAGCACGTCGGGTCGAATGCCCACGCGACGCGCCTCGTCCAGATAGTCGTGCCGCTGGGCCACCACACGCAAGCCCGCCGGCGCCAGCCCGGTACGCAGCCGCGCCGTCACGAAACTCTCGAAGAGCCGGGGCATATCGACCAGGAATGAAGCGAAGGGATGCGGCCCCGCCTGCTCAGCCAGCGTGAGGTGGTGCAAGGCCAGCCGGCAGAGGCCCAACACCGGCGCGTAAGACGCGTTGAGGCGGTGGATGCTGATGCGCGGCAGCAGGGCCAGGGCCTCGGCCCGGCTCAGCGGGCTGACCTCGGCGAAGCGGGCCAGCAGCGCGCGCGCGCGGCGGGCCAGGGCCGTCTCGCCCGCCGGTTGCAGGAGGGCGGGCAGGGCGCGCAGTGTCGCCGCGATCACCTGGTTCTCCGGCGTGTCGGGTGTGAAAGCCGCATACGCGCAGACATGCCGATCCTTCAACTCGCCGTGGCGCCGCAACTGCGCGGCCAGCACGATGCGCCCGCGCACAAAGGGCAGGTCTTCTTCCCGCGGCACATATCCCTGTAGCAACCCGGCGCTCAGCAGATGTTCGACCCGCTGCACCAGCATCGCCAGCACGAAGCTGAAGATCTCCGGGTTGGGGGCCAGGTCGGCGGGCGGCTGCTCGAAGCGCGCCAGCCGCGGCTCGGCGCTGAGCATGTAGAACAGGTTGGTCACGCCTACCTTGGGCCGAATCACCAGCATCCCGCCGCCGGGCAGGCTGATGCGCCCGACATGCTGGTGCGCGGCGATGCGGTACACGCCCGGCTGCCCGGTGGCCGTGACCTCGATCTGGCCGGCGTAGCGGCTGCGCAGCAGGTTATGGGCGGCGGGCGCCAGGGCGGCTTCGACCGTCTCGAACTCTTGCAGCACGATCAGGCCCGGCGCGCTGCTCTCGCGATCAGCCATGGCCGCCATCCAGCGCGGCGGCGGCCTCGGCGAACAGCGCCGCGTACTCCTCCACCTCGCCCGCCGGGGGAATGAAGTATTCGGCGATCAGCGGGCGGATGGCCGTGCGCCATAGGCGGTCGAGCGTCGTCGCGGTCAGCGGGTCGAGCATGAAGTAGCTGTGGCCCAGGCGGTGGTCCGGGTCGAGCGCGTCGCTCAGGTGGGTGTTGACCTCGGCGAACAGCCGCAGCACGATCTCGCGGCTGCGGGCATCGGCCCCGTGCGCGCGCAGCCAGCCGTCGAGCACGGCGGCGTTTGGCTCGACCTCGACAAAGCGGAAGCGGCGGCGCAGCGCGTAATCGACCAGGGCCAGGCTGCGGTCGGCGCTGTTCATCGTGCCGATGATGAGCAAGTTTTCGGGCACATAGAAGCTCTGCGGCGCCTGGCCCACGCCCGCCGACACGGCCAGTTCCACCGTGCCCTGCGGCCCCCGGTATTCGAGCGCGTAGAGCAACTCGCCGAAGACGCGCGCCAGCGGCGCCCGGTTGATCTCGTCGATGATCAGCACATAGTGGTGCTCGGGGTCGCGCCGGGCCGCCTGGCAGAGCCGCACGAACAGCCCCGGCAACACGGCGTAGGTGACGTGTCCCCAGGCATCGACGCTGGGCTTCAGCCCCTCGATGAAATCCTCGTAGGTGGTGGCGGGGTGGAATTGCACCACCTGAACGCGGGCCGGGGCTCCGGAGGCGAGCACGGCCAGCCCACGGGCCAGCCAGGTCTTGCCGGTGCCCGGCGGGCCGCTCAACACGATCTGGCCCGTGTCTTCCAGCAACTCGCGCGCTTCTTCCAGCATCGGCGCGGGCAGCCCGGTCAGTTCCTGCAAGGCGGCCAGGCTGCCCACCGGCGGCAGCGCCGGGGCGGGCGGCAGTGCGGGCGCGGGTGCGGGGTTATACGCCGGCCCCGTCTCGCGCACCAGGCTCGGCCCGGCGCGCAGGGGCGTGGCCTCCGGCAGGGGCGCGCTTTCCGGCTCGCCCAGCAGCGCCGCGCCCGAATCAATAGCGGCGAAGGCGGCGGCCAGTTCCGGGTTGCGCTCGACGATATGCGCTTGCAGCGTGCGATACTCCGCCGGGCTGAGGTAGAACAGCGTGCCGCTGCTACGCTGCTTCACCGGCTCGGCGTCGGCCAGTTCGGGCACCGCCTGGATCTCGTGCCAGGGCAGGGGATTGGGCACCTCGAAGGCGAACTGGACCTCGATGTGCAGCGTCTCGCGCGGCGGGCGGGGCGGGGCTTCCGCCGCGCCTGCCGCTAAAGAGGCATCGTCCGCCTCCTCTGTCTCCGCCTCCGGCGTGGTGAGTGGTGCCTCTTTAGCGGCAGGGGCCGCGCCATCCACCCGGCTGCCGCCGACATGGGTGACGATGCCTACGGCGCGGATGGCCCGGTCGGGTCGCGCGACGTAGATCAGCACCGGGTCGCCCGTCTGCGCGGACTCGAAATTGGCGCGCGGGCGGCCGCTGAACGTCGCCAGCCCGGCCCCGGCCAGCGATTGCCACTCCGGGCGCCGCCGCCGCGTCGCCAGCCACCACGCCGTGCGCGTCACGGCGCGGGTCGGCGCGGCCTCGGCAGGCGCATCCGGGGCGGGGAGATCGGGGGCATCCGTTTGGTTCATGTTGACATAATAGCATATTACATGCCCATAAGCAAGAGGCAAGGCCGCGATGGGCGGGCCGGATTTCGGGCCTGCTTTGCGTGGCGGGGCGGCGCTATGCTACAATAACGGGCAGGTATCGGTCGCCGGGCGATATATAAATGCCCGGCGGCGCGCTTATGGGAGGTGGTGGTTGGTGGTGGCGGAACGCCAGTCCCCGGAACCGCGCGTGCGCGCGCCGGGCCGCTCCGACCTGGCCCTGGGCCTGGGCCGGGTGGGGGTCGTGCTGGGTCTCGTTCCCTGGCTGTTCATCATCCCCCTGGCCTGGTACCAGATGACTTTCATGCTCTGGACCTGGATCTGGCCCGCCCTGCTGGCCTGCGGCGGCATCCTGGCCGCCGTGCTGGCCTGGCGGCTGCACGATCCCCGCGCGGCCAGGCTCGTCCGCGCTGCATTTGGCCTCAGCCTGCTCTCGTTGCTCACCGCCCTGGCCGGCTTTGTCTGGATGGTCGCCGGGATGACTCACGCCATGCCCGGCATGCCGATGTAGCGCGCCGGTCGCGGCTTTCGTAGGTACTGATAAAGGAACATACTCTTGCAAACCGCAGAACCCCAATCGACCCCTGAACAGGAACATGCGGCGCCTTCCCACCCGTTCACCATGGACGGCCACGAGGATGCCGTGTACTATGCGCGCCACCTGGGCGGCACCGAGCGCTTTGATGCCGGCGTCGCCGACGCGCAATTGGACCTGCCGGGCCTGCGCGCCGGGCAGGTGGACGCCTCCTTCTGGGCCATCTTCGCCGAGGGCGAGGTGCGGCCCGAGCACGATCTCGTCGCCACCGTGGCCGAGGTGGACGACCTGCTGGCCCGCTATCGCGCCTGGCTGGCCGACCACCCGGCCTATAAGGTGATGCTTAGCGCGTCCGACCTGGCCGCGGTGGCTTCGGCGGCCACCGGGGCGCAGACCGAGCCGGCGCCCTTCGGCGTGCTGCTGCACCTGGAAGGGGCGCGCGGGCTATCCGGCCCGGCCCACCTGCACGAACTCTACGCCGGGGGCCTGCGTTCGCTCGGCCTGACCTGGAACCACGCCAACGATTATGCGACCGGCGCCCACGGCGACCCCGAAACGCCGCTCACGCCCGCCGGGCGCGAACTGGTCGGCGAGTTGAACCGCCTGCGCATGGTGATCGACGGCGCGCACCTCAACCGGCGCGGCCTCTGGGATGTGCTCGAACTGAGCAGCGCCCCCGTGCTGGTCACGCATACGGCTTGCGCGGTGCTGAACGCCAACCCGCGCAACCTGCAAGACGACCAGATCAAGGCCGTCGCGGAGAGCGGCGGGGTGATCGGCGTCTTCTACGCCAACATCTTCCTGGCCCCGCAAGGCACGCCCGTGACCATCGACACGGTGGTGGCGCACTATGACCACCTGCTGGAGCTGGCCGGGCCGGAACACGTCGCCCTCGGCACCGACCTGGGCGGCATCAGTTCGGGCACGCCACAGGGGCTGGCGCAAATCAGCGACTTGCTCGCGCTCTACGCGGCTTTCCACGCGCGCGGCTACTCGGACGAGACCATCGCCGCCATCCGCGGCGGCAACTATCTGCGCGTCGTCAGCGAGATCATCGGGTAGGCGCCGCGCGGCGGGGTGGGCCGGGGCGTAAGGAGGCGGGGATGTCGGAACACGCGCGCGATCTACTCTTGCGCGGGCGCGATGCGGTCCTGGCCAAGGAACCCGCGGAAGCGCGCTTTTATCTCGAATGGGTGCTGTCCACCGACTCGGACATCGACCAGCAGACCGAAGCCTGGTATCTGCTGAGCCAGGTCGCGGCCACGCCCGCCGAGCAGCGGTCCTGCCTGGAAGAGGTGCTGGCCGCCTACCCCGGCCACGCCGCCGCCCGCCGCGACCTCGCCGTGCTCGATGGCCGCCTGAAGCCGGAAGACATCCTCGATCCCTGGGCGCCGGTGTCGCCCATCCAGCCGCCCGCCGCGCCCGCGCCACAGGAGGTCCAGCGCTACCTCTGCCCCAGTTGCGGCGGCACGCTGGCCCACAACCCGCGGCGCGGTGTGCTGGCCTGTGTGTTCTGCGGCTACCAGCGCCCCGCCCCCGCGGCCGCCGGCAACGGCGCCGTGGAAGAGCGCGACTGGTTCGCCACCATGCACACGGCGCGCGGCCACCGCTGGGTTTTGCCCACGGCCCGCACACTGGGCTGCCAGGGGTGCGGGGCCACGGTGCTCCTGCCCCCCGCCCATGCCGGCGCCACCTGCGCCTTCTGTGGCGTGCCCTATGTTGTGGTTATCGTCCACCAGGATCTGGTCGAACCCGAAGGCATCATCCCCTTCGCCGTCGACGGTCCCACCGCCCAGGCGCGGGCGCAGGCA
This sequence comes from Chloroflexia bacterium, assembly GCA_035693165.1. Taxonomy (GTDB): domain Bacteria; phylum Chloroflexota; class Chloroflexia; order QHBQ01; family JAICKM01; genus JAICKM01. Next base: position 12,244 of record DASSGZ010000086.1, on the reverse strand, counting down.
TGGATCAAGGCGCACCGTTTCCGCCGCGACGACCTCGCCGCGGCCACCTTCGAGGTGCCCCGCCCCATCTATCTGCCGTTCTGGACCTTCGACCTCTACGGCACCGTCGTCGCCCATCGCCCGCCGCCCGCGACCCGCTTCGGCAACCCCGTCCCGGCGCCGCCGCCCGCCCGCTATACCGTGTTCTGTGACGACCTGCTGGTCCCCGCAACTATGGGGCTGCCCGCGCCGCTGCTGGAGGCGCTGCACTTCGACACCCAGGCGCTGGTGCCCTATACCGCCGAACACCTGGTGACCTGGCCCGCCGAGATCTACCGCGTCGCCATGGCCGATGCCTCGGTGCAGGCGCACAGCCGCGTCATTCCCCGCTTCGAGAAAGAGGCCCTGCGCATCGACGTGGCCCTGGGCGACTCCGATGTGACCCTGACGGTGGACCGGGCCGGCACCTACGTCAGTTCCTACAAGCATGTGCTGCTGCCGGTCTGGGTCACAGGCTATGCGTACAAAGGGGAACGCTACCCGGTCATCGTCAACGGGCAGAGCGGGCAGGTGCAGGGCCGGTTGCCGCAGGGGCCGCTGGGCCGGTTCCTCAGCGGCCTGGTCGAGCCGTAGCCCCGACCCCCGCCGTTCATAAACGCACCGTCGCGGTTAATCAACATCACCTAGGAATCGGGGCCGGCGTCCGGCGGGCCGGGGGGCGCCGGCCGCAGGTGCCGGGCGAGCAGATCGAGGAAAGAGGCCAGGGCGATGGGCCGGGTAATGTAGCCGGCGCACGTGGCGGCGCGGGCAGCCTCAGCGGCGCCGGGCCGGTCATGGGTGCTGACGCCGATAATCGGCACGCCGGCCAGCGCCGGCAGGGCCTGCATCCGGCGCAGGATCTCGCCGTCGTCCAGATCGGTGAGAGACAAATCCAGGAGGACCAGATCGATCGGCTCCTGGGCGGCCAGGGTCAGCGCTTGCGCGCCGTTGCTTGCTTCGAGAACTCGATAGCCGTTGCGGCGCAGCAGCGTCGCGAGCATGTCGCGGTTGGTTTCGCTCGCTTCTACGACGAGCAGTGTATACGGCATACTTCACCTTGCGGCCCGCGGGCCGCCACCTCGGGCGCGGCGGGTGCCCCGTTAGCTCGCCAGCGCGGCCGCGATCGCGGCAAACACTTCATCCATCGCCAGAGGCTTGGTCAAATACCGTGCCACGTTAAACGATTGGATGGCTTCTCGATATTCGGCGCCGTCCAGGGCGCTCATAATAATAATAGGGAGATGGGCGAGCCGGGGGTTACGGCGCACGCTGGCGCAGAGGTCGTAGCCGCTCACTTCGGGCATATGGAGGTCGGTCAGGATCACGTCGGGCAGGGTGTCGGCGGCGGTCAGGGATTGCAGCGCTATGCGCCCGTTGTCGGCGGAATCCACGTCGTACCCGGCTTTGCTCAGCCGGCGTTGCAACACCTGCCGCGACAGCGGCTCGTCTTCGACGATGAGGATGCGGGCCATCAGTGGGCCTGCGGGGCGTGCGGCTCGGGCGCGAGCGGCACGGTGAACGCAAACACGCTGCCCGGCGCGCCATCGGGGCGGGCGTCCACCCAGATGTTGCCGCCGTGGGCCTCCACCACGTGTTTGCAAAAGTAGAGCCCCAGCCCGGTGCCGCGGGCCACCCCGGCGGCGCGCCGGTTGCGCACGCGAAAGAACTTCTGGAAGACCTGCGGGCGCGCTTCGTCCGGGATGCCCACGCCCGTGTCCCACACCTCGACCCGCAGGTAGGGGCGCCCGGTGTCCGTGGGCTGCCCCTCGCCGGGCGCGGCGTGAGCCTGGCCGTTATCCGCCACCACGCTGCCGCGCACCGTGATCGTGCCGCGCTCGGTATACTTGAAGGCATTGTTCAGCAGGTTCGCCAGCACCCGCACCAGCTTGCCCCGGTCGGCCCACGCGGGCGGCAGGTCCGGCCCAAGGTCGTTGACCAGTTCCAGCTTCTTGCCGGCAATCGCCGCCTGGACCTGGGTGCAGGCCAGGGCCGCGAGCGCGCGCAGGTCCACCGGCTCATAATCGAGTTCGGTGTGCCCGGCCTCCAGCCGGTTCACGTCGAGGATATCGGTGACCATTTCGTTGAGGATCTGGCAGTTGCGCAGCGACTGGTCGATAAACTGGCGTTGATCGGACGTGAGTGGCCCCAGGCTGCCGTCCTCGATGAGTTCGAGCGCGCCGAGCAGCCCAGTCAGCGGGCCGCGGAGATCGTGGGTGATCATCTGCACCAGTTCCTCGCGTGTCGCCTCGGAGTCGCGCAACTGCGCGTGCAGGGTCCGCAACTGTTCGTGCTGCTGGCGCAGGTCGTCCTGCGCCTGCTTGAGCCGCAGCAGGGCGTGGACCCGCGCCATCAGTTCGGCGCTGTTGACCGGTTTGCTCAGGAAATCGTCGGCGCCCTGCTCCAGCCCGTAGATTTTATCGCGTAGTTCGCTTTTCGCCGTCACCAGGATGACCGGGATGAACGGCAGGTTGGTGTCGTGCTTGACCCGGCGGGCCACCTCGTGGCCATCCAGGTCGGGCAGCATCACGTCGAGCAACATCAGCGCCGGGGGATTGGCCGCCACGCTGCTCAGCGCCGCCTGGCCCGTTGTTGCCGTCTCGACGGTATAGCCCTGGGCTTCCAGTAAGGCCACCAGCAGCGCCATGCCGTCGGGATTGTCGTCGACCACCAGGATGCGGGCCGGGGGGCGACCGGTCCCGGCCTCGCCGCCGGCCGGGACCGCCTGCACGGGCGGCTCTACGCGCTCCATGCCTTGCGCCGGGCTCATCCGGTCGGCAACCCGGCGACCACCTTGGTGACCACCGGCAGGGTAGCGGCGGAGTGCGTGGTCCGCCGCATGGCCGCGCTGTCGGCGCGCCCGTTGCCGGGGGGCGGCTCCGCCGGGGCTTCGGGTTCGGGTTCGGCGAAGCGATAGCCGACGCCCCGCTCGGTGAGGACGTAGCGCGGCGGGTTGGCCGCGTCCCCGATCTTGCGGCGCAGGTTACGCATGCGCACCCACAGCGAGTCGGGCTCACCCTCGTTCAGGTGGCCCCATGCGCGCCGCAGCAGCGCGTCCTGCGGCACCACGCGCCCGCGGTTCTGCACCAGCGTCGCCAGCAGCCGCGTTTCAATCGGCGAGAGGCGCTGCGGGGTGCCGTCTACCCAGACCGTGCGCCGCGGCAAATCGATGGTCAGGTGCTCGTCGATCACCATGCGCCCGGTGGTCGGGTCGGGCGTGCGCCGCGAGAGCACCCGCGTGATGCGCGCCCGCAGCTCCGGGTAGTGGAAGGGCTTGTTCACGTAATCTTCCGCGTAGCGCTCCAGCCCTTCGACCACGGTCTGCTCGTCGGCCACCGCGGTCAGCATAATAATCGGGATCTCCGAGATCTGCAGCAGCCGCCGGCTCAACTCGAAGCCATCCATCCCCGGCAGGCGCAGATCAACCAGGGCCAGGTCCGGCATCAGCGTGGCGGCCAGCTCCAGCGCCTCCGGCCCGGTGCGGGCCACGGATACCTCAAAGCCATCCTGTTCCAACCGAACTCGCAGAAAGGCTAAGGTGGACTCATCGTCGTCCACCGCCAGAATACGCATGAACTTCATCGCGGTGTGCTAGTTCCTTTCTCCAGGCCGGACTCGTGCAGCCTCACGACTCCGGGGGCCTCCTCGTTCCATGCATCCGCACCCTACCGCACGCCGGGCTCCCATCTTGCCGGTACGTTGTGCGTTTGGTAAGGTTTGCTACCATGACTATATCAGCATTAGCTTACCAAAATCCTTACCAGGTGTCGAACCCTTACCAAAATAGCCCGAATTTCCTATTCCGGTAAGGATGGCCTAGGACCGGTCCTATATCATCCGATACATGTTTTTCGCAACCCCCCGATCCCTCGATTCCCGCCCGCAGGCCGCCTGCGCGGCCTGCGGCCCCGCTAGCCCGACCTGTCAAGGGCCGGGGGTAGTCGCCGTGTACATAAGGGGTATGGTAAAATAGGCTGATGATCAAGCAACGGCCGCCAGCAACAGATTCCATCGCGCCCCCCACGCCCCTCGCCGCCGCGCCGGTGCGCCGCCCGGCACTCGTCGCCCACCTGGGCGTGCTAGCCCTCTTTACCGTGCTCACCGTGATCACCACCTGGCCGCTGGCGCGCATGGCGTGGTGGGGCGCCGTGGACTTCGGCGATACGCTGACCGCCGCCTACGGCATCGCCTGGCAGGCGCACGCGCTCGTCACCGATCCGCTGCACCTGTTCGACGCCAACGTCATGTACCCGTTTCACGGCACGCTCTCCTTCAACGAACTGATCTTCTCGCCCGCGCTGCTCGGCGCGCCGGTGTTCTTGCTCAGCGGCAACGCCATCCTGACCTACAACGTCGTGGCGATCCTCACCTTCGTGCTCTGCGGCTACGGCGCCTGGCTGCTGGTGCGCGACCTGACCGGCAGCAGCGCGGCGGGCATCGTGGCCGGGGTGGTGTTCGCCTTCAGCCTGTTCCGCTTCAACAACCTGATGCACCTGAACGTGCTGAACATGCAGTGGCTGCCGTTCGTGCTGCTCTGCCTGCACCGGCTCTGGCGCCGCCCGTCCTGGCCGCCGGCTATGCTGTTTGCCGTGTGCTTCGCGCTCCAGGCGCTGGCCTCGCACTACCTGGCCTTCTACACGCTGGGCGCGGTCGTGCTGTTCGTGCTGTTCTATGCGCTGGCCGAGCGCCGCCTGCCGCGGGCCTTCCTGGGCCGCCTGGCGGCGGGCCTGGGGCTGGCGGGCGTGGTGGTCGCCCCCGTGGCCGTAGGCTATATCGCCGGGCAGCACGGCGGCTTCCAGCGCGCCCTCTGGGACATCGAGCGTTACACGGCCACCTTGCAGAGCTTCCTGGCCGTCTACAACGGCAACCCGCTCTACAAGGCGCTGCTGAAGCCCTTCGCCGACCCCGGCGACTGGCCCTGGGAACGCAGCCTCTTCCCCGGCCTGGTCGCGCCCGCGCTGGCCGTGCTGGGCGGCTTCATCGCCTGGCACCTGCGCCGCCGCGTGCCCTGGGCGCGCCACGCGCTGTTCTACGGGCTGCTGCTGGGCATCGCCGTGGTCATGGCGCTCGGCCCCGAACTGCTGCCCACGTTCTCCAGCGGGCCGGTGCTGCCGTTGCCCTACATGCTGTTCTACCAGTTCGTGCCCGGCATCGCCACCATGCGCGTCACCACGCGCGTCGCCATGCTGATCACGATGGGCCTGGCCGTGCTGGCGGGCTTCGCCATCGCCTGGCTCGGCACCCGCCGGCCAGGGTGGCGCGGCGGGCGGTTGGTCCCGGCGGTCTGCGTGGCGCTGCTGTTGCTCGAATCGTGGACCGCGCCGCTGGCGCTGCAACCCCTCCCTGCGGGCAATGAGATCCCGCTCTACCGCTGGCTTGCCGCCCAGCCGTCCGACCAGGTGATCGTCGAGTACCCGATGGTCTATTACCAGCGCGGGCCGCGCAACGTCGCCATGATCAGCCTCTACGAATACTATAGCAGCTACCACTGGCTGCGCATGCCCAACGCCGCGCTCACAGTGCGCCCGACCGCCTGGACCGCGCTCAACGACGAACTGGAAAACTGCTTCCCCTGCCCGCGTAGCCTCGACGTGCTCTGGGCCCTCGGCGTCAACCTGGCGACGGTGCACCTGGAAAACCTGAGCGGCGCCCAGCAGGTGGAGTTCGCCTGGCGCAGCACGGCGGGCCGCGCCGCGGGCCTCTACCCCGGCGAGTTCGTGCAGGTGGCCGACTTCGGCGAGAACAAGGTCTACCGCATCGCGCGGCTGGGGCCGCAGGCGCCTGCGGCGTTGCGCGCCCTGGTTCGCCCCGGCGCCTCGCTGGTGCTGGGCGACCCGAAAGCCGACGGCGGCGGCACGGGGGCCTATATCGACGCCCTGGCCTATTATCTGCGCGACCTTCGCGAATTCGGCGACCCCGACCGTAGCTTCGGCCAGCCCATCGCCCCGCGCGGCGCCGGCCCCTACGACTACGCGCTGCTCTACACCCGCGAGAACCCCGCCGCCTACGGCTTCACCCCCGCCGACGCCCTCTGGCACAATGACTTTGTGGTGCTCTATGGCCGGCACTAAGGACAGCGAGGCGTCCGCCCCGGTGCAGGCAACGACCGGCGAACCAGCGCGCACCAGACTCCCCTCCCCGCGGCGGGGAGGGGCCGGGGGAGAGGTTGCCCCGCCCGCCCGCCTGCCCCTCTCGCGCGAGATCCGCGCCCTGGGCCGCACGCTGGGCACCAGCGCGCCCTACCTGGTGACGCTGGTCGCGCTCGTGGTTCTCGCCCTGGCCTACCAGGTGCGCCCCAGCTACACCATCGTCGCGGGCAGCCCGACGGACGCGCCCTACTGGCGCGACATCCATCAGGACGAAGAGGACCCGGCGCACCAGCAGTACCGCTGGACGACGCCGCACACGCTACTCTATCTGCAAGGCGCGGGCGGGGGCGCCTACCGCGTCGCCTTCGACCTGACCGGCAGCCGCCCGGCGGGCTTCCCCCCGCCCCAGGTGCGTATCAGCGCGGGCGGCCAGACCCTGGCCGCACTGCAACCCGGCCCGGCCCGCGCCCGCTACGAGGTGCAGGTGCCCGCATCCGCCACCCCGGACGGCGACCTGCGCGTGACCGTCGAGACCACCAACCCCTTCTCCCCGCCGGGCGACAAGCGCCAATTGGGCGTGGTCGTCTACGGCGTGCAGATCGACCCGGTGGGCCGCGACCTGGCCCTGCCGCCGCTCGATACCTGGCTGCCCTTCACCGCCTCGGCGGGGCTGCTGGCGCTGCTGCTGGGGCTGGCGGGCTGGGGGCCGGGGGTGGTGCGCGCGGGCGGTATCGCCTGGGCGCTGGCCCTGGCCGGGTTCCTGCTCTGGGACCGCCTCTGGATCACGCTCATCCCCGGCGTGCTGGTCCAGGTGCTGCTGATCGCCGGGCTGTTGTTGCTGCTGCTCGGCCCGCTCTGGCGGCTGCTCTACCGGGCGGGCGGCATCCACTGGCCGGAGGCCGAGCAGCGCGGGCTGCTGGCGATCTACGGCCTGGCCTTCGTCGCCCGCATGGCGGGCCAGTTGCACCCGCAGATCAAGATCATCGACCTGCTGTTCCACGCCCACCGCTTCGACGACGTGCTGGCCGGGCGCCTGCTGTTCACGATCAAGAGCAACGAGTGGGGCGGCCACGAGACCTTCTACCTGCCCACGCCCTATGTGTTCATGCTGCCGCTGCAATGGCTCCTGAACGACGAACTGCTGACCATCCGCCTGTTCACCGTGGCCCTGGACACCGCCTGTGTCTTCCTGGTCTACTACCTGGCGAAGCGCGCCTTCGGCGACGGGCGCGCCGGGTTGCTGGCCGCCGGGCTGCTGGTCACGCTGCCGCAGGCTGTCCTGCCCTTCTCCTGGGGCATCACCGCCAACCTGTTCGGCCAGTTCGTGGGCCTGGCCGCCATCGCCATCGCCGTCGGCTGCTACGAGCGCCTGCCCCGGCCCGGCCCCTGGCTGCTGCTGGTGGGAGTGCTGACCGCCGCCATGCTCTCGCACCCCGGCAACGTCCAGCTTACCGGCGCGCTGATGGGCGGGGCCATCGTGATCTGGGCCTGGGGGTCGGGCATCGGGCGGCGCGGGACGGGTGCCTTCCCGCTCGGCTCGCGCAAAGCCTGGCTGGCCCTGGCCGCCGCGCTCGTCGCGTCCGTGCTGATCGCCTACGTGGGCTACTACTCGCACTTCGTGGCCTCGCAGCTCCAGCAACTCCAGGAAATCCGCACCGAGCGCGCGGCCAAGGCGGCCACAGAGGGCTTCTCGATGATCACCGGCGGCGGCGTCAACGACCGCACCCTCGGCCTGATCCAGCGCATCGCCCGCAACCGCAGCACCTGGCTGCTCGACGGGGTGGCGGGCTTCGCCGCCGAAGCCTGGGCCTACTTCCACACCATGCCCATCGTCTGGGCCGCGCTGGGCTTTGTCCTGGCCGCGCCGGGCCGGACCCCCGCCCGCCGCCGCATGCTCTGGGCCGCCGCCGTCTGGGCCGCCGTGGTGGTGCTCTACGCCGCCGTCGGCCTGCTGGCGAACCTCTACGTGCGCTACCCGCTCTTCCTGCTGCCGCTCGTCGCCCTCGGCGCCGGGCTGCTCCTCAGCGCCCTGTGGCCGCGCGGGCGCGCGAGTCAGTGGCTGGTCAGCTTGATCATGCTCGCCATCACCCTCGATGCGCTCAGCTTCTGGTACATGCGCATCACGTTCGCCAATAAGTAGGCAGTACCCCCTCACACTGTAGGGCCCGACCTGCGTGTCGGCTCCGTCGGGACTTCTGAATCCGGGGGATCGAGCTATTGACCGGCCCCTACCTGTGTGCTATTATGGTTAAAGTGGTGAAATTTACGCTACGGATAGGCAAGTGCTATGCGCCCTTTCCGAGGCAGTCGCTACATTTGGTGGAATGATCTCTAATGAACATCCAGCTTCCCGCCCGAAGTAAGCAACGCCGCGGAAGTATACGCCTACCGATAGCCGTTTTAATCCTGATCCTGCTCGGCATCATTGTAACACAGACGGCGAGAGGCGATAATCCCGCGAATAATCCGCCCTCTGCTGGTCCTATCGAGGACATGCAAACCTTGCTTGCAAATGATGCACGGTCAAGGGCCGCGGAGGAAGCCGATCAACAGGTTATGCAGGATGCGCGGAATGGACTCCGTGGTACACCATTGCCGAAAGACGGCAGCTTTGTGCCACCCGCGCCCACACTCATACTTGATCCTCCGGCTCCCGTAGGAATTATTGACCATCCAGTTCCGCTAGCTGGTTGGAGTACGCAATACCACATCACCAACGGGTGGCAGGATGTCGTTGCCGGACAGCGGGTTGGGATAATCGCCGGGTCGAAAGCCGATGATCCCGCTGCCGGCCTGTGGCGATCTCCCGAACAAGGAGTGTTAGTAATCATAATTCCGCACCTGAATATCAAGCGCGAATTTCTTACCCCTATCAGAGCAGGACAAACCCGGATTACCGAATCTAACGGCACTTGCTTGACTGTAACGACGACTAGCCCGGTCGTCACGTATCAATTCGATGCAGGTACCTACCTTTGGTCGTGTGGTCCAATACACGTTCCATGATCCTGTGCCGCATAGCATATGGGGGCGAACGCTCTCGCGCCCGCCCCCATATGCTGAACGATACCCGGCCCCCGCTTCAGGACCCGCGTGTGATGTAATAGCAACTCCACGCGCTCTGCATGCCGATGCTCCACGCCTTGGCCGTGGCGAAGATCTGCGCCTTGGCGTCGTAGATGTCGCTCTGGCGGTAGGGGTTCCACCAGCCGCGCCAGGTGCCCGGCACATACTGGAACAGGCCGTACCAGCGGCCCCGCCCGCCCACGGCGAAGCGGTTCCCACCCGACTCGCACATCATCACCCGGTACATCTTATCCACCGACTGCGGGTAGGGGTACATCTGCCGGGCCTCACGGATCCAGACCCGGTATTGCTCCAGGGTGCTCAACTGCGCCGGGGCCGCGGCGGCAGGCTGAGCCGTCAGCAGGGTGGCCGCGAGCAGGAGCAGCGCCACGCCGGACGTGAATATACGCATCACACTAACATCCTTCCTGAAATACACCAACGTAAGAATTGCGAGTCGCGGCAAATCTTAAAACCGCATACATCTTTGGGCCGAGAGCATACTACCATAGCGCAAAGTCGACTCCAAGCGAAACCACATCACAGTTGCATCACAAACGCCGCTTCCCGCGGTAAGGTAGCGTCAGGTTCCCGCCCGCCATGCCTGATACAGCCGCGCCGCACAAACGCAACGCCCGCCCCGGCGCACCGGAACGGGCGTGTTTATGTGTCACTTTGCGCACAGCGAAGAGTCGCGTCGTGGAACCGCACGAGACGAGATTCTTCGCTGCGCTCAGAATGACAGTGTAGGCTTGTCACTCTGAGCGCAGCGAAGAGTCTCGTCTCCGCGCGCACACGGCCAACCAAAGGCCGGGATGCCGATGTAGGGGCGGGTTTCAAACCCGCCGTGCTGACCTACGCCTCAGCTTGTAGAACCGCCGGTCCCCCAAAGGCCGGGCTGCCGGTGTAGGGGCGGGTTTCAAACCCGCCTGGCCGCTCTATGCGCCTAGCCCCTACTTAGCGAGACGCAGGCACAGAACCCCGTTGGCCGCGCGGGGCAGCGATCACCCCGCTGCCAATCCAGCCAGCACCGCGCCCGCTGCCGCCTCGTCGTCCGCCACCGCGCCGAGCGGGATCGTCGTCACCATCAGTTCGTCGATGCCCTGCGCCCGGATGGCTTGCAGCCGGGCCGTGACCGTCGCCGCGTTGCCCGACACCACCAGCGCGTCCAGCAACTCGTCGGACATCTTGCCGTCCGCCGTGACGGGGTAGCCCGCGTCGGCGAACATGCGCGCGTAGAAGGGCGCGCGGGCATACGGCCCGATCAGCTTCTGCGCCGCCGCCCGCACCGCCTCCAGGTCCTCGCTGATGGCGACCGGCACATGGCCGATCAGCGGCGGGGTGGGGCGGCCCGCGGCTTCGGCCCCTTCGCGCAGGGCGGGCAGGGCCACCTCGACCAGGTAGGGCACCGGGCAGAGCCAGGAGATGGCCCCGTCCGAGATCTCGCCAGCCAACCGGAACGCGGGCGGGCGTAGCGCCGACACCGGGATGGGGATGCGCGGCGGGGGCGCGCCGCCCGCCAGCCGCGCCTTGACCCGGTACTGGCTGCCGGTGAAGTTGACCGCGCCGTCCCACAGCAGCCCGCGCAGCACGATCATATATTCGCGCAGGTGTTCGAGCGGGTGCTCAAAGGGCATCCCGTACATGCCCTCGATGATGAACTGGTGGCTGGGGCCGATGCCCAGGCGCACGCGTCCCGGCGCCAGGTCGCCCAGCACCTGCGCCTGCGAGGCCAGCGCCGCCGGGTGGCGCGGATAGGTCGGCAGGATCGCCGTGCCCATGTTGATGCGCTCCGTCTGCACGGCGGCGGCGCCGAAGATCGTCAGCGGGTCGGGCGAGATGCCCGCGAGCGTGCTCCACATGGCCGGAACGCCCTGCGCCTCGGCCTCGCGGATGGCGGCGAGCGTTTCATGCGGGGTGGCGCGATTGATGACCAGGCTGGCAAGTACGGACTCCATAGCTCCCCTCTTCCTTTCACTTCACCGGATCGCCGGCCACGCGCGCCAGCACAGCCAGCACCCGGCGCGCGCGCTCCTGATAATTATACCGCGCCGCCCGTTCCGCCGCCGCTGTGCCCAGCCGATCCGCCAGCGCCGGGTCGCGGGCCAGGCGCTCCAGGGCGTCCGTCAGGGCAGCGCCGTCGCCGGGCGGGAAGTAGATGCCGGCGTCGCCCAGGATCTCGCGCAGGGCGGGCAACTGGCGCAGGACGATGGCCCGGCCCGCCGCCATGTACTCGAACAGCTTGAGCGGCGAGGCCGTCAGCGTCGTGACCGTCTCCGGGATGACCAGCACATCGGCGGCATACAGGTAGCGCACCACCTCCGGCTGGTCCACCTGGCCGGGCAGCAGCAGGGCCGCGGGCGGATAGGCGGCAGCGGGCGAGTCGAGCACCGGCAGGCCCAGTTCGGCGGCCTGGGCGCGCAGGCCGGCCAGTTCCGCCGGGCGGCCCCCGGCCAGCACCAGCAGCAGCGGGCGGTCCTCGCCCAGCCGGTCGTGCAGGGCGGCGAACGCCTCCACCAGCAGATCGAGGCGCCGATAGGCGAAGGTCAGCCCGGCATAGCCCACGATGAACGCCGCGGCGGGCAGCCCCAGGGCGGCACGGGCGGCGACGCGGCTGGTGCCGTCGTAGAGGCTGTCGTCATAAGCGTCGGGAATCACGTCTACCTCGGTGGCCGCGCGCAGGCGCCGCGAATCGAGGAACGCCCGGAAGATGGCTGTGAGCGACACCAGGCGCGCGGGCTGACGGATCGTCGTCAGGTCCAGCGCCCGGCGCCAGCGTGCCCAGAGCGCGCCTTTGGCCCGCGAGGGATTGGTGGCCTCCAGGTCGTGGATCTCGTAGACGACCGGGGCGCCGTGCAGCGCGCGGGCGCGGGCCAGCCAGTAGGCGCAGACCACGTCGCGCACGTAGATCGCCGCGAATCCGCGCCGGGTGAGCCGCCGCCAGAGCAGCCAGGTCAGCAGTTCGGCGCTCCAGGCGGTGCGCTCCAGGTATGAAAAGGCGCTCGACTTCCAGAAGCGGGTCAGCTTGTTGAACGGGATGCGCGGCAGGTAGCGCACGGCCGGGCCGAGCGCGG
>DASSGZ010000085.1:0-10723 GCA_035693165.1 Chloroflexia bacterium | reverse complement strand
CACCTGCACCCAGCGGTCCACGATGTCGTACTGGAAGGTGCCGGGCATGAAGTCCTCGCCGATGCCCTCGACCTTGTAGGGGCGCGGCTTGTCGCCGGTGTAGATCGAGCCTTCGGGGTCGGCGCCGACGATCATCACGTTCGGGTTGCGCTCCTTGAGGTAGCGCCCGATGCCGGTGATGGTGCCGCCGGTGCCCACGCCGGCCACGAACACGTCGACCTTGCCGCCGGTCTGCTCCCAGATTTCGGGGCCGGTGGTGTCGTAGTGCGTCTGCGGGTTGGCCTGGTTGAAGTACTGGTTGGGCTGGAAGGCGCCGGGGGTCTCGCTGGTGACGCGGGCGGCCACGCTGTAGTAGCTCTCCGGGCTTTCGCGGGGCACCGCGGTCGGCGTGGTGATCACCTCGGCGCCGAACGCGCGCAGTAGGGCGATCTTCTCGCCGCTGACCTTGTCGGGCATGACGAACACAGTCTTGTAGCCCAGGATGGAGGCGGCAATCGCCAGGCCGGTGCCGGTATTGCCGGAAGTCGGCTCGACGATGGTGCCGCCGCGCTTGAGCAGCCCGCGCGCCTCGGCGTCGCGGATCATGCGGATGCCGATGCGGTCCTTCACGTTGTTGCCGGGGTTGAACATTTCGAGCTTGGCGAGCAAGGTGGGCCGCAGGCCCCGGTTGAGCTTGGGCAGGCGCGCCATCGGCGTGTTGCCGATCAGCTCCAGCAGGTTGCCGGCGACACCGGGCAGGGGGCGCACCTCGCGCCCGGCAAAGTCCGGCCCGTCCGGCGCCGGGGATTCCCCGCGCATGGCCGGCTCGGTGGTGGCGATGGTTTCCATGGGTCTAACTCTCCCTCTAGACAGCGTCGGCTAGAAGCATATGCAGGGCAAAAACCGATCGCCCCAACGGCAATCGTGTTCCTCATTATACGGGCTGCCCCCGGCAGCGTCAATCACGGCGTAACTTTCACCGGCGCGAGGGAGTATAACATGCGGTCCGCGCGCCGGTCGGGTGTAACGGCAGGCGACGTGGCCGGATTCGGCACGAGCATCGCAGCGTTCCGGTATAATGACGGCGACGGGATCGAAGCAGGGTCCCGTGACGCCGCCGGCCTACCCGATACGCCGGCTCAGGGGCGGGAGATGTGATGCCGACTTACGTTGTGTTGGGTATCATCGTGGGGGGCGTGGGCGCGCTCAGCTTCTTTGGCGGCACCCGGCTCATGGATCGGCAAAAGTCCAGGCTGGGCGTCGCGGGCGGATGCCTGCTGGCCGCGATCGGCGCGCTCCTCATCTTCGTGGGCTTCGGGTTCCTGGCTGCGTCGCTGTTGTCCTAGCCCGCGGCGGCGAAGCCCGGCTAATGCATGCGAATCACAGGGGCAGCGCGGGCGCAGGTGCACCCGGCCGGCGCTTCCACGCGCGGGCGCAGGGTCCGTCCAGGCAAGCGCCGCCCGCGCCGCGACCGTGTTCACTGCCGCCCTGCCCCGCGCAGGGCGGGTCTATCGAGAGGGAAAAGCGTCCATGTTTCGATCCTGGTTCCGCCGGGGCGCCATCGCGGGCCTCGGCCTCGTGCTGCTCACTACCGCGGCCTGCGGCCCGGAGGCGGCCACGCCCACGCAGGTCGCCCCCACGGCTACCGTAGCGGCGCTGCCGGCGGATACCGCCGTGCCGGCCACCGCCACATCAGAGCCGGCCACCGCGACAGTGGCGCCGGCCACCCCTAGCCCGGAGCCACCTACCGCGACGCCGGAGCCGCCCACCGCGACGGTAGTGCCGCCCACCGCGACGGAGCCGCCCGTTTCGCCGACCGCGGCCCGCGACCTGGCCGGCCGGCCCACGGCGACCGCGGAGCCGGAGGACTGCTTCCGGTCGGTGGGCGTCGTCATCAGCCGCGTGGACCAGGCATACAACCACCAGCCGGGGGACACGGCGACCATCGCCAAGGACCTGCAAAGCGCCTGCGTGGACGACCGCGCCCTGGCGATCTGGGCGCTCGGCTCGATCCACGATCAGACGGCCATCCCGGCGCTGCAAGCCTACGTGGCCGCGCACCCCGACGGCGACTGGCGGCGCGACGAGTATGACCTGGTGCCGGTGGCGCAGGCGGCCATCGCCTACATCCAGGCGCCGCTCGACACCACGCACACCTACATGGTCCGCCCGCGCGGCCTCTACGCCGCGCAGCCCCAGTACGACGCGGACGGCCACCTCAACCTGAGCCCGGTGCAGACGATCCCGGCGGCCGCGCCGCTGATCCGCGTCCAGACGATCCACACCGGCGACATGCGCCCCGACCACGGCGGCGAGACCGAGGTGGTCTTCGAGCGCATGCAGCGGCCCAACGACCCGCAGACGTATTACCTGGAGGTGAGCCGGTACGTCAGTTCGGAGCCGAGTTACTTCGAGCCGGTCGATCTGGAACCGGTGCAGTAACACCGTAACGCCAAGACGGGCAAAAGAGAACCGGCCCCCTCGCGGGAGCCGGTTCTTTATGTGCTACGGTGGCGGCGCTTAGCGCGGGGCTTTGCGGCGCAACAGCAGCATCCCGCCCGCGACGGCGAACAGGGCGATCGCCAGCAGCGGCAGGATCCAGGCGGACGAGTCCCCGGCGCCGGTCGTCGGCATACCGGGCACCGGCCCGGCGGTCGGCGTGGCGGCGGCGCCGCCCGGCACGGCCGTCGGCAAGATCGAGGACGGCGTGGGCGGGATCGGCGTGACGGCCACCGGCGGCGTGGGGGCCGGTTGGCCCGCCTGCGCCGCGATGATGCGGCCCTCGGTCTGCGGGTTCACCGTGCCCAGGCTCTTGACGTAGTTGGCGGCGGCCTCCCACAACTGTTCGCGCGAGATCGGATCGATCATACGCGTCAGCGAGGTGTAGCCGTCACCGCCCACGGTCATGAAGTCGTTCGTCGCCACCGTGTAGGTGGCATTCGGGTCCAGCGCCTTGCCGTCCGACATCACGGCCCAGAGGACGCGCTTGCCGACGGGCGCCGCCGGGTCATAGGCGAAGCGCACGCCCGACAACTGGACGAAGCGCCCGGCGGTGCCGGACACATCGCTCACGCCGTTTTCCAGCGCGGCCAGCAGGTCGCTGCCCTTCAGCTTGCCGGTGACGACGATGTTGCCGAACGGCAGCACGGCGAACACGTCGCCCTTGGTGATCGGGCCGACGTTGAAGTCGGCGCGCAGGCCGCCGGAGTTCTGCAGGGCCACGTCCACCTGGTAGGTGGCGCGCAGGGCGTCGCTGACCAGGTCGCCCATCTTGCTCTCGGCGCCGCGGCTGCGGTCCACGAGCGCGGGGGCCGTGCCCACCTGCTCACCCAGGATCGGCTTGATCTGGTCGTTGGCGTTCTTCACCAGGGCGGCCAGGACCGGGTCGGGGGTGACGGCTTCGCTGTAGAGGCGGCGGAACGCGCCCCAGGAGAAGACCACGTTCTTGGTCTGCGGATCGACCAGCAGCGTCATGTCGGTCGTGTCGATGGCGTGGTTCGCCTCGCTGACCAGGATGCCGTTGATGCGGGCCATCGTCTCGATGCGGGTGTGGCCGCCGACGATCAGGTCGACTTCGGGATCGACGTTGCGGGCGAAGTCGGCGAAGATGCCGGTCGGATTATCGAAGTCGCCCTTGGCCGACCCCTGGTGGTAGACGACGATGATCGTCTTGATGCCCTTGCCCACCAGTTCCTTGACGTAGCGGTTGGTCGGATCGACCGGGTCGACCCAGCGATAGCCGCGGATGCCCTGCGGGCTGGTCACGGTCGGCGTTTCGGGGTTGCCCGCGCCGATGATACCCACCTGGATGCCGTTGGCCTCGACGATGATGTACGGCTTGGTGAACGAGGCGATCTCGCCCGTTTTCTCATCCAGGATGTTGTCGGCCAGGTAGGGGAACTTGGCGACGGCCTGTAGCTTCGCCAGCCCGGCCACGCCCTTGTCAAACTCATGGTTGCCAAGCGCCGAGGCGGTGAACCCGATCTCGTTCATGGCCTCGATGATCGGCACATCGTTCAGGAAGGCGGAGTTGGGCGGGGTGGCGCCCACGTTGTCGCCGTCGCTGAGGATGATCGTGCCGTTGGGGTTGGTAGCCCGCGCTTCCTTCCAGTACGTGGCGATGGCGGCCACGCCACCGCTCAGCGGGGTGAGGCCGTCCACGCGCGCCTGGACCGGGTCCAACTGGCCGTGATAGTCGCCCCAGGCCAGCACCTGGATCGGCACCAGGTTGGGACTGGCGTCGGTGAACGCTTCGGTGAGGATGCGGCCCTCGGCGAAGCGCGGCGGCGCGATGCCGATGGCGTAAGCCGCCGTGGGCGCCAGGTCGATGGTGCGCGGCTTGCCGATCTTTTTGCCCTGGGCCACGCCGGGACCGTAGATGCCGAACATGGCGTGCATGTTGACGTTCTTGCTCAGGTCCACGGTGTCGGGCAGGTAGCCGTGCTGGCCGTAGAAGGCCGAGTCGGCCACGCGCTGGCCGGGCGTCGCGCCGTCCCACTGGTACGGGGGCTGCAACACGACGACCACGTCGCCGGTGCGCGTCGGGAACCAGCCGTTGATGGTGTAGCCGTCGGCCTGGATGGTGCGCGTCTCTTCCTTCTTCCAGACGGCGGCGGTGATCTTGGCGCCGTTGTCCGACAAGTTATTGAAGGCGTCCATGATCTGCGAGCGGACCTTCTCGTAGTCGGCCTGCTCGACCACGCCCCCTTGTTCGCGACCCTTCAGGTTGACGTAGATGTTGGCCGTGCCGCCGGCGACATAGGCGCCGGTCTGGCTCTTGCCGCGGTTGGCCGGGTCGTAGAGGCCGGCGTCTTGCAGCACTTGCAGCACGTTGGCGCTGCGGTAGGCCGCGCTGAAGCCGTGGTCCGAGGCCACGAAGGTGATCGTGTTGTTGCCGAGCAGATCCCACAGGTGGCCGAGCGCGGCATCGGCCTGCTTATACGCCTGCTTGATATAGCCTTCCGCCGTGGCCGGGTCGACGCCGTAGGCCGGGCGCGGGCCGGTGTAGCTCGGCGAGGAGAGGGCCATGAACTGGTGCGAGAATTCGTCGGTGGTCGGGTAGCCGGCCATGACCACGTCGGGCTGGTAGGTCTGGATGACGTAGTCGTGCACCATGCGGAAGGTGTCGTACCACTTCAGCCCCTGCTCGACGTAGGTCTGGCCGTCGATCAGACCGGCTTCGATGGGCGCGAAGTCGGCGCCGGTGGCGCTGGGGAAGTCCACGGCGATCTTCTGCTCCAGATCGGGCATGTTGCTGCGCGCCCGCGCCAGGGAGGTGAAGTAGACGCGGAACTTCGACAGGTCGGGGCTGAGGTCCATCAGCTTGACGTAGAAGCCGGCGAGCAGGTTGTTCTGGGGCAGGTTGAGCTTGATGTCCGCCCACTCACCCGCTTCCAGGTCGGCCACCGCCTGCCCGGCGTCCTTATTCCCCTTGGCGATGATCGCGCCGTCGTAGTTCACCTGGTTGTCGTCGGTCGAGTCGTAGATGTAGACCGGCCAGTTCAGCGTCGCCACCGTGCCGCTGATGGCGTAGGTGTTGAAGCTGAAGCTGGTTTCCTTGGCTGGGCTGAACGACTCCGGGGCGCCGGTCCAGCCCGCGGCATCCTTGATCTGCAACGTGTTGGTGTAGCCGACGCCCAGCGACTTGACGAAGTCGGGCAGCACGCCCGGCACGTCGAAGTTGGAGGCCACGCCGCGGTTGCTGTAGAAGTTGCGGAAGTCCACCGCCGGGCCTTTGACCTTGGTGCCGGGCAGGGTGGCGGGCCAGTCCATGATTGCCACCTTCTTGCCCATCTTCTCGGCCACTTCGCCATAGGTCTCGGCCTGCAGCAGGCTGGCGTTGTACGCCGTGGTGCTGGTGGTGATAGCGTTGCTGTCGATGTGGAACGTATTGTTCACCGTGCCGTGGGTGCCGCTCCACGTGCCGGTGCTGATGCTGCTCCAGCCGGCCCCGGTGTTGGGCGGGAATTGCGGCACCATGCCGTTATCGCCGGTGACCCCGTTGTTGAAGATCTTGGCGTAGTTGGGCATATCGCCCGACTGCGCCCACTTTTCCGCCAGGTCGGGCCGCATGCCGTCGGAAACGAAGATCAACTCCTTCTGGGCCTGGGGCGCGCCGGGCGCCGCCATGCTGGGGTGCACCGGCAGGGCCGTCACGGCCATCGCGAGGGCCAGCGCCAGCGTGCCGGCGCGCGCAAAAACGGGGAACGCGCCATGGTTCCGGGTATGAAGCATTCAGACTCCTCCTTCCAGGGTATCAGGGACAATCCGTACAGCGGTGATCCACCATGCACGGGGGACTCATGAATCGAGGCCCCCGGCAGGAACCGATTATAACACAGTGGATCGCATAATGGGGCGTAAAACGGCACCAATAGCAACGAAGCGGACTCACCTGTAGTGATGATATTCGATCCGCGAATTTTGCACCGGGCGCAAACGAGGGAACACCGCAGAGACGCAGAGAACGCAGAGATTGGGATGGGATGATTTACAGCATCCACCCGATCTACAGCCGCGGTAGATCCGAGCGCGGCACAGTCAGCGGAGCCTCAACCTCATAAACGGGCCTCAACAGCAATCATTTCAATGATCTCTGCGTTCTCTGCGTCTCGGCGGTGAGCATAGGCGGATTGCCGGTGGCGCCCCCGCTTGCGGAATCGCGCGCCATGGACGATAATGCCGGGGAGCGCCCCGAGGTTGCGGCGATCCCGCATCCGGTGCGACGGCGGTGGGGTGCTCGCGCCGGGGGACCGGCCCGCCGCCAGGAGACCCCGCCCGTATGCGCCGCGAAGACCTGCTGCTCCGTACCAAGCTCTCTCCGCCCGAGCAACACCGCCGGGTGCTGCCCCGGCCCGCCCTGCTGGCCCGGTTGCGCGAAGCCTTCGAGTACCGGCTCACGGTGGTGCAGGCGGGCACCGGCTACAGCAAGACCACCGCGCTGGCCGCGCTCGACACGGGCGCGTTTCCCCTGTTCTGGTACAGCATCGGCGAGACCGACGCCGACCCGCAGCGCTTCCTGTCGTACCTGGTGGCCGCTTTCCGCCTGCGCCTGCCCGATCTCTCCGACCTGCCGCTGGCCGTGTTGCAGGAACGCGGCGCCGAGGGCAGCCGTGAGGCGTGGATGCAGGCGCTCGACGCCCTGATTAACGCGCTCAGCGAGGCGCTGCCCGGCCCCGCGCTGCTGGTCGTGGACGACTACCACATCGTGGCCGGGCTGCCGGAGATCCAGGCGCTGGCCGAGCACTTCCTCACCTACCTGCCGCCCAACCTCCATGTGGTGCTGTCCACGCGCTATCCCCTGGCCGGGCCGGGGCTGGTGCGCTGGCGGGCGCGGGGCGAGGTGCTGGACATCAACCGAACCGCGCTGGCCTTCCGCCCCGACGAGATCGAGGCGTTGTTCCGCGAGACCTACGACATGCCGCTGGCGCCCGCCGAACTGGCGACGCTGGCCGAAAAGACCGAGGGCTGGCCCATCGCCCTGCAACTGGTCCGCCAGGGGTTGCGCAGCGGCACGGCCCGCCGCCCCGCCGACCTGCTGGCCCAGGGCTCGACCTCACTGGGCGCGCTGTTCGACTACCTGGCGCGCGACGTGCTGGGCGGGCAGGACCCGGCGATAGCGGCCTTCTTGCGCGAGACCGCCGTGCTGCGCGAACTGGCGCCCGCCGCCTGCGACGCCGTGCGGGGCGCGACCGATAGCGCCGCCCTGCTGGCCCGCCTGCACGATCTCGACCTGTTCGTGGTCGACCTGGGCGCCGGGCACTACCGCTACCATCACCTGTTCCACGACTTCTTGCGCCAGCAGGCCGCCACGGACCCGGCGGGCACCCAGGCCCGCCATCGCCGCGCCGCTGCCTACTTTGCCGCCCAGCACGACGACGAGGAGGCGATCTACCACTGGCTGGCGGCGGGCGATCTGCCGCAGGCGGCGGCGGCCATCGAGCGCGCGGGCGAGGCGGCGCTGCGCGCGGGCTGGCTCGACACGGGGGCGCTCTGGATCGACGCCCTGCCGCCGGAGGTGCTGGCCGGGCACCCGCTGCTGCAAGCCTTCCTGGGCGATGTCTATCGCCTGCGTAGCCGCTTCGACGAGGCGCTGGGCTGGTACGGGCAGGCCGAGCGCATGTGCCGCACCCGCGAGGACTTCGCGGGCCTCAGCCGGGCGCTGCGCGGGCAGGCCCTGGTCTACCTGGACACGGTGCGCCCGGCCCAGGCCGAGAGCCTGCTGGAAGAAGCCCTGCGCCTGACCGACGGCCTGCCCGACCGCGAGGACCGCGCCCGCCTGCTCGAACTGCTGGCCGAGAACAAGCTCAACATGGGCAAGCCCGACGAGGCCGAGCGCCTGCGCGCCGAAACCCGCGCCCTGCGCGAGGAAGGCCCCGGCGAGGACACGCTGAGCGTGCGCGTCAAGCTGCGCACCGGGCAACTGGATGAGGCCCAGCGCATCCTGGAATCGTGGGCCGAGAGCGAGCGGCGCGAGGCGGCGCGCGGGCAGGTGCATCAGCCGCGGGCGCACCGCGAGACGCTGCTGATCCTGTCGCTGATCCACGCCTTCCGCGGCGAGGCCGGGCGCGCCTTCACGCTGGCCGAAGAAGGCATCGCCACGGGCGCGCGCCTGGAGTCGCCGTTCATCACCGCCGTGGGCCACATGCGGCTGGGCCACGCCTGGCAGGTGCGCGGCAACGACGCCTGGCCGCCGGAGCGCGCGCCGCAGGCCGGCGAGGCCATCCGCTGCTACCAGCAGGCGATTGCGCAGGGCGACCGGCTGGCCGTGCGCCGCATCCGCGCCGAGGCGATGTGGGGCCTCACCCGCGCCTACGGCTTCGCGGGCGACCTGGAGGCGGCGGCGCGGGCGGCAGCCGAGGGCGTGGAGACGGGCCGCTGGGCCGGCGACTCCTGGATCGTCGCGCTCATCGAGTTGACCCTGGGCGCGAGCTACGTGCTGGCCGGGCGGGCCGGCGAGGCGGTCGAGATCCTGGCCCGCGTGCTGGTCGCCTTCCGCGACTGCGGCGACCGCTTCGGGCGGGCAGCCACGCGGCTCTGGCTGGCCCTGGCCTACCACGACCTGCGCCGCCCCGAACTGCTGGCGACGCACCTGGACGACGGCCTGGCGCTGTGCGAGACGCACGGCTACGACTTCCTGTTCACCGCGCCCACGCTCACCGGCCCGCCCGATCCGCGCCGGTTTGTGCCGCTGCTGGTGGCGGCGCGCGCCGGGCGCCGCCGCGCCGCCTACGCCACGCGCCTGCTGGCCGCGCTGGGGCTGGCCGACATCCCCGCTCACCCCGGCTACCAGTTGCGCGTGCAGACGCTGGGCGCCTTCCGCGTCTGGCGCGGCGACGTGGAGATCGAGCCGCGCGAGTGGCAGCGCGACAAGGCGCGGCAGGTGTTCCAGGTGCTGCTGGGCGAGCGCGGCGGCTGGTTGCAACGCGAGGAGATCGTCGAACGGCTGTGGCCCACCCTCAGCGCGGAGGCCGCGGGGCGCGACTTCAAGGTGGCGCTCAACGCGCTGAACAAGGCGCTCGAACCGGGCCGCGCCGCCGATGCCCCGTTTGCCTTTATCGTCCGCGAGGGCACGGCTTACCGCATCCGCCCCGACGCCGACCTGTGGCTCGATGCCGTGGCCTTCGAGGACGCCTGCGAGGCGGGGCTGCGCCTGGCCGCCGCTACGCCCGGCGCGGCGCTGGACCACCTGCGCACGGCGATGCGCCTCTACGCGGGCGACTACCTGCCCGATGCGCTCTACGAGGACTGGGCCAGCGCCGAGCGCGAGCGGCTGCTGGCGCTCTACCTGCGCGCCGCCGACAAGCTCACCGGCATCCTGGTCGAGCGCGGCGCCTACGAGGAAGCGCTGGACATCTGCGGGCGCATCCTGGCCCGCGACCCCTGCTGGGAGCGAGCCTACCGCTGGATGATGCTGGCCCACGCCCGCCAGGGCAACCGCTCGCTGGCCCTGCGCGCCTACGCCCGCTGCGCGCAAACGCTGCTGGCCGAACTCGGCGTGGACCCCTCCCCCGCCACCACCGCCCTCCACGAGTCGATCGTCCAGGCCCGCGCCCTGCCCGAGACGCTGGCGGTGGGCTAGCGCGCCGGGCAGCATGATTTCGCGGTGTAGGGGCCGGTTTGAAACCGGCCTGCCGTCGGTCAAATTGCGGTGTAGGGGCCGGTTGCAAACCGGCCTGCCGCCTGTCAAATCGCGGTGTAGGGGCCGGTTGCAAACCGGCCTGCCGCCCATTAGAATCGGGCTGGGGGATTACTAACGTCCCCGGCAGAGAGGATAGCATCCTGATGCACGAACCCGACGCGGATGCCGTGCAGCAAGTGATCCAGGCGGAACGAGCCTGGTTGCAAGCTCACGTGCAACTGGACACAGCCCTGCTCGATCACCTGATGGCCGACGAATACACCCAGGTCAACAGCCACGGCGGGCTGGTAGGCAAGCAAGCGGTGCTGGCGTCCTTCCTGAGTGGCACGCGGGAGTGGGATTGGGCCGACAGCGACGAGTACCGGGTGCAGATCTACGGCGAGGTGGCGGTGGTGTACGGGCGCTGGCGCGCCCGCGGCGTGAACGCGGGCCACCGGTTCGATTATGCGGCCCGCTACGTCTCGGTCTGGGTCTACCGCGACGGCCGCTGGCAGATGGTGAGCGATCAGTCTACGGAGATTGGACCAGAGTAAACCCACGGTCCAACTAGGGAAGCGTCTATGGCCAAAGCCACGTACCTGTTCACCGTCTCGGCGGTCTTTG
>DASSGZ010000084.1:0-10708 GCA_035693165.1 Chloroflexia bacterium | reverse complement strand
GCGAATACTTGGCGGGCTGTAATCAGGCCCAGGCGCAACTTAAACCCCACTGTAAGCCGCGATTGGTAAACTAACCTTGGGCCACACCGGCCCCCCGGTTTCATGACTAAGGTCCTATAGGCAACCGGACCATCCGGCTATAGGCAAGCCGGCGGCCAGCGCATAAACTAAGGTAAGGATCGGTGGCGAACCGGAGCCGCCGGTTCGGTTCGCCCGCTATCCAATCCCCGGCTTTTCACCGTTAGTATAAGGAACGCAGAACCATGACGGCTCTAGCGGGAACGCTCAGCGATATGAGCATGGTCAATCTGCTGCAGGTGTTCACGGTCAGTAAAAAGACCGGGATCTTGCGGCTGTTGGATGGCGATCTGCGCGGCGGTCTGTACGCCGTGGCGGGCCAGGTTGTCCATGCCGAGGTGCTGGACGGCGACACGGACAAGGTGCTAATCAGCGGCGAAGAAGCCTTCTACACGATCATGCACTGGGCGAACGCGCGTTTCTGGTTCACAGCCGCGACCGAGGCCCAGCCCGCCTACCCGCCGACGATCACCAGCGGCAACGACCACCTGATCATGGAAGGGCTGCGGCGCCTGGACGAAGAGGAACGCGCGCTCTCGTTGATCAGCGTCGAATCGTGGGTCGGGATCGATCACGCCCCGGCAGCTGGAGCCAACGAGATCCGCATCGACCGGCACTCGTGGCCGGTGCTGGCGCTGGTCTGTCGTGGAGTGGCCCGCGTCGGCGATCTGGCCGAACAGAGCGGGCTGGGCGAACTGCGCACGCTGGTCATCGTCGCCGAACTGGTCCACGCCGGCCTCTTGCAAGTCGTCAGTCCGCAGCCGCTGGCCGCCGTGCCGGTCCCGGTATCCTCCACCTGAGCCCACGGCGGGCCGGGAGGGCGCGCCCGGTCCGCCTCCCCCTCACACCGATTCGCCTTCGGCCACCGCCAACCGATCCAGCGGCAACGTAAACTGGAACACACTGCCCGCGCCGAGGGTGCTCTCGACCCAGATCCGCCCGCCGTGCAATTCCACGATCTGCCGGCTGATATACAGGCCCAGCCCCAGCCCCGTCTGGGGATTATGGCGCACGGACTCGGCGCGATAGAAGCGCTGGAACAGTTGCGCCTGGTCCTCGGCGCTCAGGCCCGGCCCCTCGTCGGCCACCTGGACCAGCGCCTCGCGCGGCTCGGTGGTGGTCACCGTCACGCGCACCTCGGTGTCGCCCGGCGCGTATTTCACCGCGTTGCTCAACAGGTTCGTCAGCACCTGCTCGATCCGCGTGGCGTCGAACACGCCGGGCAGCGTGGGCGGCGTTTGCACGAGGAAGCGATGGCTGCTGCTGAGCGCCTGCGCGGCTTCGACCGCCTGGCGCACGATGGCGACCAGGTCGGCGTCGCGCGGGCGAAACTCGAACTGGCCGCTCTGCAGGCGCGAAATCTCCAGCAAGTCGTTCACCAGCCCGGCCAGCCGGTCGGCCTGCCCGCTGATGAGGCTGAGCTGGCGCAGGTCTTGTTGGCGCGCGTCTAACTCCTCCGGCGTTTTGACCTGCCCGGCGCTGAACGCGCGCACCATGCGCCGCTGGATCATCTGCGCCGAGCCTTTGATGGTGGTGAGCGGAGTGCGCAACTCGTGCGAGACCAGCGACAGAAACTCGTCGCGCGCCTGCTGGGCCGCCCGCTCGCTCTGATAGAGTTGGGCGTTGCGGATCGCTACTGCGGCCTGGTGAGCGATGGTCAGCAGCAAGCTGAGGTCAGCCTCGCTATAGGCCTGCGGCGTATAGCACTGGGCCGAGATCGCGCCCAGCACCCGCCCCTCAAACACCAGCGGCACGATGACCATCGCCTCCGACAGCCGGTCGGCGCTGCCGAAAGGCAGGGGCGCGATCGGCAGTTCGCTGCGCTGGCCGACCCGCAGGGGCCGCCGCGTGCGGATGACATAGCTGGTCAGGCCCGTGTCCAGCGGCTTGCTGTACTTGGGGTAGACTTCGCCCTGGTCAACCACGAACTCGTAGCGCACCACCGTCGCCTCGGCATCGTACAACGCGACCAGGAAGGCATCGGCGGGCATGACCTTGCGCACCTGTTCGTAACAGATGCGGAACAACTCGTCCGGGTCGAGCGAAGCCGAGATATAGCGGGCCATCTCGGTCACGCTCGCCAGCCGGTTGGCGCGCGCCCGCATCTCGTCAAACAGCCGCGCGCGCTCAATCGCCACGGCGCAGCGCTCGCCCACCTCGGCCAGCAAGGCCAGGTCCCGGCCTGTGAACGCATGTTTGGCCGGGCTGTTGACCTGCAAGATGCCGATTACCCGGCCCTCCACGGTCAGCGGCACGGCCATATACGCCTTGATCTTGCGGTTGGTGCCGGTCGAGCGCATCACCGGGCGCACCCCCTGCTCGGCGTCCAGGTCGTTGCTGAGGTAGGGCCGGCCATGGGCCGCCACCCAGCCGGAGATGCCGGCGCCCACCGGCACCCGCACCTGGCGGGCCTCCGCGTCGATCACGCCGCACATGGCACGGATCTCCAGTTCCTGCGCCTTGTTGATCAGCGCAATCGACCCGCCTTCAAACGGCATAACCCGCGCCAGTTCGGCCAGGCTCTCGGTCAGGATCTCGTCCAGGCTCAGGCTGGAACTGACCACAGCCGAGATGCGATCCAGCAGGCTCATCTCGGCGATGCCGCGCCCGGCCTGGCCGCGCAACAGCACCAGTTCCCCCGCCTGCGCCGCCAGCCCGGCCACAATCTGCAAGCGGGCCAGGGTGGTATCTACCGGCGGCGAGTCGATCAGGATGACTAGGGTGCCGGTGGCCGCGCCGGTGCCCAGGGGCAGCAAGACCCAGGTGGCGGGCCCGGCGGCCCCGGCGGGCGCCCAGGTCCGCGGCGCCGTGGCGAAGGCCGCCTCGGCCAGGATGGCGCGGGGCGGCAGCGTGGTCGCCGGTTTGCCCGGCGGATACGCCGCGCGCAAACTCAGTAGTTCGGCGGGCGCCGGCGCCGCATCTCCACCCGCGTGCTCGCTCAGCAGGTAGAGCGCCGCGTAGCCGGCCCGCCCGGCCAGGAGGATGCGGCTGAGATCAAACAGCGCCTGGACCGCGGCTTCCAGCGTCTCCGCGCGACGCACCGCATCCATCGCACGGAAAATCGCGTCCAGCGAATCGCTGGCGCCGGTGGGCAAGATGGAATCGGTGGCGGCCAAACGGATCCTCCCGGATAGGTCGCGGTGCGCAACGGAGCCTGCACTGTTAACCGGATCGGTGAATACATTATAGAACGCCGCCCCCCTATCCACCGTTACCCCTGCCCGGCGCCCGTGTGGAGGCCGGGTTCCCGCCGCGCCGTTGCCTTGCGACCGCCCAAACCATCCTGGTATACTTAGCCGATACGGCATCCGGCCATCCCCAAAAAGGGTGTAACGGCACAACCTATTTTGCAGCAGGTTCGTTTTAAAGATGAACCCGGCGCCCGGCGTGGCCGGTCGTATCGGGCTGCGCGATACTCGCGCGCCGGCAACCCGACACACACTGAGAGGAGCTTTTTTGATGCATCGATCCCCCGCCCGCGTGCGTCCCCTGATGCTGCTCACGCTGCTGACCCTGCTGGTCGCGCCGCTGGCCGGCCTGAGCGGGGCCCAGCCGGCCCACGCCCAGGCGACCGTGCCGAGCACCTGGACCAAGGGCTTCGTGATGATCGGGTACGGCCCCGATCCCTATAAGATCAGCAACGTGCCGGCGGCGCTCGCCGCGCTGAAGGCCACGGGCGCCAATACCGTGGCCCTGGCCCCGATCTGGTTCATGGACACCGGCACTTCGACCACGATGGGGCCGAAGCCCGAAGCGGGCACCCCGTCCGACGAGTCGACCGTGGCGGCCATCCGCGAGGCGCACCGGCTCGGCCTGCGCGTCATGATGCGCCCGTACATCGACGTGAGCGACGGCACCTGGCGCGCCGACATCGTCCCGCGCGACGTGAACGCCTGGTTCGCGAACTATACCGCCTTCATCAACCACTTCCTGGACATGGCCCGCGCCGAGGGCGTCGAGGACTTCACCATCGGCGTCGAGTTGATCAACATGACCGACCCGCAGTACGACGGCAAGTGGCGGGCGCTCATCGCGCAGAGCCGCGCCCGCTATTCCGGCAAGCTCACCTACTCGGCCAACTGGGGCAAGCACACCCGCAACGAGTACAAGCAGATCACCTTCTGGGACGCGCTCGATTACATCGGCCTGTCCGCCTACTTCCCCATCTCGCTGAAGGACAACCCGACCACCGAGGAGATGGCGCGCGGCTGGAGCAATTACACCGACCAGGTGGGCCAGACCTATAACTGGATCAGCGAGATCAAGGCTACCGCCGACCAGTACCACAAGCCGGTCGTCTTCACCGAGATCGGCTTCGGGTCCTACAGCAATTCGCCGGGCCGCTGGGATGTCACACAGCACGTGGGCACCCTGAGCCTGGAGACGCAGCAGCGCGCCGTCGAGGCGACGTTCCAGGCGTTCGTGGGCCAGCCCTGGTTCCAGGGCATCTACTGGTGGCACTGGGAGCCGTATGCCCTCGGCGGCGGCGCCAAGGATCTGAGCGATACGCTGAACAACAAGCCCGCCGAGGCGACCATCACGCGCTGGTTCGGCGGCAGCGGCGCGCCGCAGCCCGGCCCGCAGCCGCAACCCCCGCCGCAACCCCCGGCCGGCCCGCCGCCCGGCGTGACGCCGCGCCCGGCCCCCGCGCCCGGCCAGGCCGGGGTGAATAACCCCGCCTTCAACGCCGTGCCCTCGCCCGGCCCCGACACGGCCACGGCTGTCTACTTCGCCGCGACGGGGCATAAGCTGGGCGGTGGCTTCCTCGACTACTGGAAGAACCACGGCGGGTTGGCGATGTTCGGCTACCCGATCTCCGAGGAGTACTGGGAGATCAACCCGACCGACGGCAAGCCCTACCTGGTGCAATACTTCGAGCGCCAGCGCTTCGAGTACCACCCCGAGGCCTCCGCGGGCAACCAGGTGCTGCTCGGCCTGCTCGGCGTGGCGCTGGTGAACGGCCGCAATACCGGTCCGTTTGCCGCCGTGCCCTCGCCTGGCCCCGACACGGCCACGCGTGTCTTCTTCGCGCCCACCGGCCACACGCTGAGCGACCGCTTCCTGCGCTACTGGCAGCAGTACGGGGGGCTGGCGATGTTCGGCTACCCGCTCAGCGAGCCGTTCCAGGAGGTCTCGGCTACCGACGGCAAGACCTACACGGTGCAGTACTTCGAGCGCGCCCGCTTCGAGTACCACCCGGAGAACAGCGGCAGCTTCTACGAAGTGCTGCTGGGCTTCCTGGGGCGCTGGTACGCCGGCAAACAGTAACACAACTCCGCATACACACAGAGGCGGCCCCGGTGGGCCGCCTCTGTCTATCTGAACCCCGCAGCCGGCGCCCCGGTAAGCTACCTGAGCGCCGCCGGCAGTGGCTCCGTGTTGCGCGGCCCTACCTGTAATAGCCGCGATCTGTTAGAATGCAGCAAGTACGCCGCAAGCACCGGGTAACTGATGACCGACCTACCGCTAGATGGAGATGCCGATTCCCATGCACGCCGATCAATCGCCCCCGGCGGGCCGCCGCGCCCGCCTTGCCGTATTCCTCGTCGCCGCGCTGCTGGCTGTCCTGCCGCTGCTGGGCCTGGTGGCAACCGGCCCGCGCCCCAGCCAGGCCGCGCCGGCCCTGGCCGAGTTCAGCCCCAATCTCCGGCTGAACCAGGCGCAGACCGATCAGCAGCAAGAGCCGAGCCTGAGCATCAACCCCAAGGACCCGCGCATGATTATCGCGGCGGCCAAGGACTGGCGCAGCGGGCGTAAGGAAGTCTGGCACTATCACTCCAGCGACGGCGGCGCCACCTGGACCGACCTGCATCTGCCCGGCCTGCCCGCCGACTTGCCCAACCAGAGCGACCCGGTGGTCATCTACGATGCCGACGGCGTGGGCTACACCAGCATCATCGGCTACAACGACTCCGATTTCACTAAGGGCGGGCTTTACGTCGCGCGCTCGACCGACAACGGCGCCACCTGGAGCACCCCGGTGGCGGCGGCGAAAAATAGCGATAGGGTCTTCAACGACAAAGAATGGCTGACGGTGGACCGCAGCAACACCGCCACGCGGGGCACGCTCTACCTGACCTGGACCCGCTTTACCACCGTCTCCGAGCACCAGGATCGCGGCGACATCGTCGAGGTCCGCTCGACCGACGGCGGCGCGACCTGGAGCGAGCCGGTGCAGGTCAGCCGCGCGCAGGACCAGACCGATGTGCAGGGGTCCTTCCCGGCCGTCGGGCCGGGCGGCGAGCTGACTGTGCTCTACTACGACCAGACCAAAAACGCCGCGCTCTGGGCGGGGCGTAGCACCGACGGCGGCAAGAGCTTCGCCCCGCCGGTCAAGGTCGCGGATGCCCACCGCATCCCCTCGCCCCTGCCCACCAGCAAGTTCCGCACGTTCATCCTGCCCGCGCTGGCCGCCAACCCGCTCGACGGCACCCTGGTCGCCACCTGGAACGACTACACGACCAACGCCGACATCCTGCTGGCGACCTCGCGCGACGGCAACCAGTCGTGGAGCGCGCCGGTGCGCGTCAACCAGGATGCCGGCAGCGCCGACCAGTTCTTCCCCTCGGCGGTGTTCGGGCCGGACGGCGTGCTGCACGTGGCCTGGCTGGACCGGCGCGACGACCCCAAGAACCTGACCTTCTCCTGCTACTACACGCAATCGACCGACGACGGCGCGACCTTCGCGCCCAACGTCCGCATCAGCGACGCGCAGAGCGACCCCAGCGTCGGCTTCGGCGGCACGCTGATCGGCGACTACATCCAGGTGGACGCGGTGGCGGGGCGGGCCTGGGTGGCCTGGATCGACACGCGCACCGGCGACCAGAACATCTACGGCGCGAGCATCAGCGGGAGCCTGGGGCCGGGCACGCCGCCCGGTACGCCCGCCGCCACTCCGACGCCCGGCGGCGCCACCGCCACGCCCACGCCGGTGCCGGGGCTGAATTTCGTGGACCCGGCCTTCGCGCGCGTCTGGGAGCGCAGCGACCGGCCCGTGCTGGCGCACGCCGCGGCGCGCCCCTGGATGTGGGGACCAGCCCCCTTCGCCGCGGGCAACGAAGCCTATCTGCAAGGCCCCAACGGCCACCGGCTGGTCCAGTATTTCGACAAAAGCCGCATGGAGATCAATAATCCCGACGCCGACCCGGCGCAGAAATGGTACGTCACCAACGGCCTGCTGGTGGTCGAGATGATGACCGGCAAGATCCAGGTGGGCGACGCGGAGTACGACGCGCGGACCTACGCGCCCAACGCCGAGCCGGTGGCGGGCGACCCCGACAGCCCGGATGCGCCCACCTACGCTTCGCTGGCCCGCGTGGCCTCGCTGAACGGCGAGAACCGCGCCGACGACCGCACCGGCCAGGTCATCAGCGCGACGATTGACGCCGCGGGCAATGTCACCGCCGCCGCCCCACCGGTACCCGCCGCGGCGGGCCAGGTGGTGAATGCGCGCTACGAGCCGAAGGTGGGGCACAACATCCCCAACGTCTTCGTCGATTTTATGAACCAGCAGGGGCCGATCTACGTGAACGGCCAGGTGGTGCAGGGGCCGGTGGTCGATCCGCTGTTTGACCTCGGCTATCCGATCACCGAAGCCTACTGGGCGCGGCTGCGCATCGCCGGGCAGGACCACTGGGCGCTGATCCAGGCGTACCAGCGCCGCGTGCTGACCTACGTGCCCGACAACGCCCCGCCGTGGCAGGTGGAGATGGGCAACGTGGGCCGCCACTACTACGACTGGCGCTACGGCCCCAACTCGCCCTACGCCGAGGAGCGCGGCGACATGGACGAAGACGAAGGCGAATAGCCGGGCGCGAACCGCCCTGATCCAAAAAGCACGCCGCCCGCGCTATGTGAAAGCAACATAGCGCGGGCGGCGTTCGCTCTTTAGCGGTGTCGGGGCCGGGTTGCAACCGGCCCGCCGCCCCGCCGATTGTAGGGGCCGGGTTGCAACCGGCCTGCCTCCCCGCCGATTGTCACTCTGAGCGCAGCGCAGAGTCTCGTCGCGTGCGGCTACAGCGATCTATGTTCAATGCCGTTCCGGGGCTCTCTGCCAGGGATCATTAGCTGTTAATCGCCACGCTTTCCAACCAAGCGGAAGATCCGCCAGTTCAAAGACGGATGGATCCAGTTTGGCAATCGTACCCAGTCCGACCACGCGTGCATCATCAGGAGTAACAGCGTCCCCGGTCAGGAATTGCCATCCTTCATCATCGGCATCGTGCGAGACATAAAGGATGGGCCGTGCCCTGTCCAGAATTTGGCGCAGGGTAATGACCGCGAGATTGCGAGGATCCGTGAATAGCCACCTATCGCGCATAAAACACCCCTCCGAGGCAAGGACACAAAGCTAACCCCTCGCGTGCAGGCGGCGCCGGGCGGCGGCCAGTTGCTCCAGGAACACCCGCGCGCCGTCCTGCCAGCGATAGGTGCGGGCGATGTACGCGGCGGCGGCCTCGCCCATACAGCGCCGCAGGTCGGCATCGCTCGCCAGCCGGCCCAGGCCCGCCGCTACGGCCTGGGGCGTGCTCGCCACCAGCAGCCCCGTCTCGCCGTCGCGCACGGTGGCGGTGGGGCCGCCCTCGGCCACGGCGACCACCGGCAGGCCCAGCGCGGCGGCCTCGATCACCGACAGGCCGAAGCTTTCCAGCAGCCCCGTGTGGACGTAGATGTCGGCGGCGCGGTAGTAGGCGGGCAGGTCGGCTTCGGGCACGAACCCGGCGAAATGGACATGCCCTTGCAAGCCCAGTTCGCCCGCCAGGGCTTCGAGCGCCGCGCGCTCCGGCCCCAGGCCAACAATCACCCCGCCCACGTCGTGGCCGGCCTCGCGGGCCAGAGCCAGGGCGCGCAGGAACATATCGACGCGCTTGCGCGGGTGCAGGTGGTTGACCGTGATCGCCAGCGGGCGGGCGCCCAGGCCGATGCGGGCGCGGGCCGCGGCCACCTGCGCGGGGGTGGGCGGCACGAAGTCCACGCCGTGCGGCAGGACAACCGCCGGGCGCCCGTAGGCGCGGGCCAGCAGTTCGGCCCCGAACGGGCTGTTGCCGAGCAGCGCGTCGGCGGCGGCGACCATGCGCCGGTCGATGCCCTTGTACACGCGCGCCAGCAGCCGCAGGGCGACCCCCGCCGGGCCGAGCCGCCGGCTGATCGCCGCGGTGTCGCTGTAGATGACGCGGGGCGGCTCGAAGCAGAAATAGAGGCAGGGAATATCGCGCTGCCCGCGCAAGGGCAACAGCACCCGCTTGGCCCACCACAGGGCGGGCAGGCTGGGCGGCCCGAAGAAGACCAGGCCCCGCACCTCGCGCAGCGGCGGCAGCCCGCGCAAGAGCCAGGGGCCGAGCAGGTATTCCAGCGCGGCGTCGGCGTAGTGGCGGCCTGTCCATTCCAGCCGCCGCCCGGTCTGGCGCAGGCGCACCTGGGGCGCCAGGTCGGGCCGGCAGGCGGCGGCCAGCCGGTGCGTCAGCAGTGTCACCGGCATGCCCGCCCGGCCCACATAGTCGGCCAATTTGAGGATCAGCCGCTCGGCGCCGGTCAGTTTTTTCAGCCGCGGATAGAAAAAGACGACTCCGCTATTGCGCGGCATCGGCGGCGCCGGGCGTGCGGCCGCCGGCGTCGGGCTGCGCGTCCGTCGCGCCCTCGCGGGTTTGCCGCGCCTCTTCCACCAGCATCACCGGGATGCCGTCGCGCACCGGGTAGGCGCGCCCGCATTCGGCGCACACTAGTTCCTCGCCCTCCAGCGTCACCTTCGCGTGATCGACCGGGCAGACCAGAATATCGAGCAGGTCCTGGGGTATTTCGTTCGTGGTCGCGTCCATAGCTCCTCCTGGGGATAGGCAAATTCCACGCGCCCGCGGGCGCGTGTACCGGCATTATACGCCAAATCGCGGCAATCGGGCCAGGGGACCAACCTAACCCCCCTGCCCCCCTTCCCGCCACGGGAAGGGGGGAATCGCCGTCGCGAGAAAAAGTCACTCCCCTCCCCGCGGCGGGGGAGGGCCGGGGGAGAGGTTGGTCAGGCGCTGGCGGCGCTGCTCTGGCGGACGCGATGGAAGTGGCGGCGCGCCTTGGCCCGGTTGCCGCAGTCTTCCATGTCGCACCAGCGGCGGCTGTGGTTGCGGCTGGTGTCCACGAACATCCAGGCGCACTCGTCGTCGCCGCACTGGCGCACCCGCGCCACGTCGGCGGACGTGAGCAGGCTCGCCGCCGACTCGGCCAGCGGGCCGAGCATCGCGTCCAGCGCGCCGGACTGGTCGGCCCAGGTCCAGGCGAAGCCCGAAGCGGTGGCGGCCAGTTGCCGCCGGCCCAGCGTGGCGGCCAGCACGGCGTTGAGGATCGCCAGGTCTGCCGGGGCCGGGTCCCGATCCTGGACCACGGCGACGAAGATGCGGTATAGCGCCTCGCGCAACGCCTGCGCGCGGGCCAGTACGGCGGCGGCATCATCCGCCTGACTCTCAGCCTGTTCGAGCAAGGTCGCCACGACATCGGCGGACAAAACGCCCGCGTGCCGGCACCAGATCAGCAGCCCCTCATAACTAGTCAGCCATTCATACGGTTCCCCGGTCTGGTTCAAGCGACTGCCCACGGTATTGACAAAATCGAGGCACGGCCGCCCACCGATCAGCTTCAACTG
>DASSGZ010000083.1:0-7281 GCA_035693165.1 Chloroflexia bacterium | reverse complement strand
GCACCACCCCGAGAACGCACCACCGTACGCTGTGCTCCTCGCGCAACTCGGCACGTTGCGCTATCGGGCCAAATACCCGCCGGCGGGGCGCATCATCGCCGCGATCCCGATGCCGGCCGAGCCGGTGAAGATCGCGCTGGGTGGCGGCGTGGTGTGGGTCGCCACCACGGACCGCCAAGGAGGCGGGAGCCTGGTCCGCCTCGCCGCCGCGACCGGGCGCACTGTGGGCGACCCGGAACCGGTCGGCTTCGAGCCGCACGATCTCTCTGTGGGCGAGGGGGGTGTATGGGTGTCGCAGCAGGCGACGGTAGCCCGCTTCGATCCCACGACGGGCAAGCGCACGGCGCGGATCCCGATCCAGGTCCGCTCCAACTACGTGCCGATACTGGCGGCGGCGGGGAGCGTGTGGGTGGCCGACCCGGCCGAAGAAGTGAGCACCGTCCTGCGGATCGACGCGGCCACCAACCGCGTGGTCGGGCCGCCGATCCAGGTCGGACAGGAGCCTTTATTCTTGGCGGCGGGGGCGGGTTCGATCTGGGCCGGCAGCCACGACAGCAAGACGATCGCGCGGATCGATCCGCGGACCCGCCACGTTAGCGCCACCGTCGCCACAGGCTTTGAGGTGCATGGTCTTGCGTATGGCGCAGGGGCACTGTGGGTCGCCAATTACCACGGCCATGCGGTCGTGCGGGTCGACCCGGCCTCCCACCACGTCGTCGGCCAACCGACGAACGTCGGCTATTCGTTTGAGGCGATCGCCGCGGCGGGAGGCGCCGTATGGACGGCCCCGGATCCGTACGCGAACGATGCCGTGAAGGGCAATGACAACGTAACGCGTATTGACGCACGCACCGGCGCGGTGTTGGGTGTGGTGCATGTCGGTGGGACCCCGAACGACGTAAGCGCGGGCGAGCGGCAGGTGTGGGTCGCGATCACCAGGCCCAACGTGATCGTGCGGATTCTTCCTGCGGATAGTCCATGAAGCAATGAAGGGCGGGAAATGAGCCGCGCGCTTGGGTCAACCGGGGGACGCGGGCGCAAGCCGCGGAAGCTGCCGCGAGGCACGGTAGCCCTCTGGAGGGGGCAAGCGGCCTGACGCTAAACGAGGATTCGTCGTGTGGCCCCGGCGCGGGGTAGGAGCGCAGCGGGGGCGAGCGTCGTTGCGCCGGGGCCACTTGTTTTCGATGGCTATAGCAGTCAATAAAAAGATTTCCGAATCATGCCGCGATGCGCCAAGGCACCCCAACGTCACGGCGTGCCGGGCAGCCGCCGGACCCGTGCCCTATCCCCGGCTAGCGCGGTCAGCCGGGTCTCCACCCGGACGATCAACGCTTCCAAAGTCGCAAAATACGCGTTGGGCGCCCCCGCGGCGGGCGCGGGCCAGGACCGGCCTGCGGGCCGATCGGGCGCCGGGCGCCGGTTACCGCGTATGCCGCACGCCGATCCGCTTTCTCCATCCCACGGGCTCCGCCCCCGCCGGCAGTCTCGCCGTCAGAGCCGGGCTCCCTGCCGCGCGGACGGCAGCGCGCGGCAGGCGCCCCGCGCACGCCAGCAGGTCGACCTACGAGCACGACCGGCACTCGACGGTGCGGGCCGGTTGCAAAGCGCTCGCGCGCCGCGCCCGGATCGCCACCGGCCCCGGCTGGGAAGACGTAGCCGCATCCCTCGCCGCCTGGCTGGAGCCCCGGCCCGCCACCCGCCGGCCCGCGCCGGCGCCGCCGGCAGCGCCTTAGCCCGGCCGGGTGCCACCGGCCCGATCTGGCGCCGTCCCGCGGATGGCGCCCTACGCCGTGGGACGGCGCTACCGGCCGCCCTGCTCCTCGCGCAGCTTGCGGAAGAGGTCGGCGAAGATCGCGTCGCGTTGGACCGTCAGCGCCTCGCGCATCAGGTGCCGCCGCGGATCATGGCTCCAGGTCTGGGCGCTGGTGAGGATGGGACTGTGGATCAGGGCGGTGGGCACCCAGGTGGGGTTCACCAGCCAGGCAATCGGCCCGAGGTCCCAGAGCTCCTTGGAGCGGGCGAAATGGTCGGCATAGTCGGCCGAGTAGATGGCATACAGGTAATCGCCCGCCGCGCCGCTGCCGGCCACGAAGCGGGTCAACTCCGCCTGGGTGGTGCGCAAATGCTCGGTCACGTTAATGCAGGGGATGTGCACCAGCGGGACCCCGCTATCGAAGATCACGTGCGCCGCCGCCAGATCCTGGGCCACGTTGAACTCCGTCGCCTGATGCCAGTACGACGGGTTGCCCCCCAGCCAGACGACGACGACCTGCGCGAGGATCTCCGGGGCCATGAGCAATGCCGAGGCGACATTGGTGATCGCGCCGATGGCGACGATGTAGAGCGGGCCGGCGCGCCGGGCGCGCGCCCGCGCCACCAGGTCCGCCGCGGCCGGACTGGGCACCGGCCCGCCGGCATCCCCTAACCAGCGGGTCGCGCCGCGCAACACAAGCCCTGCAGACCCCCGCCCTAGCTTCCCCAGGACGCGCCGGATCTCGTCGTAGCTCTGCTCCATGCCGTCGGCCGGCCCGGCGGCGTGCGCGTTCTGGAACGGCGCGGCGTAGACCGCCTCCAGCGCGATGCGCTCGGGGGACAGGAGCGCGTAGACCAGCGCGAACTGATCGTCGATCTCATTGGCAGTGTCGGTGTCGAGCACCATGCGCACTGCGGCCGCCGGGGGCTCGAGCAACGCCAGGCGCTGCGCGGCCGTGAGTTGGGGAAAAGCCATCAGCGTTCCTCCTGCTTGATTCCAGGCCATGCGGCCCCCGCGCCCACCGCCGGCCGTGCGGGTAGCGGCCGGCGTGGGGGTTAGGCGAAGCGACAGTCGTTTGTCGCAGCCCGAGGCCCCGCCCCGGCGGCCCGCGCAGGCCACCGGCCGGTGGGCCGGGATCCGCACGGCGGCCAACGGGGCCCGGCGTCCCCGCCGCGGGGAGGGAACCCGCACTGCGCAGTTATGGGACGCGGCACGAACTCACGCCCCGCCGCCCGATAAAAGAACTAACCCGTCCGCGTCACCCTGCCCAGGGCATGGGCAGGGTGGGCCGGCGGCGACACGCCGCCGGCGCCCCTCCCCGATCCCACTGCCCAGTGGCTGATCTATACCGGGGCGGCGCGTGAACGCCGCCCCGGCGGCCGTTAGGCGCTGGACGCCGTCCGGCAAAACGGCAGGCTCGATATAGAAAGGCAGTCGCAAGTACCCGGTGTGGGACCCGTCTACCGACATGCCGGCCCCTGACGTGATGAGGACCCCATAGCGCAGCGCCCGCTGGGCAAACTCGTGCGCATCGCCGCCTGGCAGCCGCACCCACACAGAGGGCCCGCCGTCCGGCGGGGTCGGAGACCATTTCATTCCGGGGGCTGAGCGACGCCCGGGTTGCCGGAGCCGGTAACGTTGCCGATAATATCCTATATCGGCAATGTTCGTCCTCCCAGGGCCGCTTACCCTGCCGTTACCAGCAACGCACGTCGGGATTAGGGACCGGGTCTGGACACTAGCCGGGGCCAGCCAGTTGCTGGATTGCTGACCACTCATCAATTGCCACCTCGTGTCGCACCAAGTTCACGAGATTCTACATGGACTCGTGGGTTTTTTGTAGTCGTTACAGATCAACCACGGCGGAGTGCCGACCTACCGCTCCAGGGCCCGCAAGACTTGAGCCGGATAACTGGTGACCGTTGTGGCCGGTGCTTAGGGGGCCGGGGGTCAGCAACGCCCCGCGGCTACCCGATTCTCTTACGGCGGGGGCGGCCCGCGGCCGGGTTACAGCCAATCGCCGCCGGGCCCCGGCCGGGATGGGCTCGCCGGGGCCGGGTACAGCCGCGTGTGGCAAAAGCGGGCCACCGGGGCCGGAGAATCGGGTATAATAGCGCCGGGGACGCGCCCAGGATCGCTCGCTCGGCGGGGCGGCAGACAGGCAAGGGACCTGCGATATGGCAGACAGGGGGCACGCGACGTTCGGCGCGTGGCTGCGCGGGGCGCGGCACGAGTACGGGTACACGCAGCAGGAGCTCGGCAACCGCGCCCACTGCTCTGCCGCCTTGATCCGCAAGATCGAAGCCGGGCTGCGCCGCCCGTCGCGCCCGGTCGCCGAGGGGATCCTCGCCGCGCTGGAGGTGCCGGCGCCGGAGCGGCCCGCCCTGCTGAAGCTGGCCCTGCACGCCCCGGCCGATGCGCCGGTCCCGCGAGCCGGCGCCGGCCCGCGCCCCGCCCGCGCCGATCCGCCGTCCACCCCCCGCCCGGATCCCCGGCTGCCCGTACCGCTCACCACGCTGATTGGCCGTGAGGCGCCGCTGGCCGCGCTCATCACCCTGCTCAAGGGCGACGCCCGGCTGGTGACGCTGGTCGGCCCGCCCGGCATCGGCAAGACCCGCCTGGCGCTCGCCGCCGGCGCCGGCCTCGCCCCCGCCTTCGCCGCGGGCGTCTACTTCGCCGCGCTGGCGCCGATCTGTGACCCCACGCTGCTCCCGGCCGTTCTCGCCGGCGTGCTGAGCGTATCGGAAGTGCCGGGGCGCGCGCTCGCCGCCGTGCTCCGCGACTTCCTGCGGGAGCGGGAAACCCTGCTGGTGCTGGACAACTTTGAACAGATCGTCGGAGCGGCGCCGTTGCTACTCGACCTGCTGGCTGCCTGTCCCCGGCTCAAACTGCTGGTCACCAGCCGCGAGGCACTCCATGTGCGGGGGGAGCAACTCTTCCTGGTGCCCGCGCTCGGCACGCCCGACGATGCCGCCGGCGGCGCCCCCGCCGCCCTCCAGGCCTACCCCGCCGTGGCCCTCTTTGTCGAGCGGGCCGCGGCGGTCGATCCCGCCTTTGCCCTCACGCCGGAGAACGCGCCGGCTGTAGCGGCCATCACGCGGCAACTGGGCGGGCTGCCGTTGGCGCTTGAGCTGGCCGCCGCCCGCAGCCGCTATCTCACCCCGCAGGCCATCGCGCGCCGGCTCCACCAGAGCTTGAGCCTGCTGACCGGCGGCCCCCGCGATCTGCCCACCCGGCAGCAAACGCTGCGGGCCGCCATCGCCTGGAGCTATGACCTGCTGGACGCCGGGGAGCAGACGCTCTTCCGCCGGCTAGGCGTGTTCGCGGGCGCGCTGTCCCTATCGGCGGTCGAGGCCGTCTGCAACGCCACGGCGGACCTGCCGTTCGCGGTGTTCGACGGGTTAGCCGACCTGGTGGACAAGAGCCTGCTACAGCAGAGCTGGGACGCGCAGGGCGAGCCACGCTTCCGCATGCTGGAGATGATTCGCGAGTTCGCGGCGGAGACCCTGGCGGCGAGCGCCGAGGGCCACGCGATCCACCGGCTGTGCGCCGAGTATTATGTTGGACTGGTCCAGGCGGCCGCGTCCGAGTTGGGGGGCCGCCGCCAGGCCATCTGGCTGGACCGCCTGGAGGCCGAGTACGACAATCTCCGTGCGGTGCAGCGTTGGACGCTCACCACCGGCGCGCCCGATCTCGCCCTGCCGCTGGCCGCCGCCCTCTGGCGCTTCTGGGATGTGCGGGGACACTGGAGCGAAGCTCTGACCTGGCTGGAGGCCCTGCTGGCGCACCCCGGCGCGGCGGCCCCGACGCTGGCGCGCGCCCACGCCTTGTTGGCTGCCGCCCGGCTGATCCACTGGGTCCGCCGCGCCGTCGAAGGCCGGGCGCTGGCCGAAGAAGCCCTGGCGATCGGCCAGGAGCAGGGCGATCAGGCCATCGCGGCCCGCGCCCTCAACCTGCTGGCTAACATCCATCTGGAAGAAGGGCAGCCGGCCGCCGCCGCCCGGCTGTACGAAAGCGTGCTTGCCACCGGGCGCGCGGCGGGCGAGTTGCGGCTCCAGGCGGCGGCCCTGGTCAACCTCTGCTACCTCGATCAGCAGACCGGCGATCTGGCGCGGGCCGAGCGTTACGGGGAGGAGGGCCGGGCGCTCTTCCAGCGCCTGGGCGACGACTTCGGCTGCAGCACGGCCAATGCCCGCCTCGGCGAGATCGCCCTCGCGACGGGCCGGCCGGTGCTGGCCGGCGCGCGGCTCGAGGAGGCGCTGGCCCAGCTCGCGGGGCTGGCACACGTGCCGGGCCTCGCCGCCGTGCATGCGCTGCTCGCGCGCGCCCTGACCGAGCAGGACCGGCCGGATGCGGCCCGGCCCCACCTGATCACCGCGCTGCGCCTGCTGCGCAGCGCGCACGAAACCCGCCACCTACCTGCGGTGCTTACGGAGGTAGCACACCTGCTG
This sequence comes from Chloroflexia bacterium, assembly GCA_035693165.1. Taxonomy (GTDB): domain Bacteria; phylum Chloroflexota; class Chloroflexia; order QHBQ01; family JAICKM01; genus JAICKM01. The sequence goes on along the minus strand of DASSGZ010000083.1, from coordinate 1,077 downwards.
CTGGCGCGGGGGGGCGAGCGCGAGGGCGCCGTCCTGCTGGCCTGTGCGGCGGCCCAGCATCGCAGCGGGCCGGCTTTCGCGGGGCCGGCCGCCGGCGTTTTCCTGGCCGAGTTGCACGCCCGCACGCTGGCCCTGCTCGACCCGGCGGTATTGCGAGCCGCGCGTGACGCGGGCGAAGCGCTTTCGCCGGACCAGGCTATTGCCCGCGCGCTCGCCGCCCTGGGCGGGGCGGCGTGAGCCCGGTCGGGCCGGGGGGACCGGCGGGGGTGCGGGCGTCCGCATCGCCGGCACGGAGCGCCGCAAGGATCGTGTGCAGCGCGGCGGCCAGCAACTCGAGGTCGGCAAAGCTGGCGGCGGCGCCGCTCAACACATGCTGGATGCGGCCCTCCCAGGCGGTCGTGTCGCCGCCGTCCTCCGGCCGCCAGAGGCGGAGCAAGAACAACGGGGAGGGGTCCGCGTCCGGGGAACCGGGCGGCCCCGGCGCCCCCGGTTTCCCAACAGCGGTCAGCGCGATCCCTTCGGGGGCGTCCCGGCGCCGGGGCACGCCGGGGTGCGGCCCCCGGTTCAAGTCTGCCATGCCAGGATCAGCCGCCCGAGGCGGACGATGACGCGCCGCGGGGCGGCGGGTAGGCTCTGCGTGACCAGGGCGGCAGCGCGGCTGCGGGCCGCCACTGCGGGCCGGTGCGAGGCTTCCGCCTGCATGTGCCACTCGAGATCGTAGTGATTTAGCAACATGTCGGTAACTCCTTTTCCTGCTTCTCCGTCCAATCGACTCGATGAGCGTCCCGATGGCATTATTAAAGCAGATGGAGCGCGGGACATGGAAGGGGTTTGCGGTACACTGAGAGGACAACTCGGCGTGACAGAAGGGGGACACGCCCGGAGATCGGGGACACGGGCCGCGGCCCCACACGCCCTCCCGCGTTACGGGAGGGCGCGCCGACAACGGGGCGCGGGCGCCGGCGCCGCACAGGACGCGCCGGCGCCGCCTGGGGCCCCACGACGGCCCATTCCGAAAGGGCAGCGCGGCGCAATGGGCTGCCGGCCGAGCGGCGGCCATCCCGCGCCGGATCGCCA
>DASSGZ010000082.1:0-10775 GCA_035693165.1 Chloroflexia bacterium | reverse complement strand
GTGCTGCGGACGGATGCACGCACGATGCGGTACTGGCCCGGCTTGCGCGGCGGGACCACCAGTTCGGCCAGCACCGTCATGGCCCGGTCGCGCTGCACGTCGCCGATGGTGACTTCGGCGGTATTGGCATCGGGTTGCTGCGGCGTGACCCGCCCGATCATCGGGTTGATGCGATAGATGGTGCGCGCGGTCACGCCCGCCGCCAGTTGCAGGGTCAGGACAGCACCCTTCACCACGGTGTTCTGCATCGTCTGCACGGTGCCGCGGAAGGAGGCCAGCATCCCAGCGGGCTGGGCAATGTAATCGGCCTCGCCGTGGCTCTTCTCGGCGATCTTGTCGAGCAGGCTCACGCTCCAGTCCTCGTCGGCGCCCACGCCGAACGCACTGATCGGGATCTCCTGCCGGCCGGCTTCCTCGGCCAGGCGTTCGCACTGCTCGGCGTCGCCCCAGGTCTGGCCGTCGGTCAACAGCAGGATGCGGCTGACGGTGCCCGCCCGGTGTTCGCGGGCCACCTCGGCCAGCCCGGCCTGCAGCCCGCTCGACATCTGCGTGCCGCCCGCCTCGCGGATGCCGGCCACGGCGGCCTTCAGCGCCTCCTTGTCGGTGACACGGGTGGCGGGCACGATCACCTTGGCGTGCTCGTCGAAGACGACGATCGAGAGCGTGTCCTGCGGCGTCAACTCGTCGATGATGCGGCTGACGGCGTCTTTGAGATGGTCCAGCTTGGGGCCGCCCATAGAGCCGCTATGGTCGAGCACCAGGCTCAGGTTGAGCGGCAGGGTACCGGCGGTGGTCGTCTCGCCCGTGGCGCCGACATCGAGCAGCAAATAGGCGAGCTGGCCGTCGCCGCCGGCGGGCAGCGGGTCGCGGCCCCAGGTCGTTTGCAGGGTCAGGGTTTCAGGCATCGCAGGATTCCACCTCCACTTGGGTATGCGGGCTGCCGTCGCGGGCCGGGGCCAGGCCCCGGTGCGGCGATTCAGTCCTCCGAAGCTGTGAGCGCTTGCGCGATAATCACCGAAATGTTGTCCTCGCCGCCGTTACGGTTCGCGGCGTCGATCAGATGCTGGGCCGCCGTCGGCAGGTCGGGCGCGTCGAGCATGATGCGCTCGATGTCCTCGTCGCGCACCATCTCCCAGAGCCCGTCCGAGCAGAGCACCAGCGCATCGAGCGGGCGCAGGCGGACATGGAAAATATCGATCTCGTCGGCCGTCATATGGGCGTCGCCGAGGGCGCGGTAAATCTCGTTGCGCCGGTCGAAGTGGCGGCCTTCCTCGGCGGTCAACTGCCCGGCGGCGATCAGGCGGGCCACCAGCGAATGGTCCTGGCTGATCTGGTGCAGCTTGCCTTCGCGCCAGAGATAGGTGCGGCTGTCGCCCACATTCGCCACCGTCACGCGGTTGCCGAGCACCAGGGCCATGGTCACGGTGGTGCCCATGTCGTTGTGGCGCTCCTGGCTGTACTGGGTGATGCGGTGGTTGGCTTCCAGGATCGCGTCGCGCAGCAGCTTGGCGAGCGCCTCGTCCGCCAGCGGCGGACTGTCGCCGCTGACGCGCCCGTCCACGACCTTGCCGACCAGCCCGGCGATGGTGCGGATGGCGATCGAACTGGCGACCTCGCCGCTGGCGTGGCCGCCCATGCCGTCGGCCACGACGTAGAGGCCGGTGGGTGTGTTACCGGCGGCTTCCATCGCCACGCATTCGAGGGCGAAGAGGCTGTCTTCGTTCAACTGGCGCTGCACACCCACATCGCTGGCCCGGCCGCTGACCAACTGCATATCGGCGGGCGGGTTTTCGGAATCCAGGATGTCTTGCAGCGCCCCGGCGAAGTCGGCGGCCGTCTGGTAGCCCCCCTCGCGCCCGTGGGCCAGCACCCCGGCCACGGTGTTCGTCTCGCCGGGGGCGGCCGGGGCGTAGTCGGGGCGCACGCCGCGGTACCACTGTTCCAGCACGGCGGCGACGCGCTGCACGTCGGCCTGGGCTTCAGCCTGCGGGGTGCGCCCGTCGCCCGCGGTGCCCGCCAGGCGGCAGGCGGTCGGGTCGGTCAAGACCAGGCGATCATCGGCCAGGACCTGGAGCGCGGCGGGCGTGAAATCGCAACCGATCACCCGCGCCGCGTGCAGCTCCTGCAGTGTGGCGGCGGCCTGGTGCAGCCAGTTCAGAATGCGCTCGTCGGTCAAAGGCTGATCGCCCGGTCCCGCGTTGAGCGGCGCGCCGCCCACATCTTCCAGCACCAGGTAATGGCGGCCCGTCGCCGGGTCGGTGAAGCGGTCGAAGACGCCGGCCACGCCGGCATGCTGATTTTCGAGCAAGGGGGCGGGCACGGCGGCGATAGGCTCCTCCGGCGGCGTCTCGAAGAGCCGGTAGGTGCGCCCGGTCAGTTGGGCGCCGCAATCGGTGCAATACTGCTCGCCCTGCACGTTCTCGCGCGAGCCGCACGCCCAGCAGCGCTCATAGCCCTTGAGGTCCACGGCCAGGTAGGTCTGGCGCTGCGGGCCCGTCTGCAACACCTGGGCGATCTGGTAGCGGTCGGCCACCACGTCGCCGGGTTGGAGCGCCGGGAAGGGGTCGCCCGGCGCGGGCGGGGCCACCTCCGGCACATCGCCCTCCTCCAGTTTGGCCGTCGTGCCCTCGGCGGGGATCGGCGGCGCGGGCGCCATGGGGATGTCGGGTTCAATCGGCGTGGTGGGCAGCGCGCTGTCGTCGGGCACGGCGCCGGCCTCCGCCGTGCCGGCCTCGGCGGGCGTTAAGGGGCCGGTCTGCGGGCTGGCGGGCGGCGTGCCGAACGGGGTATCGGCGCTCTCCGGCGCAGCGGACGCGGTGACGGCCGGCGGTTCCACCGCGGGGGGCGCGTCCAGGGTAGGCGGTTCCACCGGGGCGGGCGCGTTCAGGGTAGGCGGTTCCGCCGGTGCGGCGGGCGGCACCTCGGCATATAGGGCCGGCGGTGCTTCGACCACCAGGGCCGGCTGGGCGAGATCGGCGTTGGCCGTGGCCGGCACCTCGTCGGGATTGCCGACAGCCGCCTCGGCTTCGTGCAGGTCCGCCGCGCTCACGGTCCCGGCGCCCGCCACATCCGATGTGCCGGCGGCTGCGGGGCCGCTGCCGGCGCTGATCGGTTCCGCGGCGCCGGCTTCGTCCGTGTTGGTGCCCGTAGATTCCACTGGTAGCATATCCTCTCCGACTAGATCCCCGCCGGGTATAGCCGCCGGCTCCTCTTCCACGGATGGCTCGACAGCCGTGGCGAATTCACTCGCCGGCAGGCCGGTGCCTGGCGCCGAGGCTCCCGCCGTGGTAGGGCTGGCCGGGGCATCAGGGGGTTCCGGCGTGCCGGCCACCCAGAGGCCGATAGGCGTGTTGTCGCTCTCCTCCGGCTGCAATTCCAGGTCGCTCGCGGGCGCCGTATCGCCGGTGAATGCGGCGCCATCCGCCACGTCCTCTTGATCAGGCCGCCCCGGTTCGACCGGCACAAAGCTCTCCGACGCGCCGAGCAATTCGGGCTCCGGCGCGAAGTCGGGATAATCGCCCACGCTGTATTCGGCGTATTGATCGGGGGATTGATCCGTGGCTGCGGGCGCGGGGATGCCGGTCGCTTCGACCATGTCTGCTGCCGTCTCCCGCGTCGCGGGCGTGCTCCAATCCCAGGCTCCGGCGGCGGGCTGCGCCGGCGCGGCGGCTTCCTCCGGCGGCGCGCTCTCCGGGGCGAACGCCGCATCACTTGCGGGCGCCGCGTCATTCACACCGCCCGGCGCGGATAGGTCTACATCGCGCGGGCCGGCGGTTGCGGCTAGGACGCCGCTGGTCGCTGCAGTTTCCCCCGCCGCGCCGGGTGACGTGGCCGGCGCGGGCGCCGGCTCCATCACCAGCGCAGGGGCGGTCGCCGCGACCGCGGGGGTGGGGAGCGCCTGCCCGCAGGCGCGGCAGAAACGGGCTTCAGTGCGGTTTTCGGTGCCACAACGTGGACAACGCATACTCTCTCCTGGTTCGCGGTTTTGGCCCCGGACGGGCCTGTGCCTTTAAGTACGTTGGACAGGGCTGATCCGTGACAGTTTCTGCACAACCGGTGCCACCAGGCTACCCGGCCATTAAGACGATGACGGAGACATTATCGCCCGCGCCCCGGCTCAACGTGAGGTCGATGAGGTGCTTGCACGCCTGGTGCGGCGTTTTCGCCCGGCGCAAAATATCCTCGATCTCGGCGTCGGTGACATGCAAGATGAGCCCGTCGGAGCAGAACAGCAATTTGTCGCGCGGGTCGAGGATGTGCAGGGTTGCATCAACCTCCACGGTGGACGCCGTGGCAACCGCCCGGTAGAGCTGATTGCGCAGCGGGTGCAGCTTCGCCTCGTCGGGCGTGATCTGGCCCAGGCGCAGCAGATGGGAGACGATGGCGTGGTCGATGGTCAGTTGCTCCAGGTGGCCGCGGGCGGGCAACCGATAGCAGCGGCTGTCGCCCACGTGCCCCAGCTCCAGGCAGAGTCCCTGCACGATCCCCACGGTGGTCGTGGTGCCCATGCCGTGGAACTGGGGGTCTTCTTCGGCCTGGTGATGGAGCAGCTCATTGGCCTGTTCGATGGCCTGGATGAGCCAGGGCCGGTGATCGACATCGGGCGAGGAATCGAGCGCCATGCGGTTCTCGACCAGTTCGCGGACGATACCGGCGGCCTGCTGGCTGGCGACTTCGCCCGCCTCGGCGCCGCCCATGCCGTCGGCCACCAGCAGCAGCCAGCCGTTGCCGGGCAGGGGCGTGGCCGAGAGGGTATCCTCGTTATTCTTGCGGACACGGCCGGTATCGGTCATGCCGTAGGCTTGCCAGTTGGGACCGCGCTGGCCGCTCGGCATGCGGGGCAGGATTTCGGCTTTGGGTCGTTCGGCGCTCTGCATATCTTCGTACTCGCGCGTCAGGGTGTCGTATAGGCCGGCGGCGGCCGGGAGCGGCGCGCCGCACTGCAGGCAGAACATCAGCGTGTGCCGGTTCGTGCTCTCGCACTTGCGGCAGTAGACCCATTTGACGACGGTGGCCGCTTCCAGGGTGGGCAGCGGATCGGTCGTCTTGGTGCGTGCCGGGACGGCGGGCCGGGCCGCCGGCAGCGGTTCCAGCCGGCGCAGAACGGCGTTCAACCGCTCGTCGCGCTGCTGGCGCCGCTCGATCAGTTCTTCCGGGGACGAGCCGGGCAGCGGCGGCAACGGCAGCAGCGGGCGAATAATCCCGGTCTTCCGATCGCGGCTGCCCGGCATATTGGGCGGCAACGGCAGCAGCGGGCGAATCACACTCCCGGCCTGGCGCGCCCCCGGCGGGTCCCGTTCCAGGCGCCGGATGATCCCATGGCGGCCACCGGGCGGCGCGGGTGGCGGCTCCGGCGGGCGGGGGGCCAGCGGCCGGATGACCCGCTGGCGGCGCAAATCCGCCGCGCTGATCGGCGGGGTGGGGGCCGCGGGTGGATTCGGCGGTGGACCCGGCGCCGGGCTGCGGCTGGGATCGGAGCGAGGGGAAGATCGGGGGTCGTCCGGTGCATCCGCCCCGCTGCCGGGTGTAGTCAATGCTCCCGCTCCTGGGCAGGCGCCGGGGCGCCCGCGTGGTGTGGTGATGGCCGGCCGGGGCCGGCCCACGGGCCGGTTCGGCATCCTTGCTGCCCACTATAGCACAAACGGGGACCGCGGGCAAGAACAGGCCGGGCGCGCGCCTCGACCCGTCGTCTTTCCCCCCTTCCCGCGCCGGGAAGGGGCCGGGGGTTAGGCCCGCCGCGATTCTTGACGAAGCAGGGGCAAAGGGTTATAGTGGAACATACGAACGACCTCGTGCGAGAAAGGACATTAGTATGACTCGGAGCAATCGGCAGATGATCGGCCTGGGGGTGCTCGCCGGGGTTGCGTTAGGCGCAATGTACGCGGCGAACCGCCAGTACCAGTACAGCAAAACGGGCGTCCCCTCGATGCTCAACTGGCGCCGGGTGCGCACCATCGCCCAGAACATGAACCCGGAGCCGGCCCTCGATGCCGCCTGGCATGAGCGCTGGGCCGCTTACTACACCGATCTCGTCCGCCGGTGCGAACCGCTCATCGCCGAGGAGATGGGCCGCGCGCTGCCGCAGCCCGTGCAGAACATCATGGCCTTCAGCCGGTCCGAATGGGTCGCGGCCAACATCGTCAACTTCGAGCAACTCTTCGCCCCGCTGGAGCGCCTGCACCAGGACAGCTCCAACACCCGCGACCTGGGCACCCTGCTCATGACCGACCTGAACCAGGTGGTCCTGTCGAGCGAGTTGGGCGTGCTGCTCGGCTACTTCGCCCGCCGCGTGCTCGGCCAGTATGATATGAGCCTGCTGGGTCGTGAGCCGCTGGCCGCCGGGCGGCTCTATTTCGTCGAACCCAATATTGCCGGGGTGCAGCAGGAGCGCGGCCTCGACGCCGACGATTTCCGCCTCTGGATCGCCCTGCATGAGACCACCCACGCCTTCCAGTTCGAGGCGTACCCGTGGGTGCGCGAATATTTCAACAGCGTGCTGGAAGAGTACTTCAAGCTGATCACCGACGACCTGACGCTGCTGCGCAACGGCACCGGCGGCGTGTCGCAGTTCATCACGCGGGCGCGCACCAACCTGGCCGCCGGGGAGAGCTGGATCGAAGTGGTCATGAATCCGGAGCAGAAGCGGTTGTTCCAGAAAATCCAGGCGCTGATGTCGGTGATCGAAGGCTACAGCAACTATATTATGAATGCGGTCGGGGCACGGCTCTTGCCGTCATACGAGTACATCAAGCAGCGCATTGAAGAGCGTGCGGCGCAGCGCGGCCCGGCCGAGCAACTGCTCATCCGCATCACCGGCCTGGCGCTGAAGATGGAGCAGTATCGCATGGGCGAGGCATTCATCAACGCGGTGGCCGGCGAACGGGGCGTCAGCTTCGCCAACCTGGTCTGGGCGGGGCCGGATTATCTGCCGACGCTGGATGAATTGCGCAACCATGGCGCCTGGATCGCGCGCGTGGAGCAGTTGCCGGCCCCGGCGGACTCCCCGCCGACCCGGTCGCTGACTACTGCCCCGTTGCCCGAGGACAGTTTGTAGTAGCCGCCCTTGCCGCCGCTACCGGCGCACTGCGAGGGGAGTCGAAGGAGGGTACCGTCGTGGAGAAGTGGCGCGAGGACTTGCGTGAGATTCATCGCCGGATGCCGGATATCCACCAGGACGAATATACCATCGAAGGGCTGTCCCACCTGCTCGGTATTCCCCGCGATGTCATAAGCCACGAGATCACCACGGGCCAACTGCACGCCAACCGGCTGGGGGGCCATACTATTTGCATCTCGCGCGAGGCGGTGCTGGACTGGCTCCAGCGGCGGGGCGCGGGAATCTAGCGCCGGGTGAGTGCTTCGGAACCCCGGCGGCCGTCCGGCCCGGTCGACGTGCCTGCTCCGCTGGGCGCGCCGGTGCCGCTGGATGTGCCGCCCTACGGGCCGGAGATTCGCCCGCGCCGCCCGCGCCGCTGGCCGCACTGGATGGGCGGCATCATGGTCGGCTGGCTCACCGGCGTGGCCACTCTGCTGCTCCTGGCTGCGCTCTCGGTGCGCCTGGCGCCCCATGCCGGCCCAGTGATCGGCGACACCGATATCCGGCTGCAAATCAGCGCCAACTACCTGAACGACGCGGTGCAGCGCCGGTTGGTACAGAATCCGCCGGAGGTTGCCAATATCAAGACGGTCAAGCTCGATCTGGGCCTGACACCCGACTCCAGCATGGTGCTGACGCCGACGTTTGACGTGGCCGGGCTCTTCCAGGTCTCGCCCAGCGCCACCAACCAGTTGACGGTGCGCGACGGCAAGCTGGCGATGGAGATGATCGGCCAGCCCCGCCTGGGCGACCTCCAGATCCCGCTCGACCTGTTGCCCTTCGACCTGACCGGCGAAGTTCATAAGGCTGTAGACGAGATCACCAATACCGTGTTGCTGGCCGAGTTGAACGACATGCTCAAGGCCGGGTCCGGCGGCGATGCCTTCAACGTCACGGAAGTGCAGACGACCCCCGACTACCTGATAGTGAAACTCCAGCGCAAATAGGCGCCTAGCGACGAGAGTTCCATGCCCTACGACCACGCAGAGATCGCCCGCCAGATCGCGGCCAGCCGCGACCAGGCCCTGGCCGCCCATGCCACGCGCACCGACGCCGCCCAGGACGCCGCCGAGATCTACCTGACCACGCCGCACGCCGAGTGGGAAGACGCCGTGCAGCGCGTCCGCAGCAAGCGCCTGATGGGCGTGCCGCAGACTCCCCTGCACGAGTTCCCCGCCGTGCGCCCCGCCGGGCCGGATTACACCGTGGTGGCGACCGACTCGTCGTTCGTCCCGCCCGATAAGCACCGGGGCTCGTACTGCTACCTGATCAATGTGGGCCGGGTCATGGTCCACTACGGCGAGGAACCCGCCGCCGAACTCGACAGCACACCCACCCACTGCGCCGAGCCGCTGATCGAAGGCGAGGACTGGATGGTGAGCGGGCGCGTCTTGCAGGCGCAATGCGCGTTGCAGGAACTGACCGAGCTCCACCGCTGGGCCGCCCAGTTCGGCGCCGATCTCGCCCTGCTCGACGGCTCGCTGATGCAACTCGGCCTGGCCCTGTCGCCCAGCGAACAGGTCCATGAGTTGATGGACGAATATGGGCGTAAGCTGGCCGAGTTTGAGCAGATCGGCGTGCCGGTGGTGGGCTACGTGAGCAAGCCCGCGAGCCAGGCGGTGATGCACGCCGCGCGCCTGCTGGGCTGCCGCAACGCGCGGGAACCGGGCGCGGCGCGCAAGGATCCCTGCGAGGCGCGCTGCTCGCGCATCGAGTGTTCCGGCCTCTGGACGCTGGACGACGGCGGCCTGTTCTGGGAACTACTGGAGGATGGCCGGCGCTCGCCCGTCTTCAAGACGCACTCGGCCTTCGGAGTGCATAGCTCCGCCGATTTCTGGGACGACATGGGCTTCTGCTACCTGGCGACGCCCTACGAGGTGGCCCGGCTGGAGTTCCCGCTGTGGGTGCTGGAGGCCGGGTTGCTGGACCGCGTGCAGAGCATCGCCCTCAGCCAGTGCGCGCTGGGCGAGGGCTATCCCAAGGTGCTGACCCTGGCCCACAACTTCGCCATCCTGCGCAACGAGGACCGCGAGAGCTACTTTTTCTTGCTGGAACGGGCCGGGCTAATCCAGGCGCCGTCCGAAAAGGCGCGCGGCAAACGCGCGACAGGAGGTCGGATTTGAGCAACAATCCCGTGCCCTTCCCCGGTACCCCGCCGCCCGGCCCGCCCGGTGGCCGCACGCTGCTGGGCGAGGTAATTGGCGCGTCGTATGGCGCGTTCACCGCCGAGAGCTATAACCTGCACGACACGCCGCCGCTGGGCGGCCTGGTGGTCGCCCAGGATGTGCTCGGCCTGGTCTACGACGCGCGCACCGAGGGCCTGGGGCCGGTTAGCGCCAAAGGCTCGGTGCAGGACGCTGACGGCGATGTCTATCGCATCCACCCCGACCTGAACCGCACGCTGCGCAGCCAGTTCTCGGCGCTCGTCGTCGCGCACTACGCCTGGACGCCGGAGAAAGACGTGCCGCCGGAGGCGCGGCGCCTGGTCTACACCTACCCCGACACGCCGCCGCGCCTGCACTACAAAGCCTGGCTCTGCTCCGACGCCGAGGTGTTGCGCTTCACCGAGCGCCCGCACTATCTGCGCCTGCTCATGCAGGCCAGCGACTGCCCGGTGGACGAGGTGATCATCCACGTCCTGGCGCGCGCCTTCCAGGTGCGCGGCGGCGACCGCTCCCACCTGTTGCGCAGCACCGAGTTCCTGGGCCGGCTGCTCAAGGGCCAGTACGACCGCCTGGTCGCCATCCTGGAGACGGTCGAGGCGCTGATCGACGACGCCCCGCCCGCGCCGCCGGCCGGCCCGCCCCTGTCGCCGGTCGTCGGCCAGATCAAGGTCTGATCGGCCCTGGCAATAGGAGATCAGGCTATGCAAGTACGCACACTGACCGCTATCGTGCATAAAGAGGAAGATCTCTATGTAGCCGAATGCCCCGAAGTGGATACCGTCAGCCAGGGCCACACGGTGGAAGAAGCCGTCGCCAACCTGAAGGAAGCGACGGAGCTGTATCTTGAGGAGTTTCCCATGGACGACCGGGGCCGGATGCAAGTACAGATCCTAGCCACCTATCATGTGTAGATGCGCGATTTATCGCGCCGTACTCGTTTGTCGTTAGTGTAGTCCTAGCCCAACCGGTACTTAGAACTTGCACTACCGGCTACGTTCGAGTGGTCAGAGGCCATGATGATCCGCTACGAAATCATTCTTTGCTGGAGTGAGGAGGATCACGCTTTCATCGCCGAAGTGCCGGAGCTACCAGGCTGTATGGCCGACGGCGCGACCTATCAGGAGGCGCTGGCTAACGTGGAAGTGGTGATACAGGAATGGATCGAAACGGCGCGAGAATTGGGGCGCCCGATCCCGGAGCCAAAAGGGCGGTTGATTTACGCCTGATGGGCGGCTGTTCCCATAGGTCTAGCTCAGAACCAGTGCTCGATGTGTACCGGAATGGTAAGCGATGGATGAAAATGCACTGCTGGCGCGGATCACGGTAAACCCGAACATCTTCGGCGGCAAGCCGATTATTCGCGGGCGTAGGCTGGCCGTGGAGCATGTGCTGGGCATGCTGGCGGCGGGCGATACGCCGGAGACGCTTCTTGCCGGCTACCCCTGGCTGGAAGCTGACGATATACACGCCTGTCTGGTTTATGCGCGCCGGTCGGTGGACGACGGATCAAGTGG
>DASSGZ010000081.1:0-5986 GCA_035693165.1 Chloroflexia bacterium | reverse complement strand
GAGATTGAGCATTTCGTCGCGGAAGACGGCGACGCAACTCGGCTCCAGGCCCACCACCGGCACGCCGCGGACCAGCGCCGGGTGCAGCGCATCGAGGCAGCCGGCCAGCAGCCGCTTGGCCGCGTCGAGCATGCCGAAGTCATACAGGGGCCGGCCACAGCAGAGCGCGCCGCGCGGCACGATCACCCGGAAGCCCGCATCCTCCAGCACCTCCACGGCGGCTTGCGCCGTCGCGGGGTGGAAGTGGTTGTTGAACGTGTCGGCCCACAGAACCACCGGCGGGCGGCCCTGGTTGCGGCGCGGGCGCTTGCGGAACCACGCCTGGAACGTCTGCGGGGCGAACGGCGGCATCCGGCGCTGGGGCGCGATGCCCCCCGCCGCTTGGACCACCCGGCGCAGGCCCGGCGTCTGGGTCAGGAAGTTCGCCAGCCGGGGCGCTCGCGCCGCCAGCCGCGCCCACCAGTGGATCAGGCCGATGGAATAGGCTGTGACCGGGCGCAGGCGGCCCTCATAGTAGTGGGCCAGGAACTCGGCCTTATAGGTCGCCATATCGACGTGGACGGGACAATCGCCCTTACAGCCCTTGCAGGCCAGGCAGAGGTCCAGCGCCTCGCGCACGTGCGGGTCGCGCCAGCCGCCGGCCAGTTCCTCGCCGCGCAGCATCTCGAACAGCAGGTGCGCCCGCCCGCGCGTGGTGTAGGCTTCCTCGCGCGTCGCCATGAAGCTGGGGCACATTGTGCCGCCCTCCAGCCGGCGGCAGTTGCCCACGCCCACGCAGCGGTTCACCGCCCGCGCAAAGCTGCCGCCGTCTTCCGGGTACTGGAAATGGGTGATCGGCTGGGGCGGGTTGTAATGCACGCCCAGGCGCAGGTTCTGGTCCACCCGGTACGCCTCGACCACCTTGCCCGGATTCATCATCCAGTCGGGGTCCCAGATGGCCTTGAACTCGCGGAAGGCACGCATCAACTCGGGACCGAACATCTTGGGCAGCAACTCGCCGCGGGCCTGGCCGTCGCCGTGCTCGCCCGACAGCGACCCGCCGTAGCGCAGCACCAGATCCGCCGCAGCCTGCAAAAACGCGCGGAACTTGCGGATGCCCGGCTGGCTGGTCAGGTCGAAATCGATGCGCACATGGACGCAGCCCTGGCCGAAATGGCCGTAGAAGGCGCAGTCATAGTCGTACTGCTCGAACAGGCGGCGCAGGTCGCGCAGATAATCGCCCAGGCGGGCGGGCGGCACCGCCGAGTCTTCCCAGCCCGGCCAGGTGTCGGGTTCGCCGGGCACGCGGGCCGTGGCGCCCAGCCCGGCCTCGCGCACCAGCCAGATCTGCCGCTCGGCCGCCGGGTCGTCGTAGAGCTTCATCTGCGGCGCGCCGTCGCGCTTGCCGAAGGCCGCCATGAACGCCCGCGCCTGGCCGTCCGACTCGGCCTTATTGGCGCCGCCGAACTCGACCAGCAGCCAGCCCTTGCCGGGCGGCAGCAGTTGCACGTTGGCCGGGTGGATGCCGTTCTTCTTCATGTCGGCCACCAGGTAGTGGTCGAAGCCCTCCAGTCCGATCGGGCCGTGCTGTAAAACGTCGGGCACGGCGTCGCAGGCGGTATACACGTCGGGGTAGCCCAGCACCACCAGCGACCGGCCGGGCGGGCTTTCGACCAGGCGCACCGTCGCCTCCAGCACGGTCACGCAGGTGCCCTCGCTGCCCACCAGGGCGCGGGCCACGTTGAAGCCGCGCTCGGGCAGCAGTTCGCGCAGGTTGTAGCCGGAGACGCAGCGCGGAATATCGGGGAAGCGCGTGCGGATCAGATCGGCGTAGCTGTCACGCAGCGCCTTGAGCCGCGCGTAGATCTCCCCGCGCCGCCCGCCCTCGCCGATGATGCGCGCCAGGCCGGCGTCGCTGGTCGCGCCCACCTGGAGGCGCAGGCCGTCGTAGGTCAGCACGTCCAGCGCGTCCACGTTGTCGGCGGTCAGCCCGGCCATCACCGAGTGGACGCCGCACGAGTTGTTGCCGATCATGCCGCCCAGGGTGCAATGGCTGTGCGTGGCCGGGTCGGGCCCGAAGGTCAGGTGGTGGGTCTCGGCGGCGTCGCGCAGGCTGTCGAGGATGATGCCCGGCTCGATGCGTGCCTGCCGCCGCCCGGCGTCCAGGGCGATCAGCCGGTTCATGTACTTCGAGCAGTCGAGCACCACGGCGTAGTTGCAGCACTGCCCGGCCAGGCTGGTGCCGCAGCCGCGCGGCAGCAGCGGTGCGCCGTACTGCCGGCAGAGCGCGACCGCCGCTGCCACGTCGTCCGCGTCGCGGGGCAGCACCACGCCGATGGGCATCTGCCGGTAGTTCGAGGCATCGGCGGCGTAAAGCGCCCGGCTGCCGTTGTCGAAACGCACCTCGCCGCGCACCGCCGCCGCCAGGTCATGGGCCAGCGCCGCGCTGTCGCCCGCCTTGAAGTGGGGCCGGTCCGCCGCGTGGCCGTGCTGTCCGCCGTTGAAAAATGTCATCGTTGCCGCCGGGCCAACGGGCCGGGCGTCGCTTGTCCTGGTCATCGTCGCCGCATCCTCTCTCCCCGCCCTACACCGCATATCGGGCGGCGTCGGCGTGTTTGAACTCCAGGCCGTTGCCGGGCCGCGCGAGGTCTGGGTAGAGCGCGCCGTCCCGCGGCGTCAGCACGCCGTCGAACAGCATATGCTCGATGCGGGCATGGTCGTGGAAATACTCCAGGTGGCGCATGGGCAGGATGGCGCAGCCGGGATGCGCGTGGATCGAGGGCGCGCAGTGGGCCGAGAGGGCCAGGAAATGGGCCTCGCAGAGCGCCGCCGCTTGCAGCAGGCCGGTGATGCCCATGCAGCGCGTGGCGTCGGCCTGCAACACGTCCACCGCGCCCGCGTCGAGCAGGCGGCGGAAATACTCGGTGTCGTAGGCGTACTCGCCCGCGGCGATGTCCATGCCCGCCGGGCCGCGGTCACGCAGCAGGCGCAGCCCCTCGTGGTCGTGGTGGTAGACCGGCTCCTCGAACCAGGTCACGCCCAGGTCGGTGAACGCCTCGGCGAAGGCGAGCGCCTGCTTGCGGCTGTAGGCGCCGTTGGCGTCCACGAACAACTGCGCGTCCGGCCCGATGGCCTCGCGCGCCACGCGCACGCGGCGCAGGTCGTCGTCGGGGTGCGTGCCGATCTTCATCTTCACCCGCGGGATGCCGCTTGCCACCCAGCCGCCCAGTTGGTCGCGCAGTTGCCGGTCGTCGTAGGAGGTGAAGCCACCGCTGCCGTAGACATCGACCCCGGCGCGCACCGGCCCCAGCAGCGTCACCAGCGGGATGTCCAGCAGCCGCGCCTTCAGATCCCAGAGCGCGTTGTCCACCGCCGCAATCGCCATGGCCGCGATGCCCGGCTTGCCCAGGTTGCGCACCTTCTGGACCATGGCCGCCCAGGCCGCGGGCACGGCCATCGCCTCGGTGCCCACCACCGCCGCCACCAGCGACTCGGTGATCAGCCGCGCCGTGGCGCTGTCGGCGTAGGTGTAGCCCACGCCGCGCCGGTCGCCGCCCGTGGCCTCGACCAGCACCAGCGTGGTGCTGTCCCAGGCATAGGTGCCGTCGGCCTCGGGCGCGTCGGTGGGCACGGTGTAGACCCCGACCTCGATTCGTTCGATGGGCGTATCCACGCCCCGCTGGTACATTGTCTTGACGTTCATATCTCTCCCCTGCCGGCCCGGCGCCGGGCACGCCACGACCGGGCCATACGTGGCCGGGCAACTGGAGCACTGTGGATAAGCGCGTTACCGGTCTTTCCTGTGCAGGTGGCCGTTACCAGCGGCGGGGTCCCGGAACGCGCTCCAGAGAGGCAGAGCGCGGAACCTCGGGTGGTGTCCTGCGGGAATATATATCGTGCTACGATAGAGAGCATTATCCATGCCAGATCGACAGCGGACCAGGGGGGCAGAAGCTCAACAGATCGACTCAGCGCGCCGGACTATGTCGCCGGGCAGCGGGATCGGCGCGGCCCGGCGGCACGCCCTGCGCCATGCACCTGGCCGGGAAGGCGATGTAGGGGGGTTTGAAACCCACCGGGCCGCCCCGCGCACCCGGCCGATTGTCAGAGGAAAAAAGCCGGGAGGGCGGTGTAGGGGCGGGTTTGAAACCCGCCTGGCCGCCCCGCGCACTCAGCCTGGGTTCAGCATAAAATTGTCATTCTGAGCGCAGCGAAGAATCTCGTCTCGTACGGGTCCACGACGGGACTCTTCGCTGCGCTCAGAGTGACAAACATGCTGTGGAAGACTACTCCGCCAGCCCGTACTTGGGAACGGGCCGGCTGGGCCTGCCGCTCACGCCTCCAGCCGGCGCAGCGCCTCGTAGTAGTAGGGGGAGGCTACGGGGCCGCGCAAGAGGGGGTCGTCCGTGTCGCGCATCCAGCGCAGCAGGCGGCCGCGCAGATCGGCTTCCAGAGCCGCGACTTCGGGGCGCCCGGCCAGGTTGGTCTGCTCACCGGGGTCCGCGACCAGGTCATAGAGTTCGACATAGGGCCGCTCGCGGTTCAGGGCGGGCAGCATCAGGGGATAGATGGGACTCTCGCGCACGTCGGCGGGCACGTCCACGGCGGTGCTGACCTCGAAGTTGGCGATGTATTTGTGCGTGGTTGTGCGGATCGCGCGCATCGGCTCGTAATAGGTGTGGAAGGTCTTCTCCGCGAAGATCTCGGCACGCGGAGTCGTGGCGGCGCCGTGGAGCAACGGCCACAGGCTGCGGCCCTGGAGCGTATCGGGCAGGGGCATGCCCAGCCCTTCCAGCATTGTCGGCACGATGTCCACATTGCTCATCAGCGGCGCGAAGGGGGGCCGGCCCTGGAGGCCGCCGTCCGGCCAGCGCATCAGCATCGCCACCTCGATGCCCGGATCGTAGAGCGTGCCCTTGGCGCGCGGCATGGCGATGCCGTGGTCGGCGCTGAACACCACCCAGGTGCCCGCCGCCGGCCCCTGATCATCGAGCGCGGCAAGGATGCGGCCCACGGCGGCGTCCATGGCGCGCACAGCACCCTGAAAGGCGGCGAAATCGCGGCGGGCCTCCGGCCCATCGGGCAGGTAGGGCGGCACCTCCACGCCCTGGCCGGCGTCGGGTTGCACGCCGTCGCGGTCATAGGGCCGGTGCGGCTCCTCGAAGCCGACCTCCAGGTAGAAGGGCCGGGCGTCCGCCGCCAGTTCGCGCAGCGCGGTCGCCGCCGTGGCTGCTTCCTCCCTGGCGGGCGCCACCGGCCACACCCGCGCGTAGCCCAGTTCCTCGGCGTGCCCATGCTCGATCAGGTGCTGCATGCCGACGAGCGCCGTCAGGTAGCCCGCCTCGGCGAGGCGTTGAGCCAGGTGCTTCTCGGGCGGGGCCAACCGCCAGCCGAACGGCGGGTGAGCCAACCCCAGCACCCCGGTGGCGTGCGGGTAGCGGCCCGTGTGCAGGGCGGCCCGGCTGGGGCTGCACTGCGGCGCGGTGCAAAAGGCGTTCGCCAGCCGCACGCCCTGCGCGGCCAGGGTGTCGAGTGCCGGGGAGTGGATGGTCGGGTGCCCATAGCAGCCCAGGTGCCGCCCCAGGTCGTGGCAGGTGATAAAGAGGATGTTCGGTCGCCGCATGGTGATGCCCTCCCTTGCCGGTCCGCTGCCGAGTCGTCGCCGCGCCGTCGCGCGTAACAGATAACGCAGAACCGGCATGTCCGCGCACGCTCACCCCGGCTTCGTCACTGTGAGCCAATCATGTGCCTACGGCACTCGATGGACGGTGAAACAGGCCGGGATGCCGCTGTAGGGGCGGGTTTCAAACCCGCCTTGCCGCCCCGCGCACCCCGGCGATTGCCAGGAGAAACAGGCCGGGATGCCGCTGTAGGGGCGGGTTTGAAACCCGCCTTGCCGCCCTGCGCGACGTGCCTGTTACCAGCCGAGCGCAGCGAAGAGTCTCAGCGCGATCCCGAACGAGACGGAGATTCTTCGCTGCGCTCAGAATGACAAGGCCGAGGGAGC
>DASSGZ010000080.1:0-3579 GCA_035693165.1 Chloroflexia bacterium | reverse complement strand
CGAGACGCCGGCCGCGGGCGCGAGCCGCGCCCAGGCGGCCGGCGCACCCGCAGATCTCCTGCTCCCGCTGAAGGAAGGCGACTACGATGAGGTGATCGGCGACGCGGTCGACCCGGAGCAGGACTCTGGCGCCGCGGGTGCCACGGTGCTGCTGGACACCCAGGAGATCTACCGTATCGTCCGCGCTGTCGCGGTTGCCGACTCGGGGGAAGATCTCTACAGTGCCATCTCCGCGGATGCGGAATACAACACCCCCGGCCACCCGGCCTACGGCCAGGCGCATTATGGGTTGGGCTTTGGCCTCGTGCTGTTCCAGCAGGCCGCCGGGCGCCTGGGTGCGGTGCTCCGGCTGATGCAGGCCCGCGATCCCGCCCTCTTCGCCGACATCTTCGACCCCGGCGCCGGCGAGCTCCTGGCGACGACCAATGCGGCCACGCCGCAAGATCGGCTGAAGCCGGTGGGTGGCGAGTTGCTCTGGAGCGCTGGCTGGGTCGAACGCTTCCGCAAGGCGGGCGCGGTGCCCGCGTTTCAGGCCGCGCAAAATGAAGAGGCCATCGAGGGCCAGTTCCGCCCGATGCTCAACATCGCCTTCAATCTCGGCTTCGTCACCGACCGCGGTCTCGCCATGGTCTACGACCGCGTGGTGACTCGCGGGCTGGGCGGCGGTCTGCGCTGGGTGGTGCAAGCCGCCGGGCCGTTGCGCACCGCGGCCCAGCGGGAGCAAGCCCTGGCCCTGCTTGGCTTCGACGATGTCTTGCAGTTCCAGAACGCCGCCGGCTGGACGCCGCAGACGGGGCGCTTGGGCCCGGAGACCCACGCGGCCCTCGTCGGCGCCTTGCGCCGCCAGGGGGCGATCAGCTTACCCACCAGTGACGACCTGGCCGGCCGGTTAGTCGCCGCCGCGGCCGGCCCGGCGCGCACCCGCTTGCTCCGCCTGCGGGATCTGCCCGCTTTCAGCGATACTGTCTACCGGCTCGGCTAGCGGAGAGAGGATGGAGCACGCCGTGAACGGGGAATCCCAGGAACTCAGCGCCGCCCTGAACCTGACCACCAACGCCGCGGCGCTGTTGGGTCGTTCCGCGGCGTTCCAGCGCCTCGAACCTGTCACGCAAGCGGCTTTGCTCCGCGACCTGGGCGCGATCGGCCGGGCGCTCCAACCTGAGGCCCGCCGCGTCGATCCCTATGCGCTGACCCTGGAAACGCCGGAAGACTTCATGCAACGGCGCAACCAGGCGCGTGCCGGCCGCGGCGGGGCCACCCCCGGCACCGGGCCGGCCCCGGCCGCCGACTCTAGCGCGCCTGCGCCCAGCGGCCCCCGCGTGGCGGCGACCGAATCCCTCGCCCGCCGCGCCGGCGCCCTCAGCGACGAGATCAACTTCCCCGCGTTTGTCGCAGGGCTGGTGCATGGCACGTTCGACGCGATTGTCGATGCCACCATCCGCCAGATGGAGGCTTTCGCCGACCTGGTAAGCGCCGTTGCCAAAGATGTCGATCAATTCACCAGTCAGAACATCACACCGAATCAAACCCGCGACTGGCTGGCGCAGCAATATCCGCAGGATCTTATGCTCGACATGTCGGGCGCCCAACCGCGCCTCCGCCCGCGCGGTCCCGCCGCCGGGGAAGAGGCGCCGTCGCCCGCGTGGCTGGCCGACTTCGGTTTGGAAGGGCAGCCGCTCAGCGACGAGCTGATCGAGGAGCAACTGGTGCCCGCCGCCCGCCGCACCGTGGGCGGCAACCGGCAGCAGATGCTCGCCACGATGGTGCTGCTGGGCATGAGCCGGATCACGGTCAAGGACGGCACTATCGCCGCCAAAGTGCGCTTCCGCGCGACGGCCACCGATAAGGCGGACGTCAGCTACGCCACCTCGCAAGATCCGGGCGGGCCAACCTGGGGCGATCGCGGCAGCGTCACCCAGGAACAACATACCATGCTCGTGTCGACGGTCGGCGTCAACGTCCAGTCGGACACCGACCTGAAGGCCGAGTTGTTTGGCGAGGTGCGCATCAACTTTGTCAGCGAGACCCTGCCCCTGGAGCGATTTGCCGATTCGGCCCGCATTACACTGCTCCAGCGCAACGCGCGGGTGGCCGCGCCGCAGCCCGGCGCGACGGATGAGCGGCCCCAGCCCGCAGCACTGCCTCCGCCGGCAGCGCCCGCGCCACCTCCAGCCACGGCCCCGCCTCCGGCGCCGGTGACGGGCGGGGGGAGCTAAGCCATGCGCCGCACCCTTGCTGAAACATTGGTCGACCTCGTTGATGCCGTCCGCGCGCCGGGGGAGCCTGCCGTCCTGCGCGTGACGAGTGTCACGCTGGATCTGCCCATCCAGGTCAGTCTGCGGCAAACCGGGACGGAGTTGGAGTTTCTGGCTGACGTACCTCGCTGGCGCTGGATTACGGTATTTGATGAGCCACTGGGCCGGTTGCAGCTCTACTGCGAGGAAGGAGCCGGGATGTGAACGATCGCGACCCCGGCCTGCCTATCGAGCAGTTCATTCAGGCGCTCACCAGCCAACTGGATCTCGCGCAGTCGACGATGGCGCTCAAGGCACGGGCAGGCTTGCCTCTGACGTTTGCCGTCCGCGACCTGTCGATCGATCTGCGCGCCCACGTGGAAATGGTGGGTAGCGTCGTGCGCATCCGCTCCGCCGGGCCGGGCGACACCGAGGCGAGCACGATCCATCTGGCCCTGACCACGATTACCCGGCCGATGATCGAGGAAAACACCCGGCAGTTTGCCGCGGAAAGCGATGACCCGCCCTTGAAAGAGGTGCTGGGCAACACAATGACCGAAGACGAGCAGCGGCGGTTGGAGTGGATAGGAGTACGCAGTGTGTCCCAACTACGCGAGTTAGAGCGCCACGCCGGGGAGCAGGCCATCGAACGGGTCGCCGATATCCCGGTTAATCGGCTGCGCATGGCGCTGGAGCGTACAAGCCGGCCCCTTGTCACCCGCATCGCGCCCGAGCGCATTGTTAACGGCGGCCCGGTGGATGATCCTTCCGTCTTGCGTATCCATGGCCACAATTTGCTGCGCAATGGTCTACCGGAGGTCCGCATCGGCGGCGAACAGGTGCCGGTGTTGCAGGCCACGCCGAAAGAGTTGCTGGTCGCCGCCTTGCCCCATCAGATGGCCGGCACCCTGAGCGTGGAGACCGCGCCTGGCGTCGCGGCCCACGCGGAATTTGACCTGCTGCTCAATCGGCCCCCGCGTGACCCCGCCGGCGAGAACGGAGGCCCGCGATGATCACGGGTAGGAACTTGCAGATGCCCTGGGCCCAGCCGTCGCGGATGTATAGCTTGCCCGACAGCCTGCTCCTGAAACTGTCGCTGGGCGAAGCGCCGGAGGCGATCCCGGCGGCTCGCGACGTCCGGCGCGGCGCGCAATCTGCGGTGGCCGTGGTGGATGGCGGGCCGATTGACCGCATCATCCGGCATTTCAGTGCCGGCGCTCAGGTCACGCGGGTCCACGGCGCGGCGGCGACGCTGCATGAAGTCGGCCAGGGCCACCAGGGCTTCAGCGCACTCGAACACGCGCTGGGCTTGTCCCGGACACTGCGCATCGAAGTAGAGCACGCC
>DASSGZ010000079.1:0-6078 GCA_035693165.1 Chloroflexia bacterium | reverse complement strand
CCGCCGCGTCGCCCCGGCTCTCCAGGTAGCGCGGCGACTCGGGGACCCTGCGCCGCAGGATCAGCGTGTAGAGCGCCGGGATGGCGCCCAGCGCGAAGGCGATGCGCCAGCCACCCGGCAGCGCGGGGATCAGCAGCAGGCCGACCGCCGCCGCGATGATCCAGCCGTAGGCCCAGAAGCTCTCCAGCAGCACCATCAGGCGCCCGCGTTGCTCGGCGGGCGCCCATTCGCCCACCAGCGTGCTGGCGACGGGCAGTTCCCCACCCAGCCCCAGGCCCACCAGGAAGCGCAACACCAGCAGGATGATCACGCTCGTCATCAGCGAACCATAGTCGCCCAGGTGCGCCAGGTCCACGGCCTGCACCCCGGCGGGCACGGTGGGCGACGGCACCAGCGCCGTCAGCCCGGTCGCCACGGCGAAAATGCCGAGCGTGCTGCTGAAGACGAGCGTGCGCCCGAAGCGGTCGGCCAGCGTGCCCGCCACCGCCGCGCCGACGAACATGCCCAGGAACCCCGCGCTGAGCACCAGGCCGCGCAGGTCGGGCGCCAGCTTCCACTCCGCGCCCAGCACCGGCAGCACGAACGTGATCAGGCCGACATCCATGGAGTCGAACATCCAGCCGATCCCGGCCAGCAGCAACAGCTTCCAGTGAAACGCCGACAACGGCTGCCGGTCGAGCGCCGCCGCCTGCGCGTAGCCCTCGACCCTGGCCTGCTCACTCTGCACCTGCATGGTATCTCCTCCTTATGCCCGCCACCTCTTGGCCCTACTTGCCCGCGCGTCTACCTGCCGCCCGGACTCATCACGAAGCGTGCCAGTCCGCAGGTTCGAAAGCGCGCTATGGCACGATGTGGCGGGCCAGCACAGCGCGCACCGGCGGAGCGGCCAGGAACGCCGCCTGCTCGTGCGGCGCCTCAATGGTACCGGCCAGTGTCCGCAGGCAGGCGGCCGCGCGTGCGTAGCCGTCGGCTGCCGCGGCCGGCGCCCCGGTCGCTTCCTGGAGCGCGGCCATCCGCGCCGCCACCCGCCACTCCTCGCCGGGCAGGCCCAGGCGCTGCGCCAGATCCAGGGCCGCCTGCAGGTGCGCCAATGCGCCCGCCGCATCCCCGCGAGTCGCGGCCACGGCGGCCATCCCGCGCTCATACGCTAGTTGAAAACGCGGGTTCGCGCCGGTGTGCGCCGCGAAGCGCGCGGCGTGATCGGCAGCTTCGGTGAGCGCGCCGCTATAGGCTAGCGCCGCAATGGCGTCTCCGGCCAAGAGGCCCGCAAACGGCAGCGCCCCATCGGCGGCGGCGAGCGCCTGCCGGGCATAAGGGGCCGCCGCCGTCCAGTCCTCTGTCAGCGTGTCGTCGGCACACAATTCGGCGGCAACCATCTCGGCGAACCACCAGCGCAGACCCGGCGCGGCAGCCAGCGCCAAAGCTTCGTCATGCGCGGCCCGTGCACGGGCGGGGGACTGGAGCGCCCGATAGACTCCTCCCAACCGGGCCAGGATGAAGATCTGCATGGGTGCAGGCAGAGCTGCCTCAGCGGCCAGCGCGCGACCCTCTTGCGCGACGGCCAACGCCTCGCCATATGCGCCTGATTCGCTCAGCCCCAGGGCCAGGCAGAGCGTGCTGCTCACCTGGCCCCAGGTGTTCTCGATGGCCCGCGTGATCGCCTGGGCCATCCGCGCCGCCGCGACCCCATCGGCGGGGCAGCCCTGGTGGATCAGCGCATTAGCGAGCACACAGTGGCTGTCAGCCTCCAGTGCGCGATTACCCAACCCGGCGTAGGCCGTGGCCGCCTCCCGCGCGTGGACCGCGCTGGCCGGCCACTCCCCCAGGTCGAGTTCGGCATAGGCCATCATATTCAGGCTGCGCGCGGCGAGTTCCGGCAGCCCGGCGCTCTGCGCGCCCGCCAGTGCCCGCCGGCCATGGGCTACCGCCTCTGCCGCGGCGCGTTGCGTGAAGTGCATCTGGGCCAGCGTCCACTCGGTGTCCGCTAGCCCGGCGGCATCTCCGGCAGCCGTAGCCGTGTCGAGCGCCACGGCCAGCAGCGCCGCAGGGTCCAGATCAGCGGTCCCCTGCACGGCGAGCGCGGCCAAGCGGTTCAGGGCCGCGCATTCCATCGCGGGCTCCGCCGCAGTCCGGGCCACCGCCAGCATCTCGTCGTAGACTTCGCGCGCCCCCGTCCAATCATCAGTCAGTTCGCAGGCGCGGCCCAATTGCACATACAGCCGGTGCTGGTCGGCAAGCGGGACGCGCGGGCCATCCTGCGTGACGGCTTCGGCCAGCAAGCGGCGGGCGCGTTGGTAGTGGGTGAGCGCATCACGCACGGCGAACACGGCCAGGGCAGCATCGCCCGCGGCCAGGCTATGCCCCACGGCGGCCGCCGCCAGCCCAGCCTCGGCGGCATGATGGGCCAGCGTAGCGGCTGGCGCCGTGGCTGCCAGCGCCGTGTACGCTCGCTGATGGAACAGGCGCCGCCGCGCCGCGCCCGCCTCGGCATAGACCACGGCGCGAATCTTGTCGTGGGTGAAGAAGTAGCAACCGGGCTGCTCCCCGCTGCCCGATTCGCGCAGTAGCTCGGCGGCGAGTAGATCGTCAAGGGCGGCCAGCCCCGCGGACTCGTCCAGGGCGGCAACCGCGCACAGGTGCGCGAAGCGGCAGCCCTGGCCCAGGACCGCCCCGGCGGCGAGCAGCGCGGCGGCCGTGGAACCCAGCCGGGCCAGGCGGGCGTTAATCACATTGCGCACGGCGGGGGCGAGAAAGCCGTCCGGCGCGGGCCAGCGGATGGCGGCCACGTCGAGCACCCAGGCCCCGCGTGCCCCCAGCCGGGCGGGCACGATCCCTTGCTCCACCAGGGCTTTCAGGGTTTCCAGCAGGAAGAAGGGCCAGCCCCCGGTCTCGGCGGCTAGCCAGCCACTCAGGCGCGCCACGGCCTCGGCAGGGGCCGCCGCCAATTGCCAGACCAGATCGTGGATTGCCGAGGCGGGCAACGGGCCGAGCGCCAGCCGGGGCACGGGGAGTTCGTGCTCCAAGGCGGCCAGCCAGCGGGCAAGGCTCGCGGCGGCGGGTGCCGCGGGTTGTAGAGCCTCGGCCCGTAAGGCGACCAACACGAGCACCGGCACATGGGCTGCGGCCCAGCGGCGCACGCTATAGTGCAGCACATCCAGGGACGCGGCATCGGCCCATTGCAGATCGTCCAGGAAGAGGACCAGTGGGGCGTGCTGGGCCAGCGCCCCACCCAGCCGGGCAATCGCCTCGAACAGGCGAGAGCGGACCAGGCTGTCTTCACCGGTAGGCGCCGGTAAATCGGGATACCGCTCGCGGAGTTCCGGCAGCAGCCGGCTCAACTCGGCCAGCCAGAGATCGCCGAGCAGATCCTCCGGCGCATTCTCCTGATCCAGGCGCAGGCGGAGCGCGTCGACCAGCGGCTGATAGGGCAGACCGATGTTGCTCTCGAAGCCCTGCCCGCGCACGACATCGGCCCCCTGCCCGGCGGCCCAGGCCAGAAACGCCCCCGCCAGGCGTGTCTTGCCCATGCCCGCCTCGCCGGTGAGGGCGACAACCTGCGGCGCGCCGGCGGCGGCGCGGTAGTAGGCCGCGGCAAGCGCGGCATGTTCGTCGCTCCGGCCCACGAGGGGAGTCTCGCCAGTTGGCAGGGGGCCGGCCGGCGCGCTGCCCGCGGGGCGGGGCCGGGGCGGCGCGCCCGCGCGCAGGCGCCGCGCCAGCACCGCCGTCTCCGCGCCAGGCGCCGTGCCCATCTCGCGGGCCAGCGCGGCGCAACAGGCATCGTATGCCTGGAGGGCCGCAATCCGATCCCCGGCGGCGAAATGCACCTGCATCAACCGGCGGTGGGCCGCCTCGTCCAGCGGGTCGTGGGCCACCCAACGGGCCGCCGTCTCCAGGGCCGCGTCGAGGGCGCCACCTTCGGCCTGGAGCGCGCTCAGGCGGGCCAGGACGGTGCTCAGGCGCCGGTGCCAAGTCGTGCGCTGGATATTGGCCCATTCGTCAAACTCCGGGGCATCGGGCAGGCTGAAGCCGGCGAGGAAGTCACCGCGATATAGCGCCACGGCGGCTTGCAAGCGAGGCAGGAGATCGGGCGCGGGCGCCGGCCCAGGAGCGGTGGGAATGCGGCTCGCGCTCCACGCCGCGGTGAGCGTGCGGCAGTCGAGGTCATAGGGCGCGGCGAAGTCGAACGCCAACTGATCGCGGGCCGTAATCAGGTGCGGCACCGTCCCCGGTGGGTCCGTCGCGGATTCATGCCCTGGGCCGGCCCGCAAGGCGTTGCGCAACAGGGCCAGCGTGCTACGCAGCGTGCCGCGTGCCCGGCCGGCCGGGCTGTCGGGCCAGAACAGGGCGCTGACCGCTTCACGGGAATGGGCGCGGCCATCCACGGCCAGATACAGGAGGAGGGCCAGGGTCTTGCGCGTCGAAAAGGCAACCGGCAGGGCACCGTGCTGCACCACCGGAGAACCCAGACATTGCACGCTCAGCCGGCTCATGCAGTGATCCTTTTGACGCTTTTTACACGCGGCGGTGCTATGCTCGTAGCAGAACGTTGAAGGCCATTATAGCGGGAGGGCGCGGCGGGGGCAACCACCCAACCGCCCGGCATAGCCGTCAAAGGGGCCTTCAAGCGAACCGGGAACCGGGAGCGGCTGACGACTCCCTACTCCCGGCTCACGATGGAAATAATCGATTCATTTAGCAAAGGAGCGCTTCCCATGTCCGCCGAAGAGAACAAAGCCATCGTCCGCCGCTTTATCGAGGATGTCTTGAGCGGCAACCAGGTTGGCCTGGTCGATACCCTGTTTGCGCCGGAGTATGTCAATCACCTCTTGCCGCCCGGCACCCCGCCCGGTCCGGAAGGCGAAAAGGGTTTCATCGCCATGTTTCGCAATGCCTTCCCCGACTTTCGCATGACCGTCGACGACATCCTCGCCGAGGGCGACCGGGTCGCGGGCTGCTGGACCTTCGCCGGCACGCACACCGGCGCCTTCCAGGGCATGCCGCCGACCGGCCGCCGGGTCACGATGACCGGCATGAACATCTTCCGCCTGGCCCACGGGCAGATCGTGGACAACCGCTCCAACTTCGATCAATACGGTATGCTCCAGCAGATCGGCGCCATCCCGTCCGCCGAGCCGGCTCCGCGGTAAAAGGACCGCCGCATAAAACCACGGTAGGCGCAGGTCTGTGATCTGCGCCTACTATTCCGGGCGTCAATAACCGGGGGCGAGGTGAACTCGCCTCCGGTACCTGATACGTGTTTGCCGCGCGTTAAATCACCACGTTGACCAGCTTGCCCGGCACATAGATCACCTGGCGGGGTGAGCGGCCGTCCAGTTGGGCGGCGACCTTCGGCTCGGCCAGGGCGCGGGCACGGGCCGTAGCCTCGTCGATGTCCGCGGGCACCTCGATGCGCCCGCGCAGCTTGCCGTTGACCTGGATGACCAGGGGCACCGTCTCGGATGCGGCCAGGGCCGCCTCGTAGCGGGGCCAGGGCTGGGCGTGGACGCTGCCGCTGCCGCCCAGTTCGTGCCACAGTTCCTCGGTGATGTGCGGCGTCATGGGCGCCAGCAGCAGCAGCAGGATGCTGGCGGCCTGATTGTAGACCAGGGTCACGCCGTGCGCCTCGCGGTACTGCGCCAGCGCGTTCGCCAGTTCCATGCAGGCGCTCACGGCCGTATTGAAGTGGAAGCGGGCGATGTCGTCGGTGACGCGGCGGATGGTGATGTGCGTCTGGCGCAGCAGCGCGCGGTCAGCGGCGCTATAGTCCGCCGGGTCGCGCTCGGAGCCGCCTTCGTGGGAGACCAGTTCCGCGCCGTCGTACAACCGCCAGACGCGGTTCAGGAAGCGGAAGGCGCCTTCCACGCCCTTGTCGCTCCATTCGGCATCCTGTTCGGGCGGCCCGGTGAACAGCGTGAACAGGCGGGCCGTGTCGGCGCCGTACTGGTCCACGATCTCATCGACCGAGACGACGTTGCCCTTCGACTTGGACATCTTCGCGCCGTCCTTGGTGATCATGCCCTGCGTGAACAGGCGCCGGAACGGCTCGACCACCGGACTCCAGCCCGCGTCGTACAGCGC
>DASSGZ010000078.1:0-10081 GCA_035693165.1 Chloroflexia bacterium | reverse complement strand
CGAGTGGTGCGACGCTTTCGCGCTTGTCACGGGCATCCCCTATCAAGCCGGGTCTTAGCGCAGTGTCGAACAACCCATTGGGGACCGCACACGCTAAAGCCCGATGAGTACGGCGCGATAAATCGCGCAACTACGCTGCCTGACCTTAAAGGGACCGGTAGCTCTGGTGAGCGCAGTAGCATCGCCGCGGGGTCTGTAACTTCTCGACTGCGCCAACGTAGACTCAAGATATCAAGGCCGACTCACGTTAACGACTCAGACTCAAGTTAACAAGGAGGTCCGCTATGGATATCTATGAAGCGCTCTATACGACCCGCGCGATGCGGCGGCTGAAACCGGACCCGATCCCCTATGAGGTCCAGCGGCGTATCCTCGATGCGGCTATTCGTGCCCCGCACATCGGGGAGATGTGGCGATTCATCCTGGTCGATGACGCTGCCATCAAAGCGCAGCTCGGCGAGCTCTACCTCCAGGCCTTTGAGCGCTTGGTGGGCGCGCAAATGGGCCCCGGCCTGGCCGACGTGATGCAGGCCGATACCCCGATGGCGCGGACGATGCGATCCGGCTATCACCTGGCGCACCATTTTGCCGAAGTCCCGTTACTGCTGGTGGGATTCGGGCGCAGCCGCGACGGCAGCGGGGTCTACCCGGCGCTATGGAGCGCGATGCTGGCCGCCCGCGCCGAAGGGATCGGCGCGACCCTGACCGGGATGCTGCAGAGCTACTTTGCGGACGAGGTGGGTGCCATCCTGGGGGTGCCGAAGGACTCCGGCTGGTATCAGCACGGGGTCATAACGATGGGCTACCCCACCGGCAAGTGGGGAGTCGCGGCGCGCAAACCGGTGCATGAGGTCGCGGCCCGCAATAGCTGGCAGGGCGACCTGGGGTTCACGGTGCCCGAGCCGTTGTGGCCGCAGTGATCGCGACCAGCCGAAGAACCAACGGGCCGGTCCATCTGCGCCCGCAGATAGGGCAGACAACGTCAGCGCATCGCCGGCTGCACACGCACCGGCCCCGCGGCCATGCGCCCCTCTTCGCAGAGCAGGGCAACGCCGCCGCCGGCCAACGGCTGATCGTTATCTCCCACCTCCAGTACCGGCTCGTCATCCACCCAGACCGACAGGTGGGCGCCGGCCACCTGCAGCGTTAGCCGATAAGTCTGCCCCTGCGCCCAGGGGAACGGGACCGCGGCCAGTTCCCGCGTACCGTGGAGCGCTTTAATCAGGCGCAGCACGCCGTCCGCGCACAGCAGCAAGGCGTAGTAGCGCCGCAGCCCCTGGACCCGCGCGCCGATCCCGGCGGCCTGCACCAGATGCGGGGTCAGATCCGCGCTCACGCGGTAGTCCTGCCATTCGCGGGTGCCCTGGATCAGCAGCCCGGTGCCCCGGTTCTGGACCAGGCGATAGGGTTCGCGCGGGTTGATCTCCAACTGATCCACGGCATCCACCCAGGCCCGCCGCCACATGTCACCGGTGCCGCCCGGATGCCCCAGTTCGACATCCGGGCAGCCATCCCAGGTCAGGTAATCCAGATAGACGCAGCCGCCGGCCCGCCCATCCGCGTTCAGTTCGACGCCGACGCCGGCGATGGGTGCGCCGCCGGTGTCCTCCACCCGCCAGGACAGCGCCTGCCATTCCCCCGCGCCGAGCACGACATCGGGACCGTAGCGCCGGACGACGCGATCATCGGCGTCGTAGAGGCCGGTGAATAGCCGGCAGTGGACGGGCCGGGTGTTCGTGCCGTCCGCGGACAAACCTGCCGACACCGTCTGGCCCGCGTACAGCGTGGGCGAGGCGAGCAGGCGGTAGCCCGGCATGGTGCGCGCGTCCGGCGGGATGAAGGTGGGCGTCGCCACCCGCGCGGGGCAACCGGGCGCCAGGTGCCGGAAGTGCAGCGCCAGGCTGTGCTCGCCGCGGCGGCTGTGCCCGGTGGTGTTCTCCAGCCAGAGTGTGGCGCCCGTGCCGGGGCGCTGCTCCACCTGGAACCCCTGGACCGCGCCGGGCAGTTCCCAATGGAAGCGCGCGCCGCCCTTGGGAGCCAGCGGGGCCACTCCGGCCAGCGCCCGCCCGGCGTTGACCACGTGCAGCGTCTCGGCCACCGCGTCGGTGATCGCCCGGCCCCCGTCCGCGGTCGGCAGGTAGAGCCGGTCGGCCAGCGGGCCACGCCAGTCGGGGCCGTCCTCGATCCCGGCCAGGCCGTTCTTGATGCCCAACAGGCATCCCACGTTGCCCGAGTTGCAGTCGGTGTCCCAGCCACAGCTATTCACGATCATCAGCGACCGCTGGAAGTCATCAGCGCCGTACAACAGGCTGAGGATAATCAAGGCGTGGTTGGGCACGATGTGGCAGTTGCCGCCATAGCGGTCGTAGCCGTATTGCGCGGCGATGCGGGCGCGCGTTGTCTGCCAATCGGCGTCCTGCCCGTGCCACTCGCGGATGTCGGCGATCAGGCGATAGATGATCGAGTCCCGCGGGATGAGGGCAATCGCCGTGTCCAGCAGCCGGTTTAAGTCCGGTTCGACAAAGGCCAGCGCCTCCATCGCGGCCAGCACCTGCGCGCCATAAATTGCTTCGCCGTCATGGCTCACGCAAGCCGCCCGGCGCGCCAGATCGGCGGCGAACTCCGGATTGCCCGGCGCGACCATGCCCCAGCCGTCGATGAAGATCTGCGCGCCGATCTGCTCGGCCACAACCCGCGAATTCAGGGCTATCGAGCCGCTGGCCGGGGGTTCGATGCCGGCTTTAAGGCGCAAAAACGCGGTGTGCTCGGTGGAGTTGCCCAACCCGCCCCACCACAGGACGGTACGTCCCTCGATGATATAGTTGAGCCAGGTCTCCCCGATCTCGGCGGCCGTCAGGTCCCGCCGGTGGCCGTGGTCGGGCAGGGCGCGCAGGAAGGTGAAGGTGCCCGACAGGTCGTCGTCGGTGACGATCAGCGGCATCCCCAGCCGCTCATGCACGTAATACTGGATCGGGCCAAGCTCGGCCATGATGCGCTCGTGGGTCCAGCCCTCGAACGGGCGACCCAGGTAGACGCCGATCATCTTACCCAGCACCCCCGCATACACGCGCGCCGCATAATCGCTCGGTAACGTCATGGCACCGTTGCGGTATCCTCCAATGCCCCTGCCCTGCCGGGCGCAGGGTTTCTCCAGCTAATCGATCGAATCGAAGAACGCCAGATCGGCGCCGCAGTTGTCCATAGCAAGCACCTGATCCCCGCGTAGCCGCGTCCGAATCTGCCGGGTACGGTGCTCCAGCATGATCTCTGCCTCGGGCAAGGGAAACTCGATGGACAGCGGCTGGTTGGCAGGTGGATCGGGGATGGTCAGGTAGCCGGCGGCAATCTGCGGCGGCGCAGCGAGTCCCGGTATGCGGATCGTTTCCGGGCGTGCCCACGCCGGGAGACGCACGAACAGGGGCGCCGGGCGCTTGACGATCACGCGCAACTGCGCGTGGGCGTAGGGCGACTCCGCCTTGAGGTCGTCGGTCTCGTGATCGAAGAGCAGGTTCACGCGATGGCCGTCCGGGTCGCGGCGGGCGATATGGCGATACGCGGCGCACAGCGACCCCACCGCGCCGCCGACAATGTCCATATTGAAGCTGATATGGTCCATCCCAACCGGCTCATGCCCATAGGGGGCGGGAAAGCCGAAGGCGCCGCGATGCCGCCGCGCCACATCCCGCGTGCCGTCTGTGGCGCCGGCGTTGGGCGGCGGGGCGATAAACGAGATGTCGCGCAGTTGCGACGGCAGCAAATGGCCGCGGAGGATGCGCTCGGCGTCGCCGTAGTATTCGGGGTAGCCCCAGGCGCCCAGGATCAGGGCGGTTTCGAGGATATCCCCGGTGTTGTTCACCTCGCCGCGGTCGGGATGCGCCGCGGGCCGGCTGTTCTCGATCACCCAGCCCAGCGGGTCGCGGATCGCGCGCAGGCCGTGGTCGTAGAACGCTTTGACCCGCGCCAGCAGCGCCGCATCGCCGGTCGCGTCCGCCAGTTGGGCGAGCGAGGACATGACGCAGGTGGTGGAATGGGTATGCGTGCCGAAGGTCGCGGGATCATACCCGCCGTCCGCAGTGAAATACTCCGCGATGGCCTTGTCTTTGAGCATCTGCGCCAGTTCGAGGGCGGGGCCGTAGCCGGTCGCCTGATAGTATTTGACCAGCGGGCCAATGGCGCGCGCCGGGCCGGTGATGAACGGGCCGCTGTCGAACTCGATGATCTGCAGGCCGAGCGTCCGCTCCAGGTAGTCCCGGTCCCACCCGCGATCCGGGGCCCACAGGCGCATGATGGCCGCGATGCTGCTTTCGGCCAGCGCGCGAGCGTGGGCCGAGTCGCGGTAGCGCGCCAGGGCGTACAGCGCGTGAAAGCCCTCGCGCAGGTTATGCGGGACGAAGTTGCGCAACTCGCCGTCGAGACTTGTGCGGTTCAGCGGCAGCGGCACCGGCCCGCTATAGGCATAGAACGCCGCTCGCGCGTGTCTGGCGATGCACACCTCCGGCACGTCCACGCTCAGGGTCGCTTGTGCCGTGAGCAGCGCGTTCAGATGGCGCCCCGGCACATGCGCCTCGGAAAACATGGGGTGGAAGCGCAACCAGGCTTCAGGGCGCACCCGCGATTCAAAAAAGGGGATGTCGCCGTCATCGCGATTAAAGACATTGCACATCGTCCGGCAGCCCAGCCGGATCGCATCCGCAATGTCGTGGACATTCACATCGGTGAGCCGGGTCACATCTGCCCTCCCGAAAGCATCCGCCGATCTCTTTGCCGGTTACTCGTCGGCGGGATGGTGCAGATGGCCCGGTCGTTTGCGGCCCCGCAACTCGTCTTCGATGAAGAAGCACTTGAACGGGGCTTCGATGACTTCGAGCACGTCGTGCTCGTCGCCCATGCGTGTGCAGAGGATGTCGCCCGGCCCCACCTCGTACTCCTGACCCTCGCTCAGCACGCGCGCCCGCCCCTGGAAGACGAGCCAGTACTCGTCGGCGTCGTGGAAGTGCAACTCAAGCTGGGCGGCGTCGGTCATGTTGCCTATGCCGAAGTTGCTCCACTTGACCCACTCCGGCTTCTGGTCCATGTTGCGCATTACGGGCATCGATCTGTCTCCTGTAGCTTCCGTGGCGCGGAAGCCGGTTGAACGCGGCGAGCCACGCGGCCCGCCGCCTAAAGCACGCCGGCGGACGCGAGCTTCTGGCGGACGTTCACGACCGTGCGCGCGCGGGAGGCTTCGGCGGCGGCGAAGCAGACGGCGGCGGTACGGATATTGTCGCCGATCTCGGTTTGCGGCGCCGGCCCGCCGTCGAGCCAGCCCAGGAATTCGGCGATCAGCGCCGTGTGGCCGTCGTAGGGCGTGGACGCGGCTTGCCCTAACTCGGTGATCCGGGTCCGGCCATAGGCGATGTGCTCCACCTGGCGCACCGTGCGGTCGTAATCGATCACCAGGCTGCCCTTCTGACAGTCCACGCGGTAATACTCGTGGTGCCAGTCGTTTTGCTGCCCGGCGGCGACGTAACTGGTGGAATATTGGCAGTTCACGCCGTTCTCCATGCCCAGCACGAACAGCCCGCAGCAGTCCGTATCGACGCCGCTGCCCGGCGGGTTCCAGGCCGTGCCGGTGATCCAGGCGCAATCAGCGCCCGCCAGGTGGCGTAGCTGGTCGAAATGGTGGACCGATGCCTCGTAGAGCATGATGTCGGGGATGTCGTAGCGGAAGCGCCCACCGCCGTTATGCCGGTGGTCCACGGCGAAGCGGCCGGTGATGGACGTGACGGCGCCCAGGCTGCCCTCGTCCAGTGCGCGCTTCAGGGTCACGATGGGCCGGATATAGCGGTAGTTCTGCATGATCGCCATTTTGAGGCCGGCCTGCCGTACCAGCGCGTAGATGTCCAGGCACGACTCCCAGGTGTTGGCGATCGGCTTCTCGCTGAGCACCGGCAGCCCGCGCTCCACCGCCAGCGTGACCACCTGCTTGTTGTAGCTCGGCGGAATCGCCATGACGCAGAAATCGGCGTCGACGGTGGCCATGGCGTCGCGCACATCGGTGAACCGTTGCGCGGGCGCCAGACCCAGGCGGTCGCCCGCCTCGTCCAACACGGTACGGTTCACGTCCACCAGGCCGGCCACGCGCAGGCGGTCGCGGAACGCGGGCAGGAACTCGCGCACCCACACCCCGGCGAACCCGCCCGCGCCTACCATCAAACAGGTCTTTTCGGTCATACCCTTCCCTTCTCCGGCAACGCCTGGTCATTCCCCACACTGATTCTGGCGGCTAGCAGGCCGGTTTGAAACCGGCCCCTACATCGCGCCGATTAGCGTTGTATGCTGCCGGGCGGCGGGCCGGTTACAAACCGGCCCCTACACCGCACGGTGGCCTGTTACTAGCCCTTCACCAGGAACGCCTTCATCCAGTACACGGCGTACGGCCCCCACTGCGACAGGCAGAAGTAGATCGCCTGTCCGTCCCCCTCGACATACTTCGGGTTCATGTACGGGCCATAGAGGCCCGGAAAGCCCGCCTGCGTCACCAGGTCAATGGGCTCGCCCCACGGCCCCCACGGGTTGAGGCCCTCGCGGATGACGACGTTGCCCCCACCGCGCAGGTAGGTCATCAGCCAGCGGTTGAGATAGGTGTTCCAGACGACGGATAGCTCGCCCACGGTATCGTTCACCACCGGGGCGGCCTTCGCCATATCCTCCGACCAGGTTGGTGCGCCCGCGGCGTCCGTGCCGGCAAAATAGCGATAGCTGCTTAGGTGCTCGATCTCGGTCTCCGGCACCTTCATCAGTTTGACGCCGCCGAAGCGTCCGGCCGGGATGCCCCAGAAGTAGATATCGACGGTGCCGCCGGCGTTCTTGATCTTGTAGGGGCTGACCTGGATGAAGTTGCTCGTGCCGGGCCACTGCAGGTCGGGCAGGACGGTCCAGTGCTCGCCCCCGTCGGTCGATTTAGCGACGCCCGCGTAGTTGGCGTCCCACTTGCCGGGATCGCCCCAGTGCTTGACCGACATGAAATAGAGGTACATGGCCTGCCCCACGGCGATGCCGTGCGTGGGGATGCGGGTGATCTCCACGCCGTCTTGCCGCGCCGCCGGGATCAGCTCGTTGGCGTGATTGGCGCTGTCGGCGATGAAGCGGTCGAACGTGATGCCGTCGGACGGGTCGTTGTCGCCGCTGACGGCCAGCACGTTCGAGCGCCAGTCCTCGCCGCCGCCGCCCGACATGCCCGGCGCGCGGATGCCGAAGGTATCGCCGAAGACGAAGTAGGTCTTGTCGCCCAGATTGAACATCGAGCCGAGGTCGGCCCCGGCCACGCCGTAGCGGTCGGTCTTGTTGATCGAGTCCGCGCCGATGAGCCGGGCCACCTGCTTGACGCCGCTGATGCCCTGCAACACGAAGGGCGCGTCCTTCTGCACGGGGTGCTCCACGGGAGTCAGCGCGGCGCCGCTGGAGCAACCGGCCGCCGCCAGGATGACGAGCAGCAGCGGCACCAGGATCCTAGATCGCATGCAGCATCTCCGTTCAGCCGCCCGCCGTCTGCATATCGGCCAGCGCGTGCGCCGCCTCCCGCGTCGCCGGGTAGAGGTCGCGGAAAATCGGGTAGAGCCGGTTATACACTTCCTGGGCGGCGGGGTCGGGCCGGACGATGGCGGCGGGCGGGTTCCACTCGGCGTCCGGGGCGGCCAGGCCAACCGCGATCGCGGCCAGCAAGGCATCGCCGTAGCTGGCCCCGATGGTCTCGCTGGGGATCACCTGATCCCGCCCGGTCACGCTGGACACGATCTGCGTCCACAGCCCGCCCTGCGTGCCGCCGCCCACGGCGACCAGCCGCTTGCCGCCGCCCCCGGCGTCGCGCATCGCCTCGAAGATATGACGCAGGCCGTAGCCGGTGGCTTCGAGCAAGGCGCGGTAGAGGTGGCCCCGCCCGTGGCTCAACGTCAGCCCGCAGATCACGCCGCGCGCCCGCGGGTCGAAGATCGGCGTGCGCTCGCCCGCGAAGTAGGGCAGCACCACCAGCCCGTCGGAG
The DNA here is from genome assembly GCA_035693165.1 of Chloroflexia bacterium. Classification (GTDB taxonomy): domain Bacteria; phylum Chloroflexota; class Chloroflexia; order QHBQ01; family JAICKM01; genus JAICKM01. The sequence goes on along the minus strand of DASSGZ010000078.1, from coordinate 2,061 downwards.
CCGGGCGCCACGGCGGCGGCCTCTCTGAGCAGGGTTTCATAGGACAGATCCCCGGCGATGTCCTGGAGCCACGCGGTCAGGGCGCCCGAGGTCGCCATGCCTGCCGCCAGGCTGTAGGTGCCGGCAAAGATGCCCGCCGTGCTCCACAGCGCGCGATGCGGGCGCGGCTGCGTGACCACCTCGACCAGGAACAGGGTCGTGCCGTACATCAGCATCAGGTCGCCGGGTTCGCGCACGCCCACGCTGGCCGCCTCGGCCCAGGCGTCGATGGTTCCGGTCGCGACAGGCGTCCCAGCCGGGATGCCGGTGGCCTGGGCCGCTGCCGCCGTCACCGTCCCGGCGATCTCGGCGGGCCAGAGCAGCCGTGGCAACTCCAGCCCCGGCGCGATCTCCGCCGCCCATTCCGGGATCCAGCTATTGGTTTGCATGTCGTACAGCGGGTCACACTGGCTGGCCGAGTGCTGGTCCAGCACGTACTCGCCGGTCAGCCGGTAGGTGACGAACGAGTTCGCCATGAAGAAGTAGCGCGTGCGCGCCCACACGTCCGGCTCGTTGCGGCGCAGCCAGGCCAGCTTGGGGCCGACCGCCTGGCTGGTCAGCAGCGAGCCGCAGCGCGCGAGGATGGTGTCGGCGCCGTATTGCGCGGTCAGTTCCTCGATCTCGCGGGTGGCCCGCGTATCGATGCCGTACAGGATGGCCGGGCGCAACGGGCGGCCCTCCGCGTCCGCGGGCAGCAGGCAGGGACCGATGCCGCTGACGCACACGGCGGCGATGCCGCTTGCGGCCTGCGGCAGCAGCGCCGCGCAGAGCGCCGTAAAGTCGGCCCACCAGACGGCTTCGGCATCGTGTTCGGCCCAGCCGGGCCGCGGCAGCGCCATCTCGTGCGGGCGCGTCGCCCGCGCCACTACCTCGCCCGTCGGGCGGACCAGGACTCCCTTGGAACTGGATGTGCCGATGTCAATCCCGAGCAGCAGATCGCCCATCTCTCCCCTCCCTGCGGACCGCTAGATGACTTCCAATTGGTCGGCGTGCGGCGCGGGCGGGCGCGCCGCGGACGTTTCTTGCTGATACCAGAAGGCCGTCGACGCGATGTCGTCTTGCAGCGGCAGGTAGCGCCCGCCGGTGCGCCAGCCCAGCGCCTGGATGGTGACGCGCAGGTTCTCCTGGAAGCGGATCGGGTCCATGATGTGCCAACGATACATGCCGAAGCGTTGCTGGCTGCGGTACAGGCCGTCGGGGCGCAGCACCTGGCTCAGGCCCAGGAAGGGCGTGGTGAACGGCGTGTAGCCCTGGCCGGGCACGTCGAAGTTCCAGGCGCCGCCGAAATAGTCCTCGGTGCCGGTGCCGCAGATGGTGGGGTATTCCGCGTCGCCGTCCAGGTAGAACTTGATCTCACCCTCGCCCCACCAACCGGAGTTGTTCACGCCCCAGGCCAGGTAGGTGCCGGCATACTGCCCGCGGCCCGTTACACCCTCGACCAGCGTGTGGACTTCGCCGTAGGGCAGCGTGTTGCTGCGCCGCCATTGCGCGTGGAAATAGGCCGCGTCGGCGCCCACGTCGGTCAGCGTGTAATCGACCTGGTAGTAGACGACCACTTCGTCCGGGGCCAGGTTTTCGATGGTGATCCGCGCGGCCTTGCGGAAAGGCATCTCCCAGTAGCTGTTGAAGCCGCCGTTCGGGTTGGCGGCGACCGGCAGCGAACTGACCTGGCTGAACTCGCCCCAGCCGTTGCAGAAGAAGTCGCCGACCGGCACCTCGACGGCGGGCGCGGCGTCGCCGTCCCAGTAGGCGCGCAGGATGAGGCGGCGCCAGTTGGTCTTGTGCGTGGTCAGCCAGATATGCTGGATGGCGCCCGATCCCTGGATATCGGCCAGCGTGCGCACCTCGCCGGGCGCCAGCTTGATGCTGGGCGAGATCTTCCAGCCGCGCCCAAGATCGCGCGCCGCCGCCGCGCCGGTGCCCTCGGTCGCCATGCCGCCCCGGCCTTTTTCACCCGTGAAGTTCTCGGCGCTGATCGAGCGCGTCTGCGCGTTGGACAGGCGCGCCAGGTTGCCCAGGCCC
>DASSGZ010000077.1:0-15747 GCA_035693165.1 Chloroflexia bacterium | reverse complement strand
GTGAAGATCAGCGCCGGGAAGAACAGCAACACCTGGTAAGGGTTGACAACTGCGAAGACGGAAGCATCCTCCGCCACCAGCAGGTCGTTCTCGCGGACGGTGACGGTGAAGGTGTTGCGCAGGTCGCCGTTATGACGATGGGTGAACGGCGCGCTCTCGCGGGTTTTGTCGGCAAACTGGATGATCAGCTTCTGATAGTCCGCGTAGCCGGTGGGGCTGGTCGCGTTGCAGGAGTCGGTCGCGCAGAGAAAGTACGCGGCGGGTCGGGCCTTGAGCGGTTCGGTGGCGGCGCAGCCGGCATCGGCGCAATCCAGCAGTTGCCCGCTCCAAATGGGGATCGGCTGGGCGGTCTGGTAGACGAACTTGAACTCCTGGCCCGGCTTGGGGCCGTGGTCGGCGCGGGCCGCGGGTGCCGCCGGCAGCAGCGCGAGGCCGGTGAGCAGGAGCCACAGGCCGGAACGCAGCGCGCGAAGGGTCGTTGTCCTGTGTCGTGGTGTGTGTCGCATCATCGATCCTGTGCAGTGTAGGGGTGGTGGGTCACGGCGCTCATCATATCATATTCGCCCGTTGCTGTGCTACAATAGGCATAGTTCAGCGGCCACGACGACACGGGCAGACGCGAGGGAGGGCCGGCCATGGCGGAATCGAGCGGCGGCGGCACAACGGTGCAGATCGGGGCGATAGCGGGCTATCTCAACGGGCCGGACGACGCGACCCGGCGGCCCGGCGTGATCGTGATCCACGAGGCGTATGGCCTCAACGACAACATCCGCGGTATCACCGGCCGCTTTGCCGCACAGGGCTACCGGGCGCTGGCCGTCGATCTCTTTTCCCACGGCGGCAACCGCCGCGTCTGCATGGTGCGCGTGCTGCTCAGCGCGCTGACCAATCCGCTGCGCAGCTTCAGCATGACCGACCTGGACAACGCCGTGCGCTACCTGCGCAAGCGCCCCGACGTGGACCCGGAGCGCATCGGCGTGATCGGCTTCTGCATGGGCGGCACGTTCACGCTGGCCCTGGCGGTGCATAACAAGCAGGTGGCGGTGGCCCACGCCTTCTACGGGGCGGCGCCGCGCCCGCTGGACCGGGTCGCGCTGGCCTGCCCCATAGCAGCAAGCTACGGCGCCGACGACCGCTTTTTCGCCAACCAGGGCCGCACGCTGGAGCAGGCGCTGGAGCAATATAATATCCCGCACGACGTGAAGATCTACCCCGGCGCGGGCCATTCCTTCTTCAACGACACGCGCCCGTCCTACCGCCTGGAGGCAGCCGCCGACGCCTGGGAGCGTACGCTCGCGTTCTTCGCCGCCCACCTGGGGCTGGACGACGCGGCGGCTAGCCCCGATTCTTGATCCAGGTGTGCCGCGGGTCGTCCTGCGTGAGCCAGGCGCGGGAGGGGCCGGCCTGGGCGTTCAGGTAGTAGCAGGTGTAGCCGGCGGCGGCGCTGACCGGGTGATAGCCTTCGGGCACCAGCACCAGGTCGCCGTCTTCGGCCACCACGGCCACGTCCCAGCGCCCGTCGCGGGTGTAGATGCGCTGCAGCGCGAAGCCTTGCGGCGGGTCGATGCGGTAATAGTAGGTCTCTTCCAGCAGATTCTCGTGCGGCAGGTTCTCCACATCGTGCTTGTGTGGCGGGTAGCTCGACCAGTGGCCCTCCGGCGTGAACACCTCGACCACGATCAGGCGCTCGGCGGGGAACTCGGGCGGCAGCATGTGGCGCACGGTGCGCGCCGTCGATCCCGTGCCGCGATCCTCGATGCGCACATCCTGCGGCGAGATCAGGCGGGCCGGGTAGCGGCCCTCGGCGGGGGCCTCCGCCCAGGCGACATCGGCGGGTTCCGCGGCCTCGATAGTGAAGGCGGTGCGCGGCGGCAGGTAGGCACTCCAGGGCAAGCCCGCGAACGGATGGGGGCGCTCGCCCATGGCCCAGGTCGCATCGCCCGCCCGTAGCGTGATCCGCCCGCCGACGAGCACAAGTGCGGCCTCCTGGTCGCCTGTGTTGCCGGTCCAGGGTGCGCCGGGCACCACGCGCCGCACCTGGAAGCTCAGGTATTCCCAGCCGGCGCCGGCGGGCGTGGTTTCAACCAGCACACCACCCGCGCCGGCGGCGAGGGGCTGGGGGCGCATACGTAGTTCGGGTGCATTATTCATCGCATCTGCCTTTCATTGGCCGCTACGCGGCGGCATTGCGGTCGCCGCGCTTCCCACGCGGGCACCGGCACCGGGCTACATGGGGCTATCCGCGTCGGGAAAGGGTGCGCTCAGTGTATCACCGGGCGGCGGGGTAGTCAAGGGTACCGCACAATTCACCGCCGAGACGCAGAGGACGCGGAGATCGTTAAGATTCGTTATTTTTCTGCCTATCGTTCGCTCATGTGAACGGCTAGCGGCAGGTGCAGATACGAATAAGTCTTGCTATTAACCAGACCTACTCGAAATCTCTGCGTCCTCTGCGTCTCGGCGGTGATATTGCACGGGTGTGCGCCGCGCGCGAGTTGAGTAGTTGACGCCGCGGGATGGCTGTGCTATGCTGGCGCCACTTTCAGACTGCTGGCGACGCGTTCCGTTGCCTGGAGGATAACGGCCCCATGACCACCACTTACCGCATCGCACTCATTCCCGGCGACGGCGTGGGCCGGGAAGTGATCCCGGCCGGGTTGCGCGTGCTGAACCGCGCCGCCGAAGTCACCGGCGCCTTCACGCTGACCGCACACGAGTTCCCCTGGAGTTGCGAGTTCTACCAGCGCACCGGCCTGATGATGGACCGCGACGCGCTACAGCAACTGGCCGATTTCGACGCCATCTATCTCGGGGCCGTCGGCTATCCCGGCGTGCCCGACCATGTGTCGCTGTGGGGCTTGCTGCTGCCGATCCGCCAGGGCTTCGAGCAGTACGTGAACCTGCGCCCGATCAAGCTGTTGCCCGGCCTGCGCGGCCCGTTGCGTGACAAAGGCCCGGCGGACATCGACATGCTCTTCATCCGCGAGAACACCGAGGGCGAATATGCGGGCCACGGTGGGCGGCTGCATCCCGGCGCGCCCGACGAAGTGGCGACCCAGACCGCCATCTTCACCCGCCACGGCACCGAGCGCATCGTCCGCTATGCCTTCGAGCGCGCCCGTGAGCGCGGCAAGCGGCTGGCGAGCGCCACCAAGAGCAACTCGTTCAACTACAGCATGGTCTTCTGGGACGCGGTGGTCAACGCCGTGGCCGGCGACTATCCCGACGTGGAAGTGCGCTCGTACCTGGTGGACGCGCTGAGCGCGCGCATGATCCTCAACCCCGAGTCGCTGGATGTGGTTGTCGCCTCCAACCTGTTCGGCGACATCCTGACCGACCTGGGTGGCGCGCTGCAGGGCAGCCTGGGCCTGCCCGCCAGCGGCAACATCAACCCCGAGAAGCGCTACCCCTCGATGTTCGAGCCGGTGCATGGCTCGGCGCCCGACATCGCCGGGCAGAACCGTGCCAACCCCATGGCGACCGTCTGGGCGGGCGTGTTAATGCTCGATCAACTGGGCCAGCCGGAGGCCGCCCGGCTGGTCATGGCCGCACTCGAACAGGTCGTGCGCGAGGGCAACACCCTGACCAAAGACCTCGGCGGTAGCGCCGGCACGCGCGAAGTCACCGACGCCATCGTCGCGGCGGTTGGCGCCGCGGCTTAGCTCTTCGCCTGCACGCGCCGCCTCCGCTATAGTTGACAAGCGATCTGATCGGTGCTACACTCGCCTCTTATACGCGCCAGGTATGGCTAGCCGCGCGGGGCGTTGGGTCCCGTCCCGTTGCGATCCAAGAAAGGTGGTGGATGTTAGCAGTAACCTTGGTCCCGGCGATGACCAGCTCGGTACACAGTTACTCACCGCAATGAGGAGGAAAGAAAACCAATGAACCGTCGAAAATGGCTACTGTCGCTTTTCATGATTTGCGCGTTCTTGTTGTCCGCCTGCGGGGGCGAAACCCCGACCGCAACGTCGGTCCCCGCCGCGGCCCCGACCGATACCACGGCCCCCGCTGCCGCCGCCACCAATACCACGGCCCCTGCCGCAGCCGCCACCGACACCACCGCGCCCGCCGCAGCGGCCACCGATACGCCCGCCGCTGCCGCAGCGGCCACCGATACGCCCGCGGCGCCCGCTGCCGCCGAGCCGACAGCCACGCTGATTACCACCGGCGAGGCCGGACCGGATGTGCTGACGGTTCTCTCGCTGTGGGGCGGCGCCGAGCAAGAGGCCTTCCAGAAGGTGCTGGATGACTTCACCGCGCAGACCGGCATCAAGACGCAGTACCAGCAGGCCCGCGACTTTATCCCCGCGCTGCGCACGATGATCGCCGCGGGCAACCCGCCCATGGTGGCGATTATCCCGCGCCCCGGCGTCATGACCGACCTGGCGAACGAGGGCAGCCTGACCGAGCTGACCAGCCTGGGCGTGACCATGGACGACATCAAGGCCAGCTTCAGCCAGGCGTGGATCGACCTGGGCAGCATGAACGGCAAGCTCTACGGCATCGCCGTAAAGGCCAACTCCAAGAGCACCGTCTGGTATCGCCCCAACTCGTTCAAGGAGATGAACCTGCAGGTCCCGAAGACCTGGGACGAGATGATCAAGCTCAGCGACGCCTTCGTGACTGCGGGCAAGAAGCCCTGGGCTGTGGGCGCGGGCGACGGCTGGACCCTGACCGACTGGTTCGAGATCATCTACCTGCGCACCGCCGGGCCGGATAAGTACAACGACCTCTTCCAATTCGGCAAGCTGCCGTTCACCGACCCGACGGTCAAGAAGGCCGCGGAGATGATGACCCAGATTACCGCCAACTCGCAGTATGTGCCCGGTGGGTCGCAAAGCGCGCTGGGCACCAAGTTCGTCGATGGGATCGGCCTCGTCTTCGGCAAGAATCCCACGGCGGAGATGTACTTCGAGGGCGGCTTCGTGGGCGGCATCGCCACCCAGCAGGTCAATCCCGACCTCAAGATCGGCACCGACATCGATTTCTACCCGTTCCCGGTGATCGATCCGCAGTATGACGAAGCGATCCTGGGCGCGGGCGACCAGCTTAGCGTGTTCAAGGACACGCCGCAGAGCCGCGCTTTCCTGAAGTACATGATCAGCAAGCGCGGGGGCGAGACCTGGGCCAAGCTAGGCACGATCATCTCGCCGAACAAGCAGGTGGATGTCGCGATCTACCCGAACGAACTGGCGAAGAAGGAAGCCCAGCAGTTGGGCGCGGCCTCGATCTTCCGGTTCGACGGCTCGGACCAGCTTCCCGGCTCGCTGGGTGAGGATTGGACCACCGCCCTGCAGGGCATCGAGGCCAATCCCGCCGACACCGACAAGATCCTCGCCGACTTCGAAGCCAGGGCGGCCCGCGAGTTCAATCGCTAGCGCCCGCGCCGCCCGGTAGGGGCCGCGCACCAACCGGCCCCTACCCCACCCGCGGCGCCCATCTGCCGTATCTGACACGTATCGTTATAGGTGGCGTGTCGTGCTGGGACCGGGGGACAACCCCGGCCCGGCGCGGCACGCGCCCCGCATCAAGAGGAGGGGCGGCCGATGCACACCCGGCGTCAAGCCTTCCAGGGCTTCCTGTTCGCGCTGCCGGCCATGTTGTTCCTGCTGATCTTCCTGGTCTATCCCACGATCTGGACCATTGCCCTCAGCTTCAACACCGGCAAAGGGCTGCAATTCAGCAAATGGATCGGCTTCCGCAACTACGTCGATCTCTTCACCCACGACCGGCTGTTCATCGACCTGTCGCATTTCCCGCCGTCGGGCGCCGTGTTCAATAACGTGCTCTGGGTCATCCTGAACACCTCGCTCTGCGTGGGCCTGGGCTTGCTCATCGCCGTGCTCAGCGACCGCGTGCGCTACGAGTCGATAGTGAAAGCCCTTATCTTCCTGCCCATGGCGATTGCCGCCACCGCCGTCGCGGTGATCTGGTTGTTCGTCTACAGCCCCAACCCGCAGATCGGCGTGCTCAATGCCCTGCTGACCACGCTGTTCAAGGGCTTCCAGCCGCTGGCCTGGACGGGCCGGACGGACACCGTGAACGTGGCCGTGATTATCGCCAACGTCTGGGCGCAGACCGGCTTCGCCATGGTCGTGCTCTCCGCCGCGCTCAAGGGCATTCCTGCCGAGGTGCTGGAGGCGGCCCGCGTGGACGGCGCCAACGAGTTCGGCATCTTCCGGCGCATCACGCTGCCCATGCTCAGCCTGCCGATCTCGGTGGTCACAGTCACGCTGATCGTCTGGGTGATCAAGGTCTTCGATATCATCTACATCATGACGGCCGGGGGTCCCGCCGGCGCCAGCCGGGTGATTGCCTATACCATGTATGTGGAGACGTTCCAGGGCGGCAACGCCGGCTATGGGTCGGCGGTCGCGGTGGTCATGCTGATCTTGATCGTGCCGATCATGCTGCTCAACATCCGCCGCTTCCGCACAGAAAGGGTAACGCGATGACCACGCAAGCTGCGGGACGCGACACGGTCGGCATCCCGGCCGTCGCGGTGCGCCGGACCACCGGCGAATGGCTGGCCTGGCTGGCCGGGCGGGCGGGGCTGCACCTGTCGCTGGTGATCCTCACGCTGATCTGGCTCGTGCCCACGGTCGGTTTGCTGATTACCTCCCTCCGGCCTAAAGGCGATATTCTCGGCTCCGGCTGGTGGACCATCCTCGCCCATCCCGATCTGACCCTGGCGAATTACACCAACGTCATTGTCTCCAAGGGCATGGGGCAGGCCTTCTTCAATAGCATCGCCATCACCGTGCCGGCCACCATCCTGCCCGTGCTCCTCGCCGCGCTGGCCGCGTTTGCTTTTGCCTGGATCCCGTTTCCGGGCCGCGACGCGCTGTTCCTGGGTGTCATCGCCCTGCTGGTCATCCCGATCCAGATGACCTTCGTGCCGGTGTTGCAACTGCTCAACCCGTTGGGCCTGACCAAATCCTATGCCGGGATCTGGCTGGCGCACACCGCCTTCGGGCTGCCCTTCGCCATCTTCCTGCTGCGCAACTTCTTCATCTTGCTGCCCAGCGACCTGATCGAGTCGGCGCGTATCGACGGGGCCAATAACCTGAGCATCTTTTTTCGTATCATTGTCCCTCTGTCGGTGCCGGCGATCGCCTCGCTGACCATCTTCCAGTTCCTCGGTGTCTGGAACGACCTGTTGATGGCGCTGGTCTTCATCCAGAACCCCAACGCCCGCCCGCTCACCGTGGCGATCAGCGGCTTGCAATCAACCTACGGCGTGGAGTGGGACCTGTTGAGCGCGGGCGCTTTCGTGCTCATGGTCGTGCCGCTGATCGTGTTCTTCAGCCTCCAGCGCTATTTCGTGCAGGGGCTGCTGGCCGGCTCGGTCAAGTAGGCGCCGGGCAGGGAACCCGGCCTGATCCGTTGGGGCAGCGGGCCTGCGCTGGATGCGCCCGCTGCCTTCTTTTGGCCCCAGAGATTGCGCTAATGACGCGGCGCGCCGAATGATCTCGGCGCGCCGTCTACCGTTTGGGGTTGGAGGCCAGGGCTACGCCCTATCAAGTATGGCCGGTGCCGCCGCGCCCGCCGCTGTGCGTGCCGCCCCCGCCGCCGCTGCTGCCGCCGCCGCTGGTGCTGGACGAGTCGTCGTGGTCGTGGGTGCCGGTGATGTTGGTGTCGTGGCTGCCGCCGGCGCGGTGTTCGCGCCGCCCGCCGCCCGCCTGGCGGTCCTTGCCGCCAGGATTCTCCTCGCCGCGCTCGTCATGCCCCTGGCCAAGGTCGTGAACCGGCTCGCTATCGTGCTGGTGTCCCATGGACAACGCCTCCTTGTGTGGACTGCCGCCAGGCGCAGTGCGCGCCCGCCGGTAGTAGTGGGAACGGCGGGCACCCGCCGGCTGTGACGCCTGCGGGCGGCACCGGGTTTGCGCCACGGCCCTAACGCGGTATGATACAGGGTGAGAGACGACTGTTAACTGCGCCGCGCCCGGTCGGGAGTGACCGCGTGCCTACATACTCGCGACCCGGAGGAGGATCCCACAGATGTATGCCTGGCAATTACGCGCCCCAGCGCCGGTCGAGGACCGTCCGCTGATCGCTACCGACCTGCCCGTGCCCGATCCCGGCCCGCACGACCTGCGCATCCGCGTTAATGTGTGCGGCGTGTGCCATACGGACCTGCATATTGTCGAAGGCGAGATCGATTTGCCCAAGCTGCCGGTCGTGCCGGGCCACCAGATCGTCGGTACCGTGGACGCGGTGGGGGCCGAGGTGACGCGCTTCCAGGAGGGCGATCGAGTAGGAGTGCCCTGGCTCAACTGGGCCTGCGGCGTGTGCGAGTATTGCCGCAGCGGGCGCGAGAACCTCTGCGACTATGCCCGCTTCACCGGCTACCAGGTGGACGGCGGCTACGCGGAGTACCAGGTGACGGACGAGCGCTTCGCCTACGCGATTCCGGCGGCCTTTCCCGATGCCCCGGCGGCGCCGCTGCTCTGCGCGGGCGTGGTGGGCTACCGGGCGTTGCGTCTGGGCGACGTGCGGCACGTCAAGCGGCTAGGGCTGTACGGCTTCGGCGCGTCGGCGCATATCGCCATCCAGGTGGCGCGACACTGGGGCGTCGAGGTCGCCGTGTTCACGCGCAGCCCCGAGCACCGCCGGCTGGCTCTGGAGTTGGGCGCCACCTGGGCGGGCGCGTCCGGCGAGGATTCCGGCGGGCCGCTCGACTGCTCGATCATCTTCGCCCCGGCGGGCGCGCTGGTGCCCGTGGCCCTGGCCGCGTTGCGTAAAGGCGGCACGCTGATCCTGGCCGGCATCCACATGAGTCCCATTCCGCAGTTCGACTACGACCTGATCTGGGGCGAACGGGGCATGCGCAGCGTCGCCAACGCGACCCGCCAGGACGCCGAGGAACTGCTGGCCCTGGCCGCCGCGATCCCCATCCGCACCGAGGTCGAGACCTTCCCCATGGACCAGGCGGACGAGGTGCTGTTGAAGCTAAAGCGCAGCGATATCCAGGGCGCGGCGGTGCTGGTGGGGAAGGATGCCGGTAATTTAGCCTCCGGTTAGTTGACTTGCCGCGATGCGTCCCGTATACTGAGCCGGTTTATGGCTCAGTAGCGTGCCCGCCGGGCCGCTACTCGCGTCCTTCAGGATTCCGCCCTCCTAACAATGCGGGGCTAGAATAGGTGCGCCTCCGGTATGGCCGAAGCCGACGAAGTCCTGGTCGCAATCCTCAACACCCCGCGGGATCTTGATATCGCGCGGTCCGAGCATTGGTACCGGATCCCCGTCGCCAGCGCCGACAAATGGTTGCAGCGGCGCTGGCCGCCGGACTGGCTCGCTTTCTATCAGCCCAAGATCTTCGGCGCAGAAGCGTTCGCCGTTCGTTACTACAGCCGAGTGCTCGACGTGCGCCAGGTGTCCCGGCAGGCGCTGTTCCCCGACGATCCCGAGGACGCACGCGCCACCCAGCGGTATTATCAACTGCTGCTGGCGCCGCTGGAGGAGCTGCCGGACCCTATTTTCAGCCGGCGCTTGCGGCGCATTGTGTTCATTGCCACCACCTGGCGCAAGTTCACCCGCGCCGTCGAAATCAACGACCTGTACGACGAGAGTCCGCTGGAAGATCGGCTGTGGGCGGAGTTCAAGCGGTTGCAGATCCAGGCGGAGCGCCAGGAGTTTGTCGCCGTCAAGGACCACAACTACTTTCTCGATTTCGCGGTGTATTGCAGGGCCGGGAAGCTGAATATCGAGACCGACGGCGACACGTGGCACGCGGATGCCGCGCGGATTCCGCAAGATAATCGCCGCGATAATGACCTGGAGACGGCGGCCTGGAAGCTGTTGCGCTTCAACTCGCTGCAACTACATGAGCAGATGCACGAGTACTGCTTGCCCACGATTGTCGAGAATATCAACCACCTGGGCGGCCTGGACGATGGCCGCATGGTGCCGCGGCGGGTCAGCCTCGACCCGGCCACGCCCACGCAACTCAGCCTGTTCGACGATGCCCCGAAACGGCCGCCGTCGCCCGGCGGCCTGGATTGGGAATTTTAGCCTCAGGCGCGCCAGCACGAATTTCCTTCCCACCAAAAGAAAAGCCCACCCCCGTTGCCGGAGGCGGGCTTCCGTGATCGACGCTATGGCGCCCAATTAGCGCACGGTCACGCTTTTGGCGAGGTTGCGGGGTTTGTCGGGGTCGAGGCCGCGCAGCAGGGCCAGGTTGTAAGCCAGCATCTGCACCGGGGGCAAGGCCGCCAGCGAGAAGGCGTGGCCCGTGGCGCGCACCGGCAGGTGCACGTCGTACACGTCGTGGTGGTTGGGGCCGACGCCGATGATCAGCGCGCCGCGGGCCTTGAGTTCCCCGGCGGTGGTCAGCGCCTGGGCCTCGTCGGGGCCGTCCGGCGCCAGCACCAGGCAGGGCGTGCCTTCCTCCACCAGCGCGATGACGCCGTGCTTCAGTTCGCCCGCCGCGAAGCCCTCGGCGTGGATATAGCTCACTTCCTTGATCTTGAGCGCGGCTTCGAGGGCCAGCGGGTAGTTGTAGCCGCGGCCCACGACGAACAGGTGCTCGCGCTCGTAGATGCGCTCGGCCAGGGCGCGCACGGTGTCCATGCGCCCGTCGGTGCGCTGGGCGTCCATTTCGGCGGCGGCGGCGCTCAGCACGGCGCGCATCTCGGCTTCGCGCGCCCCCAGCGCGCCCGCGGCCAGCATCAGGTAGGCGACCTTGGCGGTGAAGGCTTTGGTCGAGAGCACGCATTTTTCGGGGCCGGCACCCAGCAGCAGGGTGAAGTCGGCCTCGCGGCTCAGGGTCGAGCCAGGCACGTTGACCAGCGCGCCCACCGGCACGCCGCTGCGGTGCGCGGCGCGCATGGCGTCGAGCACGTCAATCGTCTCGCCGCTCTGCGAGAGGGCGACCAACGCCTGCGGGGCGCGCATGAACGGGGCGAAGGACGTGACTTCGTGGGCGTAGATGCTGTGGGCCATGCGCCGGCCCACGTCGGCCAGGATGTAGTTGCCCATCAGCCCGGCATGATAGGCGGTGCCGCAGCCGGTGAAGTAGATGTCGGAGGCTTCGGCCAGGAACTCGGCGAGCTGGCGGGCCTGCGCGCCGCCCTCGGCCACGATCTGGCGGATGAGGCCCGGCTGCTCCCAGATCTCCTTCTCCAGGTAGTGCTGGTAGGGCCCGAGGGCCGCCTGCTGCGCGTCCCAGGCTACGCGCTCGATGCGCGTCTCGATGGGCGCCCCGGTCGCGGCGTCCACCAGGCTGACATGGTTCTTGCTGATGCCGGCGACCTGGCCGTCCAGCACCCAGACGATGTGGCGGGTGTGCTTGAGCAGGGCGGCGATATCGGAGGCCAGGTAGTTGGCGCCTTCGTCCACGCCGATCACCAGCGGTGAGCCGTTCTTGACGGCGGCCAGCGCGTCGCGGGTCACGTCCATGGCGACCACGGCGTTCATGCCGTGCAGCAGCAGGCTCACGCGGCGCAGGGCCTCGGCCAGGCTGTCGCCGGGGGCCGCGGCGATCTCTTCTTCGAGCAGGTGGGCGATGACCTCGCTGTCGGTCTCCGACTTGAACTGGTGCCCGCGGGCGATCAGGCCCTCTTTCAACTCGACATAATTCTCGACAATGCCGTTATGGACAATGGCCAAGCGGCCCGAGCAATCGCTGTGCGGGTGGGCGTTGGCGTGGGTGACGGCGCCGGTGGTGGCCCAGCGGGTGTGCCCGATCGCGAGCGCCGACTGGCCCATGCCCTCGGGCGCGGCGCGGAGTTTCCCGGTGTTCTTGACGGTGACGACCTGCCCGTCCTTGTCGAGGGCGATGCCCCACGAGTCGTAGCCGCGATATTCGAGCTCCTTCAATCCGCTAAAGACCAGGTCGGCGGCTTCGCAATTCGGACCGGCATAGCCGAAGATACCACACATGCACAATACTCCTTCGATGACACAGCAAGCGACGGGGTGAGTCCAGGCGGACTCATCCAGGACAGGGCGCAGGGCGGGGCCGGGCCGCCGGATCGGCGCACAGGCCGTCCGGGGGCACACCAACCCCGTAACAGGAGAAACCGGGAAATGGAACACAACCAGGGGAAAAGCCGGGAGCGTGCTGCTCCGCCACTTGAGCCGGGTGTTGTCGCGCAATCACTCACGCGATTTGGCCGTCTCTAACGATTGTGGAACCGGGGAGCCATCCGCCGAATCTTTCGATAAGCTCCCACCTCGTCAACTCACCGCCTCCGCGGCGAGTCCAGGCGCTACTGTCTAGTGGTCGAACCCCTGCGCTGTTGGTCTCCTATCCGATTTCGCTGTTCTCGTGTGGCCGCGTTGCCGCCCTGCCACAGATCGGAGTATAGCAAACCCCGCGCCGCGATACAATAGTTGGTGGATGACCTGTCAGAAACTGGCGCGCGGGGCTTTCTGAATATTAGGGAACTTCATCAGGTTAGGGTAAGCAGGGGGGATGCGGGCGCGGGGGCGGGGCAACCCCCGCGCCGCCGGGCGGGACTAGACGCCGGCCAGCAGGCCCGCCAGGAGCACCGGCCCGGCCAGGCTACCGAGCAAGAGGCCGGCGTAGGGCAGGTGGCGGCGCAGGGCGCGGAACTCGCTGCGCAGCGCGGCGACAGGCGGGCGCGGGCGGGCGACGCCGGGCGCGGGCACGTCGGGCCAGAGGGCGGGCTGCCAGCGATCCAGGTGGGTGGGCCAGCGCACCGCCGCGCGCACCTCGGCCAGGGCGGCGTGTTCGCGGGCCTCGGCCTGCCGCCAGCGCCCCGCGGCGGCCAGCGCGGGCAGGTTGGTCAGCCCCAGCGCGCCGAAGTAGAGCGCCCAGAAAGCGGCTCCTGCCGCCGGGGCCAGGCCCAGCCCGCCCAGCAGCCGGGCATACGCGGCGGCCAGCGCCACGTTGGCGGCGACCATCGTCGCCATCAGGAGCAGGGGGGCGCTCCAGAGTATGATCACGACCGTGCGGCTGTGTGCCTGTTTCATGGCTGTTCCTCGTCCGTCCCGTTTGGCGTCCAACATCCGTGTTCTCTAGTAAAATCGCAATTTCCAGCCCCAGGTATCGGGTGCGGTGTGCTGTTTGCGGGTGCGTTGCCCGTGGGCGATATGTGGCGCGACAGGACCATCTTAGCAGGTTTTGCTAAGTTTGTCAAGCAAAATTCCTGTTTGTTAAACTTAGCAAATGCTTGCACAATGAGCATATCTGGCGTATAATGGAAATACCGGAATCGCCTGCCCGCCGATGTGCGGGGCGCGGGCCTGGAAAGGGATGACCATGGAAGACGCCGAGAACCCGATAGCCGACCTGGGCGCATACTTGCGCGACCTGCGCCGTGTGCGCCGCTTGACCCTGCGCGCGGTGGAGGAGCAGAGCGGCGTGTCCAACAGCTACCTGAGCCAGGTGGAGCACGGGCACATCCACCAGCCGTCGCCGCATGTCTTGCAGAAGCTGGCCGCCGTGTATGGCGTGGCCTACGAGGCGCTGATGGCGCGCGCCGGCTATATCCGCCCCGGCGTGGTGCCGCCCGCCCCCGCCGCCCGCGTGGCCGAGGAACCCGCCGCCTACGAGGTGCCCGCGGCGCCTGCCCCTAAAGGGGCATCTAAAGAGGCACCTGCCACGCCCGCGGCGCCGGGCTGGGCCTTCAGCATCCCCAACGACCTCACGGCGGAAGAAGAGGTCGAGCTCAACGATTTCCTGCAATATCTGAAATTCAAGCGCCAGAACCGCAGTTAATCGGGTCGCGTCGTCGTTGATACACATATGACGACTCAGCCCGCGCCCCCTGGCGATGCCGCTCCCGTCGACCGGGCGGCGGTTCTGGCGGCGGCCACCGACCTGTTGCGCCGCGCGGGCGTGACCGGCCCGCCCACCTCCATCCCCACGCTGCTGGCCGCCTGCGAACTGGCCGGCGAGCAGTTTGCCTTCACCGACCCCTACAGCGACCAGGGCCTGCCCGTGCCGTTGCGCCAGGCGCGCGCCGACCTGCGCCCGCTGGTGCGCGGCATGGTCGATGTCGGCGGCAAGGTGATCTATACCCACCGCAACCTGGGCGCCGGGCAGCGCCGCTTCGTCACCCTGCACGAACTGGGGCATTACGTGTTGCCCTGGCACAACAGCCTGCTGCAATATTGCTCGGAGTCCGACCTGAGTCCGGCGGCGCGGCAGACCTGGGAGCGCGAAGCGAACCTGTTCGCCGGGGCTTGCCTGTTCCAGGGCAGCCGCTTCACCGAGGAGGCGGCACGGACGGCCTTCGGCTGGCCGGCGGTGCGCCGGCTGGCCGCGCGCTACGAGGCGTCGCTGGAGGCCGCCGCGCGCCAGTACACACTCAGCCGATCGGGGCCGTGTATGCTGCTGGTGGCCGGGCTGCGGCCTGATATCGCCGACCGGCAGGAGGCCACCAGCGGCGAACCGCTCTTGCTGGTGCGCTACGCCTCGGTCTCGCCCGCGTGGCGCCGGCGCTACGGCGCGGCCGGTATGCCCGCGCCGGGCACGCCGCTGCCCTGGGCCCACCCGGCGACCAGCGTCATGCTGTCGCCCAGCCGGGCCGTGCTGGCGATGCCGGTGGATGGGCCGCTCGGCGGCGACCCGGCCTGGCCGCTGCGCGCCGAGCTATTGTCGAACGGTTATGAGGTGTTGATGCTGGCGATGCCGGGCGCGGGCCCGACCTATTTCTCGAAGGGGGCCGGGTAGGCGAGGGGTTCCGCGGGGGCGGACGGCGTTTTGGGCGGCGCAAACGGCGCCGGGTAATCGAGCGTGGCCGGTTCGGCGGCAGCGTCCGGCGGCGTGTAGGCCACCGGCAGTTGGGGCGGGGTGGCGGCGCGCGGGGCCGCCCGGCCGGCGCCGTCGATACTCACGCTGCTCTTGATTGTGTCGCCGACCTGCAGCGTCTCCTGCCACACGCTCATGGCCTCGCTGCTGATGCCGCGGATCTCGCGCACCCAGCCGCCGACCGTGCGCGCGGCTTCGGGCAACTTCTCCGGCCCCAGGAAAATCAGCGCCACCACCAGGATGATCACCATCTCCGGCACGCCGACGCCGAACACTTCAAATCCCATAGCAAATCTCGCGGGCGCCGGGCGCCCTCTCCCCTAGCTGACGGCCGCGCGAACCCAGGCCAGGTAATCGGCGTTGACCCCCGCCGTGGGCAGCCGCAAAAGGCAGGGCACCTCGTAGCTGTGGCGGCGACGGATCTCGGCTTCGGCGGCGGCGGCCTGGGCCACCGTCGTCTTCGCCAGCAGCACCACCTCGGCCTCGTCCACCACGCGCCCTTCCCAGGTATATACGGAGCGAATGGGGTGCAGGTTGGCGCAGGCGATCAGCCGCGTCTCGACCAGCGCCCGCGCCAGGCCCAACGCCTCGTCCTCGCTGCCGCAGGGCACATAGAGTAACACCAGGTTATCGTTGCTCGGTTCCGTATCCATAGTATCTATTATAGCCGAAGGATCGCGCCTTTGCCCAGCCGCACCCGCGGCAGAGGGCGCGGCGGGAAGCCTCACTGTAATAGCGCAAGCCGTCTGGACCCGCGGAAATCCGGTCTGATGCACCAGACTTACCACCGCATCGCGCAAGAGGCGCATCACTGCCGGTTCACGATTGCAAGAGCGAAGCCTCCCCAGGCGCGCTCCTTTCCCGCCTCTTTCCCGAGAATGTGTTGCTCAACAAGTGAGAGTCCGCAAGGCTGGAGGAGTTCGGCCAGGCGTTCACTGGTCGGCGGCCGGCTTTCGACCCCGAACTTCAGTGGCTCACCTACAGCTCTGGTGCTCATTCTTGCGAAACGCCAATACAGCTCCTGC
>DASSGZ010000076.1:0-7019 GCA_035693165.1 Chloroflexia bacterium | reverse complement strand
AATAGCTCGGATACGCCGATAACGGTCCCGGCCCCCACTTTCTAAGCAAGAAGCGCGAGGCCGGCACACCAAAGGGGCGGGTGCGTATTGCACCCGCCCCTTTGGTGTGCCGCGCCGGGGGTTGCGCAGCGCGCATGCGCGCCACCCCGTCCTTGTCACTCTGAGCGCAGCGAAGAGTCTCGTCGCTTCGGGGTATGCGACGGAGATTCTTCGCGCCGCTCAGAATGACGGATTCCGGCTTACTCCTCCGTCCAGGTCCAGTTGCGGATCTCGGGCGGGTCTTCGAGATGCTCCAGGGTGTAGTCGCGAGCCTGCTCGATCAGGCGGTCACAGATGTCGTTGATTTCCGGGCGGCGCTGGCGCATCTTCGCCACGTTGTTGACCACGTCGTTGACCAGGTCATAGCGGCTCACCTTGTTCAGCATCACCATGTCGAACGGGGTGGTCGTCGTGCCCTGCTCGATGAAGCCGCGCACGTGGAAGCGATCCGGGTTGGCCCGCCCGTGGATGATCTGGTGCATGGCGCGGGCGTAGCCATGGAAGGCGAAGATGACGTGCTTGTCGGCGGTGAAGAGGTTGACGAAATCGGTTTCGCCCATGCCGTGCGGGTGGACGGCGGGCGGGAACAGCGTCATCAGGTCGACCACGTTGACCACGCGCACCTTGAGTTCGGGGATGTTCTTGCGCAGCCACCACGCGGCGGCGATGGTCTCCAGAGTCACGACATCGCCCGCGCAGGCCAGCACCACGTCCGGCTCCTCGCCGTCGGTGTTGCTTGCCCACTCCCAGATCGACGCGCCGCGCTCGCAATGCTCGATAGCCTCATTCATGGGCAGATACTGCAAGTGGGGCTGCTTGTCGATGACGATCAGGTTGACGTAGTTGCGGCTGCGGAAGCAGTGGTCGGCCACCGAGAGCAGGCAGTTGGCGTCGGGCGGCAGGTAAATGCGGGCCACCGTGCCGCGCTTGGAGAGCATCACGTCGATCAGGCCCGGCCCCTGGTGGCTGAAGCCGTTGTGGTCGTTGCGCCAGCAGGTCGAGGTCAGCAGGATGTTCAGCGCGGCAATCGACTCGCGCCAGGGCAGGTTGAGCGCTTCCTCCATCCACTTGGTGTGCTGCACCACCATGGAAGCGGCCACCATGGCGAAGGCTTCGTAGGTGGCGAAGAGGCCGTGGCGGCCCGTCAGCACGTAGCCCTCCAGCCAGCCCTCGCAGTTGTGCTCGCTCAGGATCTCCATGACCCGCCCGTTGTGCGACACGCGGTCGTCGATCTCGATGGTCTTGCCGACGAAACAGCGGGTTTCCACGTCGAACACGGCGCCCAGCCGGTTGGAGTTCACCTCGTCGGGGCAGAACAGGCGGAAATTGGCCTCGTCGGCGTTCGTCACGAACATGTCGCGCATCAACTGGCCCAGCACGCGGGTCGACTCGTAGCGCAGGGTGGCCGGGCGCGGGACCTCGATGGCGTACTTGCGGAAGTCGGGCATGCGCAGCGTGACCATCACTTTACCGCCGTTGGCGTGCGGGCTGGCGCCCATGCGGTGCAGGCCGCGCGGGGCCAGGGCGGCCAGTTCCTCGATCAGCCGGCCGTTCTCGTCGAACACCTTGTCCGGCTCGTAGCTGCGCAACCACGCTTCCAGTTCGGTGAGTTGCTCGGGCCGCCCGCGCACGTCGCCGAGCGGCACCTGGTGGGCGCGGAACGTGCCCTCGATGGGCGCGCCGTCCACCACCTTGGGGCCGGTCCAGCCCTTGGGCGTGCGCAGGATGATGGCCGGCCAGCGCGGGCGCTCGGTGACGCCGTTGGCGCGCGCCTCCTGCTGGATGGCGTGGATGCGGTTGTAGCAGGCGTCGAGCGTGGCCGCGAACGCCTGGTGCACGCGCGCCGGGTCGTCGCCTTCCACGAAAAACACCTCGTAGCCGTGGCCCTCGATCAAGGCGCGCAGGTTGTCGTCGGTCTCGCGCCCCAGCACGGTCGGGTTGGCGATCTTGTAGCCGTTGAGGTTCAGGATGGGCAGCACGGCGCCGTCGCGCGCCGGGTTGAGGAAGTTGATGCCCTGCCACGAGCCGGCCAGCGGCCCCGTCTCGGCCTCGCCGTCGCCGATCACCGCGGCCACGATCAGCTCCGGGTTGTCGAAGGCGGCGCCGAAGGCATGGGTCAGCACATAGCCGAGTTCGCCGCCCTCGTGGATAGAGCCGGGCGTGGTGACGCTGACATGGCTGGGGATCCCGCCGGGCGTCGAGAATTGGCGGAACAGCCGCCGCATCCCGGCCACGTCCTGGGTGATCTCGGGGTAGATCTGGGTGTAGGTGCCTTCCAGGTAGACATTGGCGACAATGGCCGGGCCGCCGTGGCCGGGGCCGGCCAGGTAGATCACGTCGAGATCATGCTCGTTGATCAGCCGATTGAGGTGGACGTAGATGAGGCTGAGCGCGGGCGAGGTGCCCCAGTGGCCCAGCAGGCGCGGCTTGATGTGCTCCATGCGCAGCGGCTCACGCAGGAGGGGGTTGGCCTGGAGATAGATCTGCCCCACGGTCAGATAGTTCGTGGCTTGCCAGTAGCGCTGCATCTTGTCGAGCAGCTCGGGCGACAGTGGTCCCTCGACCGGACCCTCCGGCTTCGGCGGCGCGTTCTCCGCTTTCACCGCGCTCGATATGGCGGCATCGAATTCATACATGCGATACTCCTCTCTTGTCCAGTCCCAGAGCCGGGGTCGGCTGCCGGACGCCCGGCGCCGGTGACGGTGCGGACCGTGTGCCCACCCGGCGACAGCCGGCGCCCGCTGCTGCGATCTGCTAATCGGCCCAGTATACCATTCAACGGGGGCGCGCGCTAAGCGTGTGCGCCGAACGGGGCTGTTTGGCCCGGCAGGCCGGCCGGTTGCCGATCCAGGGCCACGGATCACGGGCGTATCCGTATTCAGCAAGCCGCGTACCCTATTGTGTAACCGCAGCATAGCGCGATATAATAACCCTGCCACACCCATTATGGGGTAATACCGCGGCCTATTTCGATCTTCAGGAGGGTGCCCATGATAGCGATGCGACGATTACGTTGGCTGAGTCTGTGCTGCTTCGTGCTGGCCTGTGTGCTAGGGGTCAGTCTGCTCGCGCCGCCGGCGCGCGCCGCCGGTGATACATTGCAGACCGCGTTCGCGCAGGCGGCGCGGGAATTCGGTGTGCCGCCCGCCGTGCTGCTGGCAGTGTCCTACAATGAGAGCCGCTGGGAGACCCACCACGGCCAGCCGAGCACGGCGGGCGGCTACGGTCCGATGCACCTGGTGGACCTGAGCAACGCGCGCCTGGACGATGCCCGCGGCGACGGCAGTGTCCACATGCTCAAGCCCAACCCCAACGATCCGGCGCAGCAGACGCTGGCGACGGCCGCCGCGCTGCTGGGGGTGAAGCCGGATGTGCTCAAGCAAGACGCCGCGCAGAATATCCGCGGCGGCGCGGCGTTGCTGGCCCAGTATGCGCGCGACACCGTGGGCGGCACGCCCGCCGACCCGGCCCAGTGGTACGGCGCGGTCGCCAAATACAGCGCTTCCAGCGACCCGGAAGCGGCGTTCTCCTTCGCCGACGACGTATACGCGACGATCCGGCAGGGCGCCGGCCGGACGACGAGCGACGGCCAGCAGGTGACCCTGGCGGCCAGCCCGGTGCAGCCCAACGTCCACAGCGCCGACCGGTTGCCGCAGCCCGACAAGCACCATCGTCCCGCCGATTGCCCGCAAGGGCTCGATTGCCGGTTCATCCCCGCCGCGTACCACCTGAACAACCCGAACGACCTCGGCGATTACGGCAACTACGATCTGGCGCGCCGCCCGAACGACGGGCTGGACATCGAGTACATCGTCATCCACGATACCGAGCTTTCCTACAACAGCACCATCGCGGAGTTCCAGAACCCCCTCGCCTACGTCAGCGCGCACTATGTGTTGCGCTCGTCCGACGGGCAGGTGACGCAGATGGTGCAGAACAAGAACGTGGCCTGGCAGGCGGGCAACTGGTATGTGAACATGCACTCCATCGGCATCGAGCATGAGGGCTTCGCCGTGGAGGGCGCTACCTGGTATACCGAGCGGCTGTATCATGCCTCGGCGCGGCTGGTACGCTATCTGGCCGACAAATACGACGTGCCGCTCGACCGCGCGCACATCATCGGCCACGATAACGTGCCCGGCCCCACCGCGGCCTACCAGGCCGGGATGCACTGGGATCCGGGACCCTACTGGGACTGGGCGCACTACATGGCCCTCATCGGCGCGCCCATCACTCCGCAAGGCGATGCCGACGACAACATCGTGACCATCAATCCCAATTGGGCCACGAACATGCCGCCGCTGACCTATTGCGACCCGACCTGCCACGATCTCCCGCCGCAATCGGCCAACTTTGTCTATCTGCACACGGCGCCGAGCGACAGCGCACCGCTGCTGGACGATCCGGCCTTGCCCGGCCCCGGCACCACCCAGGCCAACGACTGGGGCGACAAGGCGGTGGTGGGCCAGCAGTTCTACCGCGCGGCCCGGCAGGGCGATTGGGACGGCATCTACTTCAGCGGCCAACTGGCCTGGTTCTACAATCCCAGGCATAACACGAACACCGTGCGCGGCCAGGGCACGCTGGTGACACCCAGGGCGGGCCTCGACGCGATCCCGGTGTATGGCCGCGCCTATCCCGAAGCCTCCGCTTACCCGGCGGGCATCTCCCCGCAGGCGATTGTGCCGCTGCAATACACTATCCCCGCCGGGCAGATCTACGTCGCCAAGGACCGGATGCGCGCCGACTACTATTACGCGCCGACCTACACCCTGAACCCCGCCGATCACACGGTGGTGGAAGGGCAGACCCAGTACTATGAGATCTTCTTCAACCACCGCATATCCTACCTCATGGCGAGCGATGTGAGGGTGGTCGACCGCTAGCCGGCCCCGCATGGGGATCGACACGGGGGCGGCCCAAAGGTCGCCCCCGTGCTTTTGCGATCCGTGCCGGCGCTAGAACCAGCCGCGCAGCCAGCCGATGCTGTCCCGGTAGAGCCGGTTGGGCCAGTAGAGATAGGGCGCCACCTGCTGGACCTGGAGCAGCAGCAGCCCGTAGTCGTGCGCCGTTTGCTCGATCATTTGCTCGGCGTCCGCGCGGTTGGCCGACCGGCGCAGCAGGAGAAAGTATGCCCACGACCGGGCGCGCCAGATGCGGATCAACTGGGCTACCCCTTGTTCGGCGCCGGGACCAAGCTCCGCATCCGCGATGCCGATGGCCGGGTCGTACTCGCTCGTCGCCTGGCCGACGGCTTTGACCGTGCGCGCGAGCAACTCGTTCATGCGGTCGTGGTCGCGGGCGTAGGAGGCCAGTTCGGCGTCCGGCAGGTTGGGCGGGATCGTCGCGTCGAGCGCGTAGGGCAGGTCGAAGTTGATGTGCGCGTTCATGCCCAGGAGGAGATCCTGCAACACCAGCGTGCGCTTCACGCGGTCGCCCTCGAAGGCCACGGCCCAGGCGGCCGGGCAGCCGGTCCCGGCGTCCCAGCAGTCGATGGCCGTAAAGTAGCGCCCGGCGAAGTCGCAGTCGAGCTGGACCAGCCAGGCGGGGTTCTCGAAGCTGCCCGCCTGCTGGGCCGTAGCCTGAATATTCTCAGTGGTGCGCAGATAGCTCTTGGCGAAGACGGCGCGCCAGTCGCGGCGGCCTTGCAGCGCGCGCCAGCGTCGCGTCATCTCCGCGATCACTTCGGGGATGGTCGTGAGCCGGGGGGCGGCGGGCGCGGGGTCGCGCGGCGGGGCGACGGGCCGGGTGGACAGGTCCTTCATCTGCTGCTCTCCTCTTCCCCCTGGGGCAAACAATCGCTGCCGTTAGTATGCGCCGATTCCCGGCGGTTTGCAACAGGCGCAATGCGCATCCGTCGATAAGTTCACCGCGAAGGAACGAAGGACGCGAAGGTTTTGTATTGGTTTTATTCTTTGTGCTCTTCGCGTCTTCGCGATGCAGAATAAGCTTGACGGCCCGCCCCCGGATCGGTATCTTACTGCTACGAGGGATGACTGTGTACATTGGCGAGGAGGGCCAGGAGGAGGGCCAGGCGGATGGCGAAGGGGGCGAAACAGACGGCGGCGCTGGCGCAACTGCGGGCGCTGGCGGATCGGCCCGTGGAACAGGTGCAATATGCGCTCGATTTGCTGGCGGTCGAGCGCAGCGTGCGCGTGGTGCCGGAGGCGCTGGATGTGGTGGCGGTCGCCGAGGTGCCGGCGGCGCGGCCCGTGCTGCTGGACCTGTACGAGTATTATGACGCCGACGGGGTGAAGCGCGATCCCGGCTGCCAGATCCGCAGCCGCATTCTGCAGGCGCTGTTGCCGATCAGCGTGGCGCCCGATGCCGCCCTGGCCGAGCGCGCCCTGACCACCTACGAGTTCCTGCCGCCGACGCGGGCCGAGAGCGCCGGGGGCTTGCGCGCGGCGGGCCTGGCCCTGCTCGCCGAATGGGACCCCGGCCCGGCGACCTATCACGCCGTGCGGCTGCTGACCGACCCGCACACGGCGCGCATGTCGGGCGAACCGGCGGTGACGGCGGCGCGCTTGCTCGGCGGCCAGGGCGAACTGCTGCCGCTCTACGGCTACGTGCTCGATCTCGCCCATGCCATCTCCGAGGTCTGGGCGGAGTGCCTGCGCCACCTGGCGGGCACCCCGGCGGCGGTGCTGACCGATCTGCTGGCGCGCTACGGCGCCTCCGATGACGAGTTTGTGCTGATCGGCGTGCTCGATCTGCTGCTGGCGCACGAGGCCCGCGCGAGCCAGCGCGCCTTTCTCGCCGACTTCTTGCGCACCACCCGCCGCTATGCCGTGTACCGCTACCTAGCGACGAGCATCGTGGCGCGGCGGGCCCCCGAGGAGCAGGCGCTGTTGCTGGAGGTGGCCGCCGAGGAGCGCGACCCGCGCAAAATCGAGTTGCTGCTGGAGGCGCTGGCCCTGGCCCCGCCCGATCCCGCCGTCACCAGGGCCATCGCGGGCCTGGAGCGGCGGCGGTAACCG
>DASSGZ010000075.1:0-13732 GCA_035693165.1 Chloroflexia bacterium | reverse complement strand
CTAGGGCCCGCTTTCCAGGTCGCTGGCGACGCGCTGGGCCATGCCGGCCAGGTAGGCGTCGCTTTCGCGGGCGGCATAGGCGCGGAGCGGCGCGGCAGTAGCGGCATCGCCCAGCGTCGCCAGGCCCTCGACCGCTTTCTGGCGAATGGCCGCGGCGGGGTGGTCCAGCAGCGCGACCAGCGGGTCCCGCGCCAGCGCGCCGCCGAACCCGGCCAGCGCCTCGGCGGCCATGCCCAGCAGCATGGGGTCGTCAGCGGGGGCAGCGGCCAGCAGGTGGGTGAGCGCCTCGGCGGCGCCCGCGTCGGGCCGGCCTGCCAGCCCCTGGATGGCCGCGAGGCGGGTGTAGAAGTCGGGATCATCGGTCAGCAGATCGCGCAGGGCAGCGACGACTTCGGGGTCGTCCCAGGTGCTCAGCCCGCCGATGGCGGCCCGGCGCACGTCGGCCGCCGGGTCGTGCAGCGCCTGGAGCAGCCCGGCGCGCGCCTCCGGGATCGGGTAGGCGCCCAGAGCCCGCGCCACCGCCGCGCGGATCTTCGCGCTGGGGTCATGTAGCGCGGTGACCAGGGCCGGGCCCTCGCTCGCATGTAACGTGCTCAGCAAATCCACGGCATCCGGGTACGAAAACCAGGGATCTTCCTCGTGCAGTTGGCGCAGCGCCTCGGCTGCCGTGCGGATCTCGCCTTCCATGCCGGCTCCTGTCCCGTGCCGCCAGGGCGGCGGCCACGCTTTCCAGGGCCATCATACATCCGACCCGGCAACGAGGGCAAGGATGGGGAATAGAGAACGGGGATGCCCGGCTCCCGAACCGTCCGCGGCGCCGCGGCGTACGCTGTGCGGCCTTGCTGCGGCATTGGCGTATCCCTCGCCGGCGAGGCGCTCAGGACGGTGGTCGGGGAGTCGTGCTCCGGCGGGCGGCGGCGTTACCCTCGGCGGGATTATGCCGCGTCACGCAGATAGGGGTTGCTCTGGTGGTCAGGAATCCATTCGGCCTGATAGCTGGTGCCGGGCGGCGGCTCCGCAGCAGGGTGCGCGTACCCGGCCAGTAACTGCTGCACCAGTGCCTCGTCCAGATCGGTCAGCGATTCCGGGGCGGGCGACGTATCCCGCATGCAGCGCGCGATGGTGGTTTCGACTTCCTCCATAAAATACGGCTGCTGCTGTGCGCCGGTCGATAACCCGGTCCGACCACGAATACCGGCGATAACATGCTGCAGGTGGCGTGAGGCGTGGCCCTCGCGCAGCTTACGGGCGCGGCGGGCGGCGCTCGCTTCGCGCAACCGGTCCGCGTGCTGGGCGCCGGCTACCTCGCCGATGAGCGATTGATTGAGGTACATGGGACGTTCTCCTTCGGCGTGGGCTGCCGGATGCTCAACTGGCGACTGTCGTTGTGTTACCAGTGTAGCGCAGAGCGCGGCGGCGCACATCAGCAGAATTTCCCAACCTGCTTACTGAAATTGGGCGGGCGCGACGGGACAAGTAATGTATGCGGAGTCAGTAGAATTACTGAGACGGTGGCCGGGAGGGTGGCGTTGCCGGGGGCGCGGGGATCAGAGCAGCGCGTGTTCGAGCGCGAAGCGCGTGGCGGCGGTGCGCGATGTGACGCCCAGCTTGCTGTAGATCGAGTAGAGGTGCGAACTGACGGTGCGCGGGCTGAGGGTGAGGCGTTCGGCCACCTGCGCGTCGGTCAGGCCGCCCGCCACGAGCCGCAATACCTCGATTTCCCGCGCGGTGAGGCCCGCCGGGTGGGCCAGGCGCGCGCCGTTGCCCCCGTTGGCCGCCGGGGCGCCCGTGGATTCCGCGCCGGCACCGGACTCTTCACCCAGCAGCGCATCCGGCGGCAGAGTCTGGCCGGCGGTCCAGGCGGCAGCGAACGCCGCGTCTCCCAGCGCGGCCTGGGTGGCTGCCAGGTACTGGTCGTGCTCGGCCTGATCCGCGGGGATGATCGGGACGCTGATCGCATCGCGCAACGCCTGGGCGCCGCCAAAGAGCCGCGCGGCCCGCTCGGCGGCGCCATCCGCGGCGCACGCTATCGCCAGCCCGTCGAGCGCCAGGGCGAGGTCGTACCGGCAGGGGAGACGGTGGTGGAGGGCGGCGCTTTCTTCGAGCAGGGCCCGCGCACGCCCGGCCTCACCCTGCCGCAATGCCAACCGGCCCAGGGCGCGCAGGGCTTTGCAACTGCACTCGTCGTTGCGCAGGCTGCGGGCCAGCGCCAGGCTCTCTTCGAGCAATGCGCCGGCCTGCTCAAAGTCATGCTGCCGGCACGCCACGTAGCCGCGCTGGGTGAGCGCCGCACAGAGATAGGCTCGGTGCTCCAGTTCGCGACATATGCTCAGGCACTCGTCGAGCAGCGCCGCCGCGCGGTCGTATTCGCCCTGCTGCGCGGCCAGTTCGCCCAACCCGCCAAGCACCGCGGCGATGATGGTGCGCGAGCACGTCGCCTGGGCCAGCGTCAGGCTTTCCTCCAGCAGCGCGGTGGCGCGGGGGTAATCGCCGCGGTGGGCCGCGGCATCCGCGATCCCGGCCAGCGCGTGGACGATGCCCCAGTTATCGCCGATTTCCCGCGAGAGGGCCAGGCTTTCTTCACACAGCGCAATAGCCTGCGCATAGTCACCCTGCTGCGCCGCCACGTCGCCCAGGCTCTCCAGGGCGCTCGCCGTCCCGCGCTTGTTGCCCACGGCCCGGCGCACGGCCAGCGCTTCGCTATACCGGGTGCGCGCCGTGTCCAGGTCGCCCGCGAACAGCGCCAGGTGGCCCAGGCCCATCAACGCCAGGCTGATCCCGTACTCGTCACCCAGCGCGCGCCAGAGACCCAGGCTCTCTTCGTACAGCGCCCGCGCCGCCGGATCTTCCTCGGTGAGCGCCATGCGCGCGGCGGTCGTGACCGCCTTAGCGCGCCCGCGCGTGGGCGGCGCGGTGGTGGCGCGGGCCAGCAGGGCGGTCAAATAGGTGCGCGCCTCGCGGATATGCCCGTGGATTTTCCAGAACTCGCCCATCGCCCCGGCCATGCGCAGCCCCAGGTCGGCATCGCTGTCGCTCGCCGCGCTCCAGTCCAGCGCCGCCCGTAGATTGTCGTACTCCACTTCCAGGCGCTGGTGAGCGCTGTCCTGCGCGGCCACCTCTTGCGCGGCGTCGGCGGCCTCGACCATCGCCAGGAAGTATTCGGCGTGGCGGCGGCGCAGGGCATCGAGTTCGCCGCTGTTGGTTAGCCGCTCCAGCGCGTATTCCCGGATCGTCTGCAACATCGCCAGCCGCGGTTCGCTCCCGCCCGGCTCGACCTGGCGCAGCAGGCTTTTGTCGATCAGCGAGGCCACGCCGTCGAGGATCTCGCTGCCCAGGTCGCCTTGGGCGTTGCAGACGGCTTCGGCGGCGTCCAGCGTGCAACCCCCGGCGAAGACGGCCAGGCGGCGGAACAGGCGCTGCTCGTCGGCGTCGAGTAGGTCATAGCTCCAGTCGATGGCGCTGCGCAGGGTCTGCTGGCGGGCCGGGGCATCCTGCGCGCCGCCGGTCAGCAGGCTGAGCCGGTTGTTCAGGCGGGCCAGCATGGCCGCGGGCGGCAGCAGCCGGCTGCGCGCGGCGGCCAGTTCGATGGCCAGCGGCAGGCCGTCCAACCGCGCGCAGATCGTGGCGACGGCGGCGGCGTTCTCGTCGGTGAGCGCGAAATCGGGCCGCACGGCCTTGGCCCGCTGGACGAACAGCGCCACGGCTTCGTACTCTTGCAATTGCGCGGTGGGCGGCAGGTGGGCGGGGTCGGGCAAGGCCAGGGGCGGCACCGGGAACTGGTGGCCGCCGTAGATGTGCAGGGCCGCGCGGCTGGTCACGAGCACCTTCAGCCCCGGCGCCGTGGTCAGTAGTTCAGCCACGGCGGGCGCCGCCGCCGCCACCTGCTCGAAATTGTCGAGCAGCAGCAGGATCTGCGTCTCGCTCAGCCACGCCTTGACCCGCTCCAGCAGCGGCAGGTCGCTCTCGCCCCACAGACCCAGCACCCCGGCGATGGTGGAAACGACCAGGCGCGCATCGCCGATCGGCGCCAGCGGCACGAAGCAGACGCCGTCGGCGAACTGGGCGCGCAAATCGCTCGCCACGCGCAACGCCAGCCGCGTCTTGCCGACGCCACCGGGGCCGGTGAGAGTAAGCAGGCGGACATCGGGCTGCTGCAGGAGGTGGCTGACCGCAGCCAGTTCGCGCTCCCGCCCGATCAGCGGGGTCGGCGGCAACGGTAGGTTGGCCCGAAAAGCCTGTTCCAACGTGATTTGCTGCTCAGGGAACAGGACGCGAGGTGTTTTTGCCATGGCGGACCTTCCCGCAATGCCCGTGTTTCAGGGGGGACCCGCCCGCTCAGGTGGAAAGGCGAGTCGCATACCTATTATAACATACCCTGCCAGTGCCGGTTCGCTACAGCGCACGGAGGACGCCTTCGTCCACCTCAAACCGGGCCACCCGCGCCAGGAATGCGGGATCGAAAGGCGTCCAATCGGTCGTGGTGATCAGCACCTGGGGCGGGCGCTCGGTGCGCGCCAGCGGTTCGGTCAGCGTGTGCAGCAAAAAGCCGCGCCGCCGGGCATCCAGTTCCGAGAGGATGTCGTCGAGCAGCAGGATCGGCGAGTCGCCGGTTTCGACCCGCATCAGGGCAACCTCGGCCAGTTTGAGCGCCAGCACGGCGGTGCGCTGCTGGCCGCGCGAGCCGAACGTGCCCAGGCCCATGCCGGCCAGGGAGAGGCGCAGGTCATCGCGGTGAGGGCCAAGCAGCGAGACGCCCCGGCGCACCTCGTCCACGCGCAGTTTCTCCAGTTGGGCCAGGAACTCGGCGCTGATGCGCGTGACCAGGGCCTCCACGTGGGGAATACGGGCCTGCATCCGCGCGACCTCGGGCGAGGCCACGCCCCCGGCGACCCACTCGGCGTGCAGGCCGGCCCATTGCGCGCCCAGGTCAGGGGCCAGGGCGGCGCGCGCCTGCGGCGCCACGGCGGAGGCGTAGGCCATCTGCAGATCGCCCTTGAAAGGGGCGGCCTCCGTGCCCCTGGCCGGGGCGTCGACGCCGACCAGTTGCGTGTGCAGTTCCCCGGCTAGCCGGTTCATCCGTGTCACCCAGACCTGCCGGCGCAGCACGATATACGCCCCGGCGCGCGCCAGTTCCTCGTCCCAGTAGCGCAACTCCTCGGCGACGCCGGGCGAGAGCGGGTTGCGGCCCTGCTCGCGCATCTGCCGCAGCAGGGCGTTGCGCTGCAAGACGACCTTGTTGTACTGCGAGAGCGTGCGGATGTAGCGGTGGTCCACCTGGGAGATGGTGATGTCCATGTAGCGCCGGCGCAGCGACGGCTCGCCCGTCACCAGGTCCACGTCTTCCGGCGTGAACAGCACGACGTTGATCTGCCCGACCAGGTCCACCGCACGGCGGGGGATGTCGTTGATCTTGATGCGCTTGCGGGCCACGGGGTTGGCGGGCGTGGTGGCGGCCAGTTCGGGGCTGTCGCCAGTCGGGACGGTCAGGCTGCGGCTGTCTTCCCTGGCGATGATCACCTCCAGGGTCACCGAATCGGTCCGGCGCGTGACCTCGGCGGCGATGCGGGCGAAGGGGGGCACGCCCAGGTCGGCGGTGGCTGCGGTATTCACCAGTTCCGCGTCCACCGAGGCCCGCGGCGACCGCGCCGTCGCCAGCAGGTAGAGGGCTTCGAGCAGGCTACTTTTGCCGCTGCCGTTCGCCCCCTGGATCACGCTGATGCCTTCCGGCAGGTCACAGTCCAGCGCGGCGTAGTTGCGAAACTCGGCAAGCGTGAGATGGGTGCAGAACATGCGGCGGCTCTTGTTAGGCGCGCGTCAACTGGCGATCCGGCACGTCCTCGGCGGGCGGCGGGGCCTCGTTCGATGCCCCTTTAGGGGCAGGCGCGGGCGTGGCTGGGGCGGCGTCGGGCCAGACGGGTTGCAACACCACCCATTGCTCGGGCGTCTTGCGGATCATCCCTTCGAGCACCCCGGCGATCTGCTGGGTCCCGGCCTGCACATCGGTCTCGCGGTTGCCGCTGCGCGCCAGTTCGAGGGGCGGGTAAATCGTCACGACCGACGAGTCGTTGGCCTTGCGGACGACATGGACCGGCAGCAAGGGCGCGTTCAGGCGCAACGACAGCGCGGCCAGGCCCGACGGCAGTTCCGTGGTCTCGCCGAAAAACTCGACCGGGATGCCGTTGGCGGTCAGGTCCCGGTCGGCGGCCAGACCCAGGATCTCGTTGGCCCGCAAGGCGTGATAGATGCCGCGCACGGCGCTCGGCCCCAGCGGGATCATCTTCAGCCCGAAGCGCGAGCGCAGACCGTTGACCAGTTCGTGCAGTTTGGGCGGCTCCATTTGCTCGGCGACGATATTGGTTGGATAGCCGCGCGCCCCGGCCACCTGCGCCACCAGGTTGAAGTTGCCGATATGGCCGGAGAAGATAATCGCCCCGCGCCCCGCTTTCAGGGCCGCGTCGATATTCTCGATGCCGATCACCGTCACCCGTTTTTCCAGGTCGCCGGCACTCATTTCGGGCAGCCGCAGCAGTTCGTAATAGTTCTTGACCGTGTTGCGGAACACGAACCGTGCCACCCGGTTGAGCTTGCGCCCGCTCATCGTGGGGCCGAACACGTGGCGCAGGTTGTCCTGCACCGCGCGCCGGGCCGAGCCGTTCGTGTAGAACGCCACGTTGCCCACGATCGAGCAGATGAGGTAGGCCAGCCGGGAGGGGATGATGGCGGCCAGCAACAAACCGATGCGCAAGCTATAGTACGTCAGCATAGGTTAATGCTCCTGCGGCCCCTGGCCCGCGACCCATTCCTCCATTTCGGGCGGATCGACGCTGATGCCCAGCGACACCCCGCTCAAATCGGCGCTGGGCGCCGCCGCGCCGCGGATGCGCACCCGCAACCGGGTGATGCTGGGCCGCGCGTGGCGCAATTGCCGGGCGCGCCGCTGCAGCGCCACCCGCCGGGCCTGGCGCCGTGCCCGCCGCCGCTCGGCGGCCGTCTCGGGGCGCGGCCACATCGGGCGGAACATATACCACTGGTCGGGCGTGCGCCGGATCAGCGCTTCCATGCCGCACGCGATTGCCTGCGTGATGGCCTGGATGTCGGCCTGCTTGTTCCCGGTGATCAGGTGCTTGTACTCAATCGGCGCCTCGATGCCACCCTGGAAGCACACATCGCCGCGCATGCGCACACAATAGCCGATGACCAGTGGCGCCCCGGTCTTGAGCGCGATCGCCGCGGGGCCGCTGGGCAGCCAGGCGGTTTCGCCGAAGAATTGCACCGGCACGCCCTCGCCCGGCATGGGCCGGTCGATCAGCAGCATGACGACCTCGTTGCGCCGCAGGGCCTCGAAGATGGTGCGCATCGCGCTGGCTTCCATCGTGATCACGTGGATGCCGTTGCGCAGCCGCGTCTCGATGACCAGCTTATCGAGCTTGGGCGGCTCGAAGCGGTCGGCGATCGCGTAGAGCGGCAGCCCGCGCCGCCCCAGGTAGGCGCCCGCGAAATCCCAGTTGCCCAGGTGCCCGCTGATCGCGATGACACCCTTGCCTTTGGCTCGCAACTCGTCCAGGCGATCGGCGCCGTAATGTTCCCGCACACGTGCTTCCACCTCGCCGTCGGCCATGTGGGGGAAGCGGATGAAATCGGCCAGGGTCTTGGCATAGTTGCGGAAGCTGGCGCGCGCCGCGCGCCGCGCGGCGCGTTCGCCGGCCCGCGGTCCCAACACGCGGCGCATATTGCCCACGGCGTTCGCGCTGTGCTCATGCCAGGTGTAGTAAATAAAGTCGCCGATGAGCACGGCCAGTTTATACGAGATCCGGATCGGGACCACGCTCGCCAGCCGGCTCAGGATGCGGAAGCCCCAGTACTTGCCGCCGGGTGAGACGCGGCCCATGAAGCGGGCAAGGGGCCCCGCCGTCTGCTGTTGTTGTTGTACACTCTCCACCATGTACTATCACCGATAGGGGGCGCGGGCGGCCCCGCAACTCGGCCTGGGTGCCACCCGCCGCCCCCGGCTAACTTAGTTTCAATGACCGTTGGTGGCCGGCGCAACGGGATGGAGTTCCGC
The DNA here is from genome assembly GCA_035693165.1 of Chloroflexia bacterium. Lineage (GTDB taxonomy): Bacteria > Chloroflexota > Chloroflexia > QHBQ01 > JAICKM01 > JAICKM01. Next base: position 5,670 of record DASSGZ010000075.1, on the reverse strand, counting down.
CGGGACCGTTTCGGGACTGCTCTTGCCTTTCGCCGAATCCTGCCGGGCACGGCGCTCCGCCCCGGCCTGGACCTGCTCGGCGATAAACGTCTCGACCATGTCATGCGCCAGGTCGTCCGGGTGCTGCACCGGCGGCGACTTCATGAAGTAGGCCGCCGGGCCTTCGAGCGTGCCGCTGAGGCCGTTGTCGAGGCCCAACTTGCAGCAGCGCACCGCGTCGATGACCACGCCCGCCGAGTTCGGCGAGTCCCACACTTCGAGTTTCAGTTCCATGTTCAGCGGCACGTTGCCGAAGGTCGTGCCTTCCATGCGGATATAGCACCACTTGCGGTCGTCCAGCCAGGGCACGTAATCGCTGGGGCCGACATGCACGTCGCGCGCCGGCATCGGGTAGCCGACCTGGGAGGTGACGGCGTTCGTCTTGCTGATCTTCTTCGACTCCAGCCGCTCGCGCTCCAGCATGTTGAGGAAGTCGGTGTTACCGCCGAAGTTGAGCTGGTAGGTGCGGTCGATCTTGACCCCGCGCTCGGCGAACAGCCGCGTGAGCACGCGGTGGGTGATCGTGGCGCCCACCTGCGACTTGATGTCGTCGCCGATCATCGGCAGGCCCTTCGCCATGAACCGCCGCTGCCAGTACTCCTCGCGGGCGATGAACACCGGGATGCAGTTGACCAGCGCGCAGCCCGCGTCCAGGATCTGCTCCACATACCACTTGGTCGCCATCTCGCTGCCCACCGGCAGATAGTTGACGACGACATCGGTCTTGGTCTCCTTGAGGATGCGCACGATATCGGCGGTGGGGCCGGGCGCCTTGGTGATGACCTCGCTCAGGTACTTGCCCAGGCCGTCGTGCGTCATGCCGCGATACACCGGGACGCCCAGGTGCGGCACCTCGCTGAAGCGAAAGGTGTTGTTCGGCTCGGCGAAAATCGCCTCGCTCAGATCTTTGCCCACTTTGCGGCTGTCGACGTCGAAGGCCGCCGTGAACTCGATGTCGCGAATGTGATAGCCGCCCAGGTTGACGTGCATCAGGCCGGGGATGAACTCGTCGTCTTCGGCATTGCGATAGAACTGCACGCCCTGGACCAGCGACGAAGCGCAGTTGCCCACGCCGATGATAGCCACGCGAACTTTACCCATATGCTTCACTACTCCTTACTTCATTCTACTTGCCTGATCTGGTTGGTGCTGAGCCGCGACGCGGCATCCGGCGGCTACAGGTTGATAAGCGCGTCGAATTGGGCTTTGAACTCGCTGAGACGCTCCCGATTGAGGCGGCAGAGGACCTGGCGGCCCAGGCGGCGGGTGGACACGAGGCCCGCTTGCTTGAGGATGCGCAGGTGCCAACTGGTGAGGGGTTGGCTGAGGCCGAGCAGCCGGGCCAGTTCCAGCACCTGGTGTTCGCCTGCCTGGGCCAGCTCGTGCAGCATGCTGAGGCGGGTGGGGTCCGCAATGGCGTGCAAATAGGGTTTGAGCGCCAGGGCCGCGCCCCATGATTCCAGTTGGGTTCGGGGGGCGGACTCCGAGAGGCCGTTCTGCATAGTGGCGGCGAGCTGTCCTTCCGTGATGCACTACGTCTCAATCGGCTCGCCCGGCGAATCCATAAGCGAGCGTTTATATGATATAGGAGAACCGGTCCCCTGTCAAGGTGCGTCGCGCGGTTGATTGCTGCTGAATAGGCGTGGGTGTTATAATGGGTGCGGCCCGCCTGGTCCGGGTCGTTGCATCGAACTTTGCCCTTAAGGAGCTAAGGGCCGCGCCTCCCATGGCCGGTGGCCGGGGAACGGGGGCGGCGGCCCGGCATGTATGACACCAAAACTCTATAGCGCGCTCAAGTGGGGCGCCTTGTTCGGCGGCGCCCTGGCGCTGTTTGAAACGCTCGGCTACCTGACCTCGCTGCGTTCGCAGAATCTGGCCGATTACCAGATCACCGAATGTCTGTCGCTAATGCTGGAAGCGGCGATCCCGTTCATCGCCGGCCTGCTGGCCGCGCGGGCCACCGGCGAGCGCGTCAGCGGCCTCATCGCCGGGATTACCGCCGGGGTGATCGTGGCCCTGATCAACACCGTGAGCGAGATCATCGTGCCCGCCGACGCGCTGGTCCAACTGGTCGATCTCCCGCCGGACGCCGCGCAACCCACCATCCTCGACGCGCTGTTCTTCCGCGTGACCACGTTGGGTCTGGGGGCCTGGTTCGGCTGGATGGGCGGGCGGATGGGCGTGCTCGTCTCGCGCCGCGACTCCGACCGCTAGCGTGGCGTGGGGCGATGCCGGGTTTGACCGTGAAGGCTGATCGGCGGGGGCCGGTCGTCGTATTAGCCGTTATTCTACTGCTGGGCGGGGCGGCGCGCTTCTGGAATCTGAATTGGGACCAGGGGGCATTTACCTTTTACCCGGACGAAGCCGAGTATAACCGGGCGGCGCTGCAGCTTTTCCCGAATCTCAACCCCCACTTTTTCAACTACGGCACCTTCCCGATCTATCTCTACCGCCTGACCGCGGCCATCCTCCATCACCTGACCGGTGTCGATTGGACCGCGCTGGAACGCTTTGCGCTGATTGGGCGGGCCTATTCCGCGCTGGCGAGCACCTTGACGATCCTGGTCGTGTACGCCGCCGGGCGCCGGCTCTGGAATGCATGGGCCGGGGTGCTGGCGGCGGGTTTGCTCGCCGGGGCAGCGCTGGCGATCCAGAGCGCCCACTTCGGCACGGTGGACACGATTCTGACCCTGGAAGCGGCCCTGATGCTGCTGGTGAGCTTGCATCTCGCCGCCGATGGCGGGCGCCGGTGGTATGTACTGGCCGGGATCATTCTGGGTCTCGGGTTAGCGACGAAGCTGACCGCGGCATCCTTTCTCCTCATGCCCTTGCTCGCGCACCTGGCGCACATTCGGATCGCGGATGCCTCCGGCCGGTTCCGCCGGATCGCCGGCCCGCCGGCCCTACTGCTGGGGTGCGCCGCTGTTACCTGCCTGATCGCGGCACCCTATTACGTGCTCGCCTGGGACGAATTTCGCGCGATGCTGACCAGCGTGCAAGCGGCGGCCAGCGACCCCTACCGGTACTCGTTTAACTGGCAATTCATCGGCACGACGCCGCTGCTGTTCGAGGGCCGCAACCTGGTGGTCTGGGCGTTGGGCGTGCCGTTGGGCCTGGCGGCGGTGGGCGGGTATGCCTGGGCGCTGGTCGAGACCGTGCGCCGCCGCAGCTTACCGCTCTTGCTGCTGACTCTGTGGCCGGGCTTATACCTGCTCTACATGAGCACCTATGTGGGCCGGTTCATTCGCTACCTCATGCCGCTGCTTCCGTTTTGCTGCCTCTGCGCGGCCGGGGGCCTGCTGGCCCTCGCCGTCGGGTTGCGGCGGCACGGCGCGGCCGGCGACTGGGCGGCGCGCGTCGTGGTCGGAGCGGTGGTGCTGGGAGCCATGGGTTGGGGCGCGTCGTTCCTGTCGATCTACTCGCAACTCGATACCCGGCTCGCCGCCACGCGCTGGATTTATGACCATGTGCCGCGGGGCAGCCGCTGGCTGATGGAAGGCACCTACCAGCAACTCCCCATTCCCGACGCTGCGCACCCCGCCGATTGGTATCAACGGGCAACCTTGCCGGTGGCCTCCGCCGAAAGCCCGCGGAAAGCCGATGTGCTGGCCAGGGCTCTGGCCGCGAATAGCTGGCTGGTCATCCCCGACCGGCGCTGGTCGAACGTCTTGCCGCGGCTGCCCGACTTTCCTGTAGCACGGCAATTTTATGCCCGGCTCTTCGCCGGGCAGTTGGGCTATACCGAGGTGGCGCGCTTTGCCAATCCGCCGCGCCTGGGGCCGTTGGTCTGGTGGGATGATTCCGCCGAGGAGACTTTCCAGGTGTTCGACCACCCGACGGTGCGCATTTTCCGTAATACCGGCAATCTCTCGGTGGCCCAGTTGAGCGCGCTCCTGCGGACCGGCGATTCCGAGCTGCCCGGCGCGTCTCTGGCGCCCGGCGTTGCTGCCTCTGAGTTGGCCCGGCACGTGCCGTGAGGAAGTGCCGGCGGCCTTGCTTGCCGGGCGATTACCCTGGCCGCTGCCGGCGCGATCTGAAACGCACGAACCCCGCGTAGACCAGCACGCCAAGCGCCGCCAGCAAGGCCGCCCCGCTGATGGCGCCGCCCAGCAGCACCGAGCCGGGGCGAAACTCGAAGCGCACCGTGTGCGCACCGGCGGGCAGCGGCACGGCCCGCAGAACGTAGTACGCCGTGTAGAGTGGGGCGGGCCGGCCATCCACCGTCACCTGCCAGCCGGGATAGTTCACATCGCCCAGCACCAGCCAGCCGGGACGATCCATCTGCGCCGTGAGGTCCACGCTGAGGTTGCGGTAGCGCGTGGTGGTCGCCGTGCCGGGGGCCGTGCCGTCGCCGGGGGTGGCGGGCACACCGGGCGGCGGGGCCTGTTCCAACAGCACGGCCCGGCGCGGGTCGAAGTCGGGCGCGGCGATGCGCGCGGGCATGGCGGCGGCGGGCATGACCTCGGCTCCGCCTATGACGAAGGCGCGGGGCAGCGCGTTCAGGTTGCGGTAAATCGTCATTTCGCCCGTGTAGATCGGTGCGGTCAGGCCGGTGGTGGCCGTCAGCGGCGCGCGGGCCACGATGTATTGCACGTTGAGCAGGTCGGCCTGCGCCGCCTGGTAGCCCTGGGGCCGGAAGATCACGTTGAAGTAGTTGGCGTAGCCTGGCCGCGCCAACTGGGGGTCGGCGGCGGCCCAGAATTGCTCGTAGCGCGCCAGGTGCAACGAGTCATACCCGGCCACGTCGGGCAGGCCGTACAGGGTGGCCGTGTTCGGGACGAACAGGGGGCCACCGGAATCCACCGCCTGCATACGCCAGGGGCCGGGGTTGCTGCGCATCAGCCGGGCGCCGGGGCTGTCGAATTGCAGGGCCGCGGCGGGCACAAACGTGTTGTAGTTGGGCGCATAGGTCAGTAGATCAACGATGGTCAGGCCGAGCAGGAGGATGGCGAGCGCTGCCCGCCCGTGCCGCCGGTGATCCCCGCGCAGGATGAGCAGCGCCATCCCCCACGTGAACAAGAGACCGGCAATCAGCCCCGTCTGCTGCAATGCCCCGGTTTGCAGCGCGTAGAGGGCGGCGTCAGCCCGGCTCTGCTCGTGCATGCCGGATAACAGCAGTGCCAGCGCCCCACCGCAGGCGGTCAGCAGGAGCACGACCGCAGCAATTGCCCTGGGGCGGCGCCGAGCCAGGGTCAGCGCGGTGTCGAAACCAAAGGCGCTCAGCAGCGATCCACAGACAATAAACAGATAGATGATGCGCTCCGGTAGTTGGGCGCGGATCCCCGGCAGTTGGTTGAACAGGTTAAACCCCGGTAGCTTAAGGGAAACGGCCAGCGCGCCGAGACCCACCGCGCCCAGGAACCAGACGCGCCGGTCACGCCGCCCGACCAGCGCGATGATCGCCAGGGCTAACGGCGCCAGCCCGATATAGGCCGCGTTATTCAGCGACAGCGGGTTCCCGATAGTGCCGGTCCCATAGAATAGCGGCACGAAAACGCGCATCTGATTGCTCAAAGCCTGCAATAAGGTATCTATACTACTGTGCGATCGCGGCAGCACTTCTGTCGCCACCCGCGACGAGAGTTGCGCGAGTTCAACCACCGGCAGCAGATGAATCGCTGCCAGCGCCGG
>DASSGZ010000074.1:0-13841 GCA_035693165.1 Chloroflexia bacterium | reverse complement strand
GTTACAGCGGGCCGGGCGATTTCGCCACGGCGCCACATTCATTATACCGGAAAGCCGCTCAAACCAGAAATCAGCCTCGGGCCGGCACTCCGTCCGGGCACATCCTGAGCGCTCCCCTACCTGATTCCCCCAGCAAAAGTTATAAATTTGGAAGATTTCCCCTCCGCCGGCTCTAACCATGTCCTAACCTGGATTCTCTAACATGAATCTGTCGGAGGTAGCCTGAGCAGGGAAGCCCTGGCGCACCTGCTGGAGAATTACGGTGGAAGGGCTGTTAAGCGTATGGACGTTCGCACATTGTTTCATGCCGCGCCGCCGGTCGCAGTTGCCCAGGACATTCAAACACGGAGTTTGCGCCTGTGGTGGATCATCTTGACCGTGGGGGCGGTGCTGCCTTTCGCGGTCGTGCAACTGCCGCCGCTGTACGATTATTATCACTGGATCTTCGTGGGCCACCTGGTGCCGCTGCTGCTGCCGGGGGCGCAAGGCGCCGCCCCAGCGGTGAACAACCTGTACGGACTGACCCTGCTGCCGGTCCCGAACCTGGGCGAGCCGGTCCTGATCGCCCTGTTCAGCCTCGTGCTGCCGGCGGAGGTAGCCGGGCGCGTCTTCTTGACGCTCTGCGTGCTGGCCTTCGCGTATGGGTTCGCTTTCCTGGTGCGGGCGGTACAGGCGCGGCCCACGGCGCTCGAACTGCTGGCATTCCCGATGGCCTTCGGCTATTTCATGTACAAGGGCTACGATAGCTACCTGCTCTCCCTCGCGCTGGCCTTCTTCGCCGTCGGCACGCTGCACCGGGTCACACGCGGCGGCACCCTGCGCCCGGCCCGGCGCGACCTTGCGCTGCTGACCGGTCTCGGCGTGGGGTTGTATCTTTGCCATCTGTTTGGCTGGATGGTCTTTGCGCTGGCGACCGGGATCTATACCCTGCGCCTGATGCGCCAGGCCCGGTGGCGGGCGGGGCTGGGGCTGGCCGGAACGGTGCTGCCGGCCCTCGCGCTGCTCGGCTGGTATACGGTGGGCAGCATCGGCGGTTCCAAGCTGATCCTCTATCCGCTGCTGTCGGAGAAGCTGCTGTCACTGGTCGAACCGCTCATGCTGTTCCTGCGGACGGACCCGTTCACGCCGCCGCTGGCCGCCTTCTGGACCAACCTGGGCGGCGGGTTGCTGATCCTGGCGCTGCTGGCCGCCAACCTTGCCTTGCCCTTGCGCAAACAGCCCTGGCTGCCACTGCTCCTGACGGCGGCGATCCTCGGCGGGATCGCGCTGGCACTGCCGATCAGCGAATTCAGCGGCGATATCCGGCCCGATGAACGCTTCGTGCTGCCGGCCGTCTTGCTGGGCCTGGCGAGCCTACGCTTCAAACCGCTCACGGTGGGGCGTGGGGCGGCGATGACTGCCGTTGTTCTGCTCATCCTGAGCTACCATCTGGTCGAGTACCGTAGCGCCGGCAATGCCCTGCGCGAGATCCAGCAAAGCACCGCGGCGGTGCTGCCGCCGGACGCCGCCGTCCTGTCACTGACTGTGAACGGCGGCGCGATCCATGCGCCTTGCGCCGCCAGTGCCGACCTGTTCTCGGTGGGCGCACCCACCCTCAAGTGGTTTGGCCTGGAGCGCTTGCTGGGCGCCGGCGCGGCGGCCGGCGCCAACGTGATGCCGACCTCGCTTGTCCACGCGAAGATTGGCGCGCAGCCGGTGCCCAATCTCACCGTGGTCGAGATGAGTCCAGGCCAGATCCGCGCCGCCGGCCCGCTGGGCTTAGAGGTGGCCGGGCTGTATCCGTATATCGAAGTTTTCGGGTGCCCGCAAGACCTGGATACCGCGCGCGCGGCTTTCACTCCGCAATATGGCATGGTGGCCGGGGGCCGCTATTACGCCGTTTTAAGCCGCCTGACCACGCGCTAAACGGCTGCATGGCGATCGCCGGATGCAGGAATCACGGCGAAGTGGTACGATACGGATATGGGTCTGTCCGGCGGGGCGCCGGGACCGGCGAGGTCATGGTTCATGCGCGTGCTGGTAGTCGAAGATGAGATGCGCCTGGCGGCCCTGGTGCGCCAGGCGTTGGAAGAAGAGTCCTACGCCGTCGATGTCGCGTATACCGGGCGCGCGGCCCTGGAATGGTTGCGTCTGGTGACGTATGATCTCGCCGTCCTGGACCTGATGTTGCCGGAGATCGACGGGCTGGAAGTGTGCCGGCGCTATCGCGCCTCGGGCGGGCGCACGCCTATCCTCATGCTGACGGCGCGGGATACCCTGGAGGATCGGGTGCGCGGGCTGGACAGCGGCGCCGACGACTACCTCATCAAGCCCTTCGGTATGCCGGAATTGCTGGCCCGCCTGCGCGCGTTATCCCGGCGCGAGGGTCCGAGCAAGACGCCCCAGTTGCAGGTGGGCGACCTCATCCTTGACACCGTGTCCAAGCGTGCCCAGCGGGCCGGGCACCCGATCGACCTGACGGCCACCGAGTACGCCTTGCTGGAATTGCTGATGCGCCACCCCGGCCAGGTCCTCTCCCGCGATCAGATTATTGATCATGTGTGGAACGCCGATTTCGGCGCGGGGTCGAAGCTAATCCAGGTCTACATCCACTACCTGCGCCGAAAAATCGACAACGAGTATCCCGTCAAACTCCTCCAAACGGTGCGCGGGATGGGCTACCGCATCGGAGACGAGAATGCCGGCGCTTAGTGGGCCGTGGTGGGCGCATTTCCGCGCGCGGTTGCATACGCTGCGCGTCCGGTTGGTGTTGTGGTCGCTGCTGGTCAACGCCCTGCTGCTGATCGGGTTGGGGGTGGGCGTCGGGCTGGTGTTGCGCCAAATCCAATACCGGCAGATGGACGACCGGCTGCGTGTCAGCGCCGCTGAATTGGCACGATCCGTGCAGATGAACAACTCGCAGGTGACAATCCGGCAGGGTGAGCTTACGGAACTGGCCGACCGGGGCGTGTTCGGTTGGGTGGTCGATCCCGCGGGGAAGATTCTCAAGGCGTTCGGGCAGGCCGAGTCCCTGCCCTGGCCCGGCCTCGGGGCGCCGGCTTCGTTCCGCGATCTGACCCTGGGGTCCAGCGAGGTCCGGCTCTATCAACCGGAACCCGGCCCGCCGGGCAGTCGGATCGCCGACGGGGTGGTGCTCGTCCTGGCGACTTCGCGCGAACCTGCGGAGCGCACGTCACGAGCGGTGTTATTGATCCTCAGTGTGGCAATCCCTCTGGGGTTGGCCGTGGCGGCGGCGGGAGCCATGTTCCTGGCCGGGCGCGCACTGGCGCCCATCAGCACGATTACCGCCCAGGCCCGGCGCATCGGGCGGGCGAACCTGAGTGAGCGGCTGGCCTTGCCTGGCCCGCGCGACGAAGTGGGCCAGTTGGCCGACACCTTCGACGATATGCTTGAGCGGTTGCAGGCCGCCTTCGAGCACGAGCGCCAGTTCCTGGCCGACGCCTCGCATGAGTTGCGCACGCCACTGGGTCTGCTGCGGATGCAGATCGATCTGGCGCAGAGCCGCCCGCGGGACGCCGCCACCCTGATGGCCATGGTGCAGGCCATGGGCGACGACGTGGACCGTATGACCCGGCTGGTCGAAGCGATGCTGACCCTCACCCGCCTGGAGAGCGCGCAGGCCGCGCCCGCGCCGGTGGATTTGTGCGATGTGCTGGGCGGCCTGGTGAGCCAACTCCAGCCGCTGGCGCTGGAACGGCAGATCACCCTCGCCCTCGACAGCCCCGCTGAGGCGCGCGTGCTGGGGGATCGCGATCGGCTCGTGCAGCTATTCCTCAACCTGCTGGACAATGCGCTGAAGCACACTCCGCAGGGCGGGCAGATCTGCGTTCGGGTGCAGCGCACGGCAGCGGCCTGGCAGATCCAGGTCGCCGACAGCGGGCCAGGGATTCCCTCCGAGCATCTGCCGCACCTGTTCGACCGTTTCTACCGAGTCGATACCTCGCGGGCGCGCGCAACAGGCGGCCTGGGCCTGGGCCTCGCGATCGCGCAGACCATCGCTCAGCAGCACGGCGGTGCCATCACCGTCGCAAGCGACGCCGGGCAGGGCACCACCTTCAGCGTGACCTTGCAGGCGGCACCCTGAGCAGCGCTGACCGCGCGGGCGTGAAAAACCCCGATCCTGCGCCGGGTTGGCTTCCGGTGCGGGTCGGGGGTAGGGCGGCCAGGGGGCGGTGGATGCGGGATCAGGGCGCGGGGGCCGGGGTCAGGAAAATATCGGTGATCGGGTGCCCGGCGACGACCGAACTGAGTAACAGGCCGCCCACGCACAGGAAGGCGAGAAACACCAGCAGCAAGAGCGCCCCGCCGCCTATCCACAAGACGGTATTCGTGCTCTCGTCGCCCTCGTCATCCTCGGCTTGCTTCGACAAGCGCAGCGCGGATGGGGGTGGATTTTGCGTGCTCATGGATCGAAACTCCTCCTCTGGGCAATCGCCTGCCGCGACGACCCGTGCGGCAGCGCGCCTCATTATACCGTTAACCCGCGGATAGCGTCAAACCAATTTCTCGCGCACGCGGGCGGCGATCCGACGAAAGACGGCGGCCTCCGCCGCGTCCGGGTTGGCGGCCAGCAGCGGATGGCCCGCGGCGATCCCGCGGCTGATCGCCAGGTCCATCGGGATGCGGCCCAGCACCTCAATCTCGGTGTCTTGCACCACCCAGGGCCGGTCGCTGTGATGAAATACCTCCACCCGTTCGCCGCAGTGCGGGCAGTACAGGTAGCTCATGTTCTCGACCAGCCCCAGGATCGGCACGTGGCTCTGGCGGAACATGGCGAGCGACCGGCCCGCGTCCAGCAGCGACAGGTCCTGCGGCGTGGTGACGACCACGGCGCCGTCCACCGGCACAGCCTGCAGCAGGCTCTGTTGCGGCTCGCCGGTGCCGGGCGGCAGATCGATCAGCAGGTAGTCGAGCCGGTCCCAGAGCACGTCGCGGATGGTCTGGGTCACGATGCGCCCGGTGAACAGCGGGTGGGGCATGACCGCCTGGGCCTCACCCACCAGCAACCCGATTGACATAACCTGCAAGCCGAACCGGTCCAGCGGCGGGATATACGGCTCCTTCGCGGCGCGGGCCACCGGCAGCCAGCCGCGCGCTTCCTCTTGCCGCCGCACGCCCAGCATCAGCGGGATGTTGGGGCCATAGATATCGGCGTCGAAGATGCCGGTGCGTGCGCCGGTCTGGGCCAGGGCCAGCGCCAGGTTCACCGTGACGGTGGTTTTGCCCACGCCGCCCTTGCCGCTGGCAATCGCCAGCACCCGCGCCACGCCCGCGATCCGCTCCGCCATGCCCGGTCCTCCCTGTCCGCCGCTCGTCTTCTATATAACGTGCCATCCGGGGCGAAACGCGCTGCCCGCCCGGATGACAAGGGCGCGTGCGCGGAGTATGATAGGAAGGATCGCATGCAATCGCCTGGAAGGAGACACCCCCATGCCCTGGGACCCGCAACGCTATCTGCAATTCGCCCGCGAGCGCGCCGCGCCGTTTGACGACCTCGCCGGTTTGATCCACATCCGCGAAGGGCTGCAAGCGGTGGACCTGGGCTGCGGCACCGGGGAACTGACGCGGCGCCTGGCCGATCTGCTGCCTGAAAGCCACGTTGTGGGCATCGATAGCTCGCCCGAGATGCTGGCCCGCGCGCAAGAGCAGGCTCGTCCGGGCCTCCATTTCCACCTCGGTGATATCGCCACTGTAACCGGGAACTGGAACCTGGTGTTCTCGCATGCTGCGCTGCAGTGGCTGCGCGATCACCCCGCCCTCATCCCGCGCATGCTCGGCCTGGTGCGGCCCGGCGGGCAGTTGGTGGTGCAGATGCCGTCCAACCACGGTCATGTCACCCACCGGCTCATCGCCGACATCGCGGCGGAAGAGCCGTTCACCAGCGCGCTTGGGGGCTGGACGCGCCAATCGCCGGTGCTGCCCCTGGAGCAGTACGCCGACCTGCTCTACACCCACGGCGGGCGCGACCTGACCGTCTTCGAGAAGATCTATCCCCATGTGCTGGACGACGCCGATGCCCTGGCCGACTGGACCTCCGGCACAGCGCTGGTGCCCTATTTCGAGCGGCTGCCCGACGAGTTACGGGCGGCCTTCATGGACCGCTACCGGGCCCGGCTGCGTGCGCTCTGGCCGCAGGGACCGGTGTTTTACGGCTTCCGGCGGATCCTGTTCGCAGCGACCCGCCCTGCCTAGCCGGATGTGCCTGATCGCGGTGGCCGGATGAGTGCCGGCGAGCACATTGACAGGCCCCCCGGCTTGGGGTATAGTTACTTGATGTAGTGTGCGCTACTGCGTATTTCTATTTGCTTGTGTAAGATGTCAGGTAATGATCCACGTTTTCCGCGCACCCGGAGGGGGTAGGTCCTGACCGGCGCGGTCTCGTGAATGGGAGAAGGTATACAATGGCGGTTACGACCGTTTCTGAGGAGCAGGTCCTGAACGCCCTGCGGACGGTGAAAGATCCCGATCTGCACAAAGACCTGGTCACACTGAAGTTTATCGAAGACCTCAAGATCGAAGGCGGGGCGGTCAGCTTCACGATTGTGCTGACCACGCCCGCCTGCCCGGTGAAGGACCTGCTCAAGCAGCAGTCCGAAGACGCCGTGCGCGCCGTCCCCGGCGTCACCTCCGTCACTGCCGCCGTGACCTCGCGCGTGCAGGGATCGTATGTGCCGCAGCGCGAAGGCATCCCCGGCGTGCGCAATATCATCGCCGTGGGCAGCGGCAAGGGCGGCGTGGGCAAGTCCACCGTCTCGGTCAACCTGGCCCTGGCGTTGGCCCAGACCGGCGCGAAGGTGGGCATCCTCGACGCCGATATCTACGGGCCCAATGTGCCGCTGATGATGGGCGCGGTGGGCAAGCCCGAGACCAGCCCCAGCGGCAAGATCCAGCCGATGCGGACCTACAACATCGACATGATCTCGATCGCCTTCTTCCTGCCGGACGACAACTCGCCGGTGATCTGGCGCGGGCCGATGCTGACCAAGCTGCTCAACCAGTTCATGTACGACGTGGAGTGGGGCGAGCTGGATTACCTGATCATGGACATGCCGCCCGGCACCGGCGACGTGCAGTTGACCACCGCGCAGTCGCTTCCGCTGACGGGCGCCGTGATCGTGAGCACGCCGCAGGACGTGGCTCTCATGGACGCCAAGCGCGCGCTGACCATGTTCCAGAAGCTGAACGTGCCGATCCTGGGCATGGTCGAGAACATGAGCACGTTCATCTGCCCGCATTGCCAGCAGGAGACCGACATCTTCGGCCACGGCGGGGCGCACGCCACGGCGCAGCGCCTGGGCATCCCCTTCCTGGGCGATATTCCGTTGAAGCTGGAGATCCGCACCGGCAGCGACGAGGGCCGCCCGGTGGCCGTGGACCAGCCGCAGTCGAAGGAAGCGCAGGCTTTCCGCACCGTGGCCAAGGCCCTGGCCGCGCAGGTCAGCATCCTGGCCTACGAGCGCACGGGCAGCGCGAGCCGGGGCCAGGGCGCCCCGTTGCCGCTCTTCCGCCGCCGCGGCTAAACGCACCACACCTGCATACCAGACCGGCGCCGGGACACTTCCGGCGCCGGTTCTTTTTAGATCGCCGCCGGGGCTTGCGCGGCCAGCGCGGCGGCTACCCGCGTGGCCGTCGCCTTCGCGCCGCGCACACAGTCGGGGATGCCGACGCCGCGATAGGCGCTGCCGGTCAGGTAGAGTCCCGGCTGCGCGGCGGCCAGGCGCTCGATGCGCGCCACCCGCTCCAGGTGGCCCACGTCATACTGCGGGTTGGCCTGGGGCCAGCGGAAGATGCGGCTGATCACCGGCGGGGCGGTGATGCCCAGGATCGCCTGCAACTCCTCGCGCGCCAGGGCCAGCAGCGCGGCATCGGGCAAGTCCACCAACTCCTCGTGATGTGCGCCGCCCACGAAAGCGCGCAGGAGCACGTGATCCTGGGGCGCGCGGTGGTCGAATTTCGTGGAGGTCCAGGTGCAGGCCAGCAGGCGCGTCGGCTCGTGGGCGGCGACCACGAAGCCGAAGCCGTCGAGCGGGCGCGGCAGATCGGCGGCGCGGTAGCCCAGCGAGATGGTCGCGCTGGAGACATAGCGGATCGCGCCGAGGGCCGTGGCGAGGGCGGGCGCGTCGACAGCCAGGAGACGGGCGGCGACGGGGGCCGGCGTGGCAAGGACCACCTGCCGGGCCATGATCTGCTCTCCGCTGCTCAGGTGCAGGCGGTAGCCGCTGCCGTCGCCGGCACCTGTCCGCACCATGCGGACAACCTCCACGGCTGTGCGCACGACTCCCGGCCCCAGGTGGGCGGCCAGCGCCGCGGGCAACTCGGCCATGCCCTCGCGCAGTGCCAGGAACATGGTCGCCGGGCGGTTCGGATCCGGCGGCGCCGGGCGGACGGCGCGGGTGCCGCGGATCAGGCTGCCGTGGCGGCGCTCCATCTCGGCCAGTTGCGGGAAGGTAGCGCGCAGGCTGAGCCGCGCCGGGTCGCCCACATGGATGCCGGCCAGCATCGGCTCGCCTAGCTTGTCCAGCGCCTCACGGCCCAGGCGGCGGCGCACGAACGCGGCCAGGCTCTCGTCGCCCGGCGCGGGGCGGCCCGGCAGCAGCAGGTCCAGCCCCATGCGCACTTTGCCCCACGGACTGATCAGCGTAGAACGGAGAAACGGCCCCAGACGCGTCGGGGCGATCAGCCGCACCCCTTCGGGCAGCGGGTGCAGCCGGCCCCCGGCCAGCACGTAGACCTTGCGCCGCGCATCATTCGTGCCGATCAGCCGGTCGCCCAGGCCCAGGGCGCGGCAGAGTTCGTAGGCATCGGGCTTCTGGGTGATGAACGCGTCGGGGCCGCCCTCGATCACGAAGCCGGCGGGCCGGTCGGTCACGATCTTGCCTCCGGGCCGCGCGTCGCGCTCGAAGACGATCACCGCGGGCGGATGCGGGGAGTCCCTGGTTGCCTGTTGCAGATAATACGCGGTGCTCAGCCCGGCGATGCCGCCGCCGATTACCGCCACGTCGATGGCCGCCGGCGGGTTCCCGGCGCCCGGTAGATTCTGGTCAGTCATGCTTCACTATACCACAGCGCCGGGGTCGCGCCCCAGGGCACGGGATGCGTGCGCTGTCTTGTTTGCGCCGGAAGCCTCTGCTATAATGGCCCTACTGATCGCGCGGGGGTGCCCCGAAGGATGCGGCTGTGCCCCGGCGGGCGCGTATCCGCCGGTATGCCGGCGCCGGACGCCGCCCGATCCCGTCCCACCTATTCCGGCGTGCTGAGGAGAATCCCTTATATGACCTGTTCGCGTTGCGGCGCAGCGATCCCGGTGGGCGCGGCTTTCTGTCCCTCGTGCGGCCAGGCCGTCGCCCCTGGCCCAGAGGGGGCGCCCACCCAGGCCCTCAACCCCTACGCGCCCGCACCCCCGGAGACAGGCCGGTTGCCCCAGGCTCCGGCCCCCAATCCGTATAGCCCAGGCGCTGTGCCGGGGGCCTATGGATCGCCCGCGCCGCCGTCCTACGGGCCGCAGGCCGCGCCCCCGCCGGGGATGTACCAGGCGCCCGCGCCCGGCTACCCGCCGCCCACCGGCTATGGCCCGCCGCCCGGTCCCAGCGCCTGGCCGCCGCCCAATCCCTATACGCCCCCCGTGCCGGGGAGCTATCCCGGCCCCTATACGGGCGGGCGCGCGCCCGGCGCGGGCAACCCGGTGCTGATGTGGATCGGCGCGGGGCTCATGGCTCTCGGCATCGGCCTCATCCTCTGCTTCATGCTCGTGGCGGTCCTCGCACCCCAGGATCTCAGCCAGACGCCGGAGGATGTGCGCGGCACGCAATTGGGCGCCGCCATCTGCGGATTCGGCCTCTTCCTATTGTTCGGCGTGCCCGGCGGCGTGCTGTTCTTTATCGGTCGCCGGCGTTAATCACCTCGTGCCGTCATCCGCGCGCCTGCGCGTTCGCTGTAAAGGAGCAAGGAGAAGGCATGCAAGCAATCCTGAGTGTTTCCGATCGCACCGGCCTGGCTGATCTGGCCCGCGCCCTGGTCGACCGCGGCGTGACCCTCTATGCCACCGGTGGCACCCGCGCCCACCTGCAGGACGCGGGTATACCGGTGACTGCGGTCGAAGATCTGACCGGCTTTCCGGAGATCCTGGAGGGCCGGGTGAAAACGCTGCACCCCGCGGTCTACGGCGGGCTGCTGGCCCGGCGAGATCGCCCGGACGACCTGGCCGAACTGGAAGCGCACGGCCTGGCTCCGATTGACCTGGTGGTCGCCAACCTATACCCGTTCCGCGAGACCGTGGCGAACCCCGATGTCACGTTGTCCGAAGCCCTGGAGCAGATCGATATCGGTGGGCCGAGCCTGTTGCGGGCGGCGGCCAAGAACTTCCCCGCCGTGATCGTCCTGTGCGATCCCGCCGATTACTCCGCGGTGCTGGAGGAGTGGCAGCGCGACGGCGCGGTGAGCGAGGCGACCCGCCGCCGCCTGGCGACGCGCGCCTTCCAGCACGTAGCCGCCTACGACACGGCGGTGGCGACGTACCTGCGCGGTCCCGGCGAGTTGTTCCCGCCCCGCGCCACCCTGGCCCTGCAAAAGGTGCAAGATCTGCGCTATGGCGAGAACCCCCACCAGCAGGGCGCGCTCTACCGCATCGAGGGCCAGCACGCCGATACCCTGGCCGGGGCCGCGCGCCAGTTGCAGGGCAAGGAGCTTTCCTACAACAATCTGCTCGACTCCGACGTGGCGCTCGCCATCGTGCGCGAGTTCGCCGGCCCCACGGTCGCCATCGTCAAGCACGCCAACCCTTGCGGCGTGGCCTCGCGCGACGATGTGCGCGAAGCCTTCGACATGGCCCTGGCCGGCGACCCGGTCTCGGCCTTCGGCGGCATTGTCGGCATCAACCGGCCCGTGGACGAGGACCTGGCCCAGGCGCTGACTTCGATCTTCTTCGAGGTCATCGTCGCGCCCGAGTTCAGCCCGGAGGCCCTGGCGATCCTGGGCGGCAAGAAGAACATGCGCCTGCTGGCCGTGCCCATGGTCGAACCGCCTGTCCCCGATACCTTCGGCGCGGACCTGTCCTTCCGCACCATCGACGGCGGCTTGCTGGTGCAAACGCCCGACCAGATCGCCGGCGATGAGCAGGTGCCGCTGCATCCGCAGACCTCGCGCCGCCCGACCCTCAACGAGATCTCGGACCTGGTCTTTGCCTGGCGCGTGGCCCGCCACGTCAAATCGAACGCCATCGTGCTGGCGAAGGACCGCGCCGTGGTCGGCATCGGCGGCGGCCAGCCGAACCGCGTCGATAGCGTGCGCATCGCCGTGCAGCGCGCGGGCTGGCGGGCCGAGGGCAGCGTCCTAGCCTCCGACGCCTTCTTCCCCTTCCCCGACGGCGTGGAAGAGGCCGGCAAAGCCGGGGTCAGCGCCATCATCCAGCCGGGCGGCTCGCTCAACGACGCCAAAGTCCTGGCCGCCGCCGAGGCCGCGGGCCTCGCGATGGTCTTCACCGGCCAGCGGCATTTCCGCCACTGAGAGTGGTCAGCTAACAGCCGTCAGGTGGCGCGTGGTCAGCCTGGTAGATCGCGCGTGAAAGAATATTGAGCAGCACAAGTTCCCGGCCCGCGTTGTCTGTCTGTGATAGAATCAGGGACCGGGCTGTTAACCTGCCGCGTACGCTCACGCCTCCGGCAGCGTGAAGACCTGCCCCTCGGCCCACGCCGCCATCCATAGCGCTTCGTCCAGTTGAGTCCGTGCGGTGGCCGGTGTACGCTCATGCACGGGGCGTTCGCCTGGCAGCAAGGATCCCGACTATGGCTTCGCGCAACGCCATAGCGACTCCGCACAGCCGCGCCGCTCGCTCTGATTGGCTCTGCACTCCGGCTGCTGCGGTTAATCCCTCCAGACCTGCAGCCGTCCTCCACTTATCGCCCAATTCCCGACATTGCCTCAGGCTCGCCTCGTTAAGCAGTACCGTTCGCCCGTAGTTGCCTTGTTTGAAGGCTCTGTTCCCCTCCACGATGAGTGCTAAGGCACTATCCTTCTTGTCGTCGAACTTCCGCATCAGCGCAAGGCTTTCCTCCAACAGGACTGCCGCCTGCTCATAATCGCCCTGATGCAGCGCGACGCGCCCGAGCTCAGAACCTGCCCACCCAATGCCCCATTGTTCTCCTAGCTCGCGGAACAGAAGCAAACTCTTCCCGAGCAGAGCACTCGCTCGATCGTAGTCGCCCTGGTGCTGGGCCACTAACCCTTGATTGTGAAGGGCGAACGCCATCCCGCGCTTGTCCCCCGCCTGCTGCCAGACCATGAGGCACTCGTCGTTGCGCGCTGTCGCCTGTTCATAGTTCCCCTGACTCCTCATCACGTCCCCTAAGTTCCAGAGCGACGCGGCCATGCCCCACCGGTCGCCTATTTGGCGATACAGCCTGAGGCTCTGCTCAGACAGGACAATGGCCTGAGTATAATCGCCCTGAAGGCGTGCCATAAACGCGTAGTTGAGGAGCGCCCAAGCGATTCCCATGTCGTCCCCGACCTCGCGGGCCAGAACCATGCTGGCTTCGAGCAAAGGCGTTCCCGAAGCGTAGTCGCCCTGCGAGAACGCCAGCGCGCCGGCTGCATTGAGTGCCTTAACCCGTGCGCCCGCTGTGACGCCGCGGCTTGCAGGGAGTGCCAGGAGACTCGCCAGCCATGCTCGCCCCTCACTGAAAGCATCATGTGTGTACCAGAACCAGCCTAAGGCCCCAGCCAGTCGTAACCCTGTCTCTATCTCCAGACTGTCGATCGCCCACCTCAGCGCCGCCCGCAGATTGTCGTGCTCGGCCTCCAGCCGATGCAACCAGGCTATCTGCTGCGGTCCGCGCAACTCCGGCTCGGCAGCCTCGGCCAGCGCCAGAAAGTATGACAGATGCTGCTCGCATAGCAGCGGGCCTTCCCCACTGGCCGCCAGTTGTTCGCGCGCGAACTCCTGAATGGTCTCCAGCATCCAGAAGCGCGCCTCTCCGTTGCGCCCCTCGCGCTGTTGCAGCAAGCTCTGGCTGACCAGCGCCTCGACCCCAGCGAGCACGTCCAGATCGCAGTCGGCGTTGCAGACGGCTGCAATGGCTTCCAGCGTCGCCCCGCCCTGGAACACGGCCAGCCGCTGGAACAACCGCTGCTCCCCCTCGTCCAATAAGTCGTAGCTCCAGGCAATGGCGGCGCGCAACGTCTGCTGGCGGGCCGGTAGGGTGCGCGCGCCCCCGGTCAGCAGCGGCAACCGGCGCTCCAACCGGGCCAGCAGGGCGGCGGGGGAAAGAGCCGGATGCGCGCCGCGGCCAGTTCAATCGCCAGCGGCAGCCCGTCCAGCCGGGCGCAGATGGCGGCTACGGCGGAGGCGTTCGCCGCGCTGAGGGCGAATTCGGGCAGCACATCGCGCGCCCGCTCTACAAATAGGCGCACCGCCTCGTACTGCCCCAGGTCGTGCGGCGCTGCCTGGGTGTCGGGCGGCACGGGCAGGGCGGGGACCGGAAACTCCTTCTCGCCGTAAACACGCAGCGGTGTGCGGCTGGTTGCCAGCACCTTGAGCGCGGGCGCGGCTTTCAGCAGCGCATCCACCACCTCGGCGGCGGCCAACAGGTGCTCGAAGTTGTCCAGCACCAGCAGCATCTGCTTGTCCTGGAGAAAGCCCGTCAGGTGGGTGAGGAGGGCCGGGCCAGAGCGCTCAGACAGGCCGAGAGCGGTGAAGAGCGTGGGCACGACCAGGGCGGGGTCGGTGAGGGGGGCAAGCTCCACAAACCAGACGCCATCCGCGAACTCCTCGTGCAGGCGGTGGGCGGCGGCCAGGGCCAGGCGGGTCTTGCCGATGCCGGGCGGGCCGACCAGCGTAACCAGCCGCG
>DASSGZ010000073.1:0-3496 GCA_035693165.1 Chloroflexia bacterium | reverse complement strand
GGCAGCCAGGCGGCGCCGATGGCGGCGTGCCCGGTGAGCCAGGCGCGCCGGGATACCTGCCGCGGCCCGCCGCCCGGCAGCAGCACCAGCAGGGCAAACCCGGCCAGGATGGCGGCGACGACGTAATGGCTGTAGATGGCGATGACACCGAGGGCGAGGTAGCGGCGCGCGCCCTGCCCGGTGCGCCACCAGTGCCATCCGGCAGCCAGGGCCAGCGTCGTGGTCAACGCGGCGAGCGCGTACAGCGCCGCCTCCTGGCCCAGTTCCACGGCGTAGGGGGAGACGGCGAGCAACGCGGCGCCGAGCAAGCCCACGCGCGGTCCGGTCAGTGAGCGGCCCAGCCAGTAGGTGGCGGGCAGCGTGGCCGTGCTCAGGCCCACCGATAGGGCGCGCACCGCCCCGTCGCCGTGCCCGAACAGCACCACCCAGGGCCGCAGCAGCAACACATAGAGCGGGTCCGACGGCGGGTTTGACAGCACGGCGTCGAGCATCGCGCCCACGCTGGGTAGTTGCACCAGCGCGATATGGTAGCTCTCGTCAAACCAGATGCCGTAGCTGGTCAGCCCGGAGAGCCGGATCGCCAGGCCCACCAGCATGATCGCCGCCAGCGCCCCGCCCGCGCGGCTCATCCCGCAGCCTCCGCGCGGGGTGTGAGGGCGTAGATGTAGAGCATCTCCATCCAGAGGTCGCGGCGGGCAACCTCGGCGATGCGCCAGCCGGGGGCCGCGAGCCGGGCCAGCAGCGCGGGCACGTCGGCGGCGTCGCCCAGCACGACCAGGATGCGCCCGCCCGGCGCCAGATGCGCGCCCGCCTCCGCCGCGAAGCGGTCCAGCCACTCGTATTGCGGGCCGCCCAGGAAAGCGGCGTCGGCCAGGGTGCGCGGCGTGCCTCGGAAGTAGGGCGGATTGCAGAGGATCAGGTCGAACTGCTCGCCCACGACCGGCGCGAACAGGTCGCCCGCGCGCACGTCCACACGGCCCGCCAGTCCATAGCGGTGGGCGTTGCCCGCGGCGCAAGCCACGGCGGCGGGATTGATGTCCACGGCCACCACCTGCCCGGCCCCCGCCCGCGCCGCGGCGATGGCGCCCACGCCGCTGCCCGTGCCCATGTCGAGCACGCGTCCGCCCGGCGATACTACATCGGGCCGCGCCAGGTAGCCCGCCAGGAAGCCGCTGGTGAAGTGCATCTCCGGATTGAACACCGCCCGATCCACGTGCAGGCGCAGCCCCGCCACCCGCGCCCAGCGCGGCGGCTCGCTGTCGGGCCGGAAGTGCCGGTAGCGCCAGGCCAGCCCGCGCTTCAGCGCCCGCCCCGCCGCGTGTTTCCACCAGGGCCGCCTGGGCGGCGCCGCGCTCACTCTCTTCTGCATACGCGCGATGATACGGCACCGGCCGCCCGCGGTCAAGTGCGACGAGGGGTCAGGGGTCAGTGATCAGTGGTCAGTATATGTCATTCTGAGCGCAGCGAAGAATCTCCGTCTCGTTCGGGACAAGCCGAGACTCTTCGTTGCGCTCAGAGTGACACGGACGCGGGGCGCGGAGACTCTCCGCTGCGCTCAGAGTGACATGCACTGCCCCCCGCCCGCCGATTACTGATCACTGACCACCGACCCCTGATCACTCGCCCCGGTTGACACGCCCCCCAGCGTCCCGTAAACTCGCGGCTATGCGAGTGGCGATGCTGATGGCGGCGGCGGGGAGCCGCGTGGGCGGGCTGGAGACGATTGCGCGCGAGTTCGCGGCGGCGCTGGCGGCGCGCGGGCATACGGTGACGCTGGTAACGGGGGTGGGACCGGGGGCGCGGTTGCATCGCGATCTGCGGGACGGGCAGGCGCCCTACCGGGTGCGCACCGTGCCGATGCTGGGGCAGGGATCGTGGCCCGCGCGGCTGCTGGGCCGGATGCGCGGCGCTCATCCCTCCATCGTCGAGGCGCGCACCTTCTGGGCGGTGGCCCGGCGCCGGCCCGCGATCCGGCGGGAGTTGCAGGGCAGCCAGGTTGTCGCTGCGTTCTTTGAAGTAGAGGCGGTGGCCGCGTCGCGCGAACTGGCTGTGCCGGTCGTCTACTACTATCCCGGCGCCATCGACGCCCGGCGGCTGGCGCGGGGCCGCTTCGCGCGCATGATCGCCATCAGCCACATGGTGGCGGATCATTACACGGGGATGCGGGCCGGGATGGATCTACCACCAATCGACGGCGTGGTGCCGCCCGGCATCCGCGCCGAGTGGATCGCCGTCGGCCCGGCACCGGGCGTGACTGCGGATCCGCCGGAGGCGATCTTCAGCGGGCGCCTCGACTGGCCGGGGCCGAAGCGCGCCGAAAAGCTGGTGGAGTGGTGGCCCCAGGTGCAGGCCGCCGTGCCCGGCGCCCGGCTCACGTTGATTGGCGACGGCACGCAGCGAGCGGCGTTGCAGCAGGCCGTCGCGGACGCCGGACTAACGGATGTGGTCTACTTGCCCGGCGCCTCGCCGCACGACGCGCTCCTGGCCCGGCTGCGCACGGCGAGCCTGTATGTCTTCCCGTCGCAGTTCGAGACCTTCGGCATCGCGCCGCTGGAGGCGCTGGCGGCGGGTCTGCCGGTGCTGGCCTCCGACATCCCCGCGTTGCGCGAGAGCCTGGGCGAAGCGGCCTGGCTGCTGCCGGTGGACGACGACGCGGCCTGGGTCGCCGCGCTGATCCGCCTGCTGCGCGACCCGGTGTTGCGGCGCGAGTGGGCCGCCAAGGGACCTGCGCACGCCCGCGGGTTCACCTGGGACGCGCAGGCCGCCGCTTATGAGGCCCATTTGCTGGCCGCCGCCGGGTTGGAGTCCGGCGACTCGGCAGCGCGCACGGCCCGGCGCAGCGCCCACCAGGTGTAGGCCGCCCCGGCCACCCGGCTGCCCAGCCGCGCGGCGGCGGCGCCGAACCCGCCATAGCCGGGGATGAGCAGCCAGCCCACCCCGCCCAGCACCATCACCCGCAGCCAGTCGGACGCGGCCAGCACGCGGGGCCGGTTGAGCGGGAAGGCCACCAGGAACAGCGAGCTGGTGATCAGGTCGAACAGGACGACGACCAGCAGGGCCAGGAACAGTCCGCCCGTCCCCGCATAGCGCGCGCCGTAGAGCAGGGCGATCAGCGGCTGGGCCAGCAGCGCCACCGCGCCGAGGCCGGCGGCCAGGATGAGCGCCCCGCGCAGCACCTGGCGCGTGTAGCCGCGCACCGCCGCCGCGCCGGCCAACCGGCTGGCGCGCGGCATCAGCACGGTGATCAGGCTCTGGTTCAGGGTGTCCAGCCGCATCGCCAGGGTCAGCGCCACCGAGTACACGCCGACCACGCCCGGACTCGCCAGCCGCCCCAGCAGGATCAGGTCGCCCTGCGCGGCCAGGATCGAGCCGAAGGTCGAGACGACCATCCACTTGCTGAAGCCGACCAGTTCGCGTACCACCCCGATGCCCACCGCGCCGGCCTCGGGCGCGATGCGCCAGGGCAGCCAGGCGGCGGGCAGCAGCGCCCAGGCCG
>DASSGZ010000072.1:0-11090 GCA_035693165.1 Chloroflexia bacterium | reverse complement strand
GGCCCCGCGAGTGCATGGCACCAGCAATCTACGGACCGTGCCGGACGGCTGGCGGGTGCTCAAGACGCTGTGCCGCGAGCGGTTGCTGCCCCAGGTCCCTGACGCCCGCCCGCTCACGCCCGCCGCCTGACCCCGCCCCCGCGCGGTTTACTAGCCTTCTGAGCTCAGACACAGCAGATTCAATACGCCTGATGGGGAGGAAAAGAATGAACATGGGCAATCAAGATCTATCCGTGATTATTTGCGCGCATACTGAGGAACGCTGGAATGATCTGCTGGCTGCCATCGCCTCGGTGCAGGCTCAGGCCCTTCCCGCCCGCGAAATTATTGTCGTCGTCGATCACAACCAGGCCCTTCAAGATCGGCTGCATGCCTATCACCCCGCGTTGCGGGTTATCGAAAACCGCGAGATCCGGGGTCTGTCGGGCGCACGCAACAGCGGTATCGCCGCGGCACAAGGCGCGATCCTGGCTTTTTTGGACGACGATGCCGTAGCCGCCCCCGATTGGCTCGCACAGTTGGCAAACGCCTATACCCGGCCCAATGTGATGGGAGTGGGCGGCCTGATTGCTCCGCTTTGGGAAGCCGGCCGTCCCCACTGGTTCCCCGCCGAGTTCCAATGGGTGGTGGGCTGCACCTATCGAGGTATGCCTGAAGTGACCAGCCCGGTACGCAACCTGATCGGGTGCAACATGTCCTTTCGCCGGGAAGTGTTTGCCGCTATCGGCGGATTCCGTAGCGAAATCGGCCGTGTCGGCTCCCGGCCCGTCGGCTGCGAAGAGACAGAGATCTGCATCCGGGCCAAGCAAAACCAGCCGGCCCAGGTGCTGCTCTATGTTCCCACCGCCCAGGTAGCCCATCGTGTGCCGGGCCGACGGGGTACGCTGGCCTACTTCCGTGCTCGCTGCTATGCCGAAGGGCTTTCTAAGGCGCAGGTAGCCGGATTTGTCGGCGCGCACGATGGGCTGGCCTCCGAGCGGGTCTATACCCTGCGCACCATGCCGGCGGGGGTGCTGCGCGGGCTGGGTGATGTAATCCGGCACGGCGACCTGGCCGGTGTGGGACGTGCGGGCGCTATAGTCGCCGGATTGCTGATTACCACCACCGGCTACGTCGTCGGCACCCTGGCTCGCCAGAAGAATGACAGGGTAACCGCCCCGGTAGCCGGATGAACTGCGGCAGCAATCAGTCGAGATGAAATGACCACGAGAGTTGGGTTGATATCCTTCCGATGACTACCCCACAGCTACGCTCTAGTCCAATAGGTACCCCAGCAGCCGAGACCAGCTGGTCTCCGGCGTATGATGCGAAGTGCCTTGGGTGGGCGTGGCACTGCCGATACGGAGCTGTTGTGCGACTATTGGAATATTTGTCTTACTGTGCGGCCCTGGAGGCGGCGACCGCCCACAAAGGCCGCTGGTTAAGCCGGCTCTTGCTGGGGTTTATCCTGCTCACCATGGCGTTAGCGATCAGCTTGAGTGTGCACCGGGTTCCGTCCTTGAACGCCCTGCTCGTGGATGTCCTCGCCGTGATGCTGCTGGGCGGGCTCTATGGGCTGAATCGCCGAGGGCAGGTGACGCTGGCAGCGCTGGGGTTGCTGATACTCATCACATTGGTCATCCTGCAAGCGGCCTATATCCCCGATCTCGGCGGTGAAGCACTGATCTATCCCGCCCTCTTTGCTGTCGTCATCGCGACGGCCGGTCTCTTTCTCACGCCACGCTTGGTGCTGTCGGTTACGGCCCTCCTGATCGGCCTCACCTTGTGGTACTATTATTATAGCCCGATCATGGTGGTCGGCACCTACCGCACCGTCCAGCCGCAGGTGGTCTTGTTATGTACCCTGGCCGTGCTTCCGCTGTTGTTAGCAATGGCGGCGCTCGCCTGGCTCACGAATCGAGTCATCGATGATAGTCTCGCCGCGCTGCAGCAGCAGCATGGCGTCCTGATCCAAACCAACACGGCTTTGCAAACAGCCCTCCACGAACACCAGCGCACAGAAGCCGCCCTCCGCGAAAGCGAAGCGCTCTACCGCCAGATGTTTGAGAACCATCCCGCCCCCAAGTTACTCGTGGATCCTGATTCCGGGGCGATTGTCGCCGCCAACCCCGCCGCGTGCGCCTTCTACGGGTACGCTACCGACCAATTACAGCGCCTACGCCTGACCGATCTCAGCCCCGCCCCGCAAAGTGGGGCTACCCTGGCCCCCGCCTTGTCTCCGCCGGATAGCTACTTTTTTGCCGGGCCGCACCAACTCGCCTCCGGCGGCATCCGTCAGGTCGAGATCTATGCCGGGTCGGTCCTGCTCCGTGGACGTCGATTACTCTACTCGATTGTGCATGACATCACCGAGCGCCAGCAGGTCGAAGCGCAACTCCACTACCAGGCCTTTCATGACGCGCTCACCGACCTGGCCAACCGGACGTTGTTTCTGGACCGGCTGGAGCACGCGCTCACCCGGCAGCAGCGCGGGGCTGCCGCGCTGGCTGTGTTGTTCCTCGACCTGGATCGCTTCAAGGTGATCAACGATAGCCTCGGTCATGACGTCGGGGATCAACTGCTCGTCGCCGTGGCCCGGCGGCTCCGAGGCTGCCTGCGGCAGGAAGATACACTCGCCCGCTTTGGCGGGGACGAATTCGTGATTTTGCTGGAAGACCTGACCAGTGTCCGAGGCACCACGGCCGTTGCCGAGCGGATCCTCGACGCGCTAGGTGTGCCGTTCGCCCTCGGCGGGCGGGAGCTGTTCATCACGACCAGTATCGGTATCGTTTTTAGTCAGTCGGCGCAGGATCACCCGAGCACACTGCTCCGCGATGCCGACGTAGCCTTGTATCGCGCTAAGAATAAGGGCAAAGCCTGCTATGAGGTCTTTGATGAGCAGATGAATGCCCACGCAGTGGAGCGCTTGGAGTTGGAAGGGCAATTGCAGCGCGCGCTCGAGCGTGACGAGTTCGTAGTGTACTATCAGCCGAAGGTGGAGTTAGCAACCGGTCGGCTGGTTGGACTGGAGGCCCTCGTCCGCTGGCGCCACCCGGAGCAGGGCCTACTCGCCCCCGGCGTGTTCATCCCCCTGGCCGAGGAGACGGGGTTGATCCGTCCACTGGGGCAGTGGGTGTTGGGCGAGGCATGCCGCCAAGCACAGCGGTGGCAGCAACAAGCGCCGGGAACCTCGCCGTTGGTCATCGGGATCAATCTCTCGGCGCGGGAATTCCAGCACCCGGGGCTGGTAGAGCAGGTAGCCGCAGTCTTGGCGCAGACGCAGGTTGATCCGCAGGGAGTGCAATTGGAGATCACCGAACAAGTGGTGATGGCGGATGCTCAAGAGGCCACGAACACGCTCAGTCAACTCAAAGCTCTAGGGGTACGTCTGGCTATTGACGACTTTGGCACCGGCTACTCGAGCCTGAGCTACCTCAAGCGGTTTCCGGTGGACACGCTGAAGATCGATCGCACGTTCATCAGCGGCTTAGGAATTGGCGCAGAGAATCAGGCGATTGTGCAAGCGGTGCTCAACCTCGGGCAGGCTTTGCAGCTCACAGTGGTTGCGGAGGGCATCGAAACCCCGACAGAGCTGGAGCAGTTGCGCCGCTTGGGATGTAGATTCGGGCAAGGGTATTACTTCGGACCGCCCCTGCCGCTCATGGAGGTGGATCAGTTGGTGAGCTCTGGCGGGTAGAGCAAGCCATGAGCCAACAGACAGAACAGCAGTCCAAGCTGGCCATCACGCCACCCTCCGTCGAACGGGTTGGGCAGGAACTGATCTCGGCCAAGATTAGTTGAAGCTCCAGGTCGTCGCGTTCGTTCTCGTCTTCAATCACAATCACACTATAGGAATTAATGTGGGGAGCTGTCTTCCCCACATGTAGGGATTGATATGGGGAGATCTGGGGCCGGTGGCCTGGCAGAACAAAAGCCCTGCCAGGCCGTAATGAAATGCTGGTCTATTTGGCAGGGCTCAGTGCATGCGTGCGCGGGCAACGCTTTTGCGTGGCTATATCAAATCCAGCTCTGCTGCCCGGTTGACGGCCGCCCGGCGACTGGTGACGTTGAGTTGGCTGTAGATGCTCTTGGAATGGGTGCGGACCGTGCTCAAGCCGATCATGAGGGCATCGGCGATCTCCGGTCCCGAAAGCTCGGTTTTGAACAAGCGGAGAACGTCAAGCTCACGCTGGCTTAGCGGCTCGATCATGGGCTGCGCAACGGGGGCAGTGGGGCGATCAGCTTCGCCCGCGCTCGGTTGTTGCGCAGACGCAGATGCGGCCAGCAGCCGGCCTATATAGGCCGGCACGATTCCGCGAGCGGCGGCGGCGCGCAGCAGTTGCGCCATGGGTGCGCCTTGATCAATAAAGATGCGGACGTAACCCTGCGGCTCGGCCAGCGCCAGGGCGCGTTCCAGCGGCATGAGCGCAGCGGGAATGTTGTCTTGGGTCTGCGGAGCGAGCGCTTGCAACACCAGGATCTCGATGACGCTACCCGTCCGCTCGCCTTCTTCCGCCGCCGTCCGGAGGCGCCTCAGTAGTCCCATTGCCTCAAGTATGGAGCGGTCTGCACGCTCGCTCTTATAGCGGGCCAGCAGCACTCGGGCCAGGGTGAGGTGCTCGAACTCGCGCAGGTAGCTGAGATCGTCTTCCACGGACAGGCCTCGCTCCCGCGCCCAGTCGAGGGCCTCTCCCAACGGACCCTGCGCGACCCACCCCCGGGTCTTCAATGCCGTAACAGGCCGCACATTGAGGAAGAAGTCACTCACATACAGGCGCTCGGCCTCGTGCAGCAGCTCTAGCGCGCCGTCCAGATCGCCCTGGGCCTCCCGTATGCGTGCCATTGCGACGCGACAGCGATAGCGGTTTTGCGGTAAGCCGGTGTGCTCGCCCAGCTCCTTGCTGCGCACCAGGTGCTGCGTGGCGGCCTGCAGATCGTCACGCTCACGCTGTAGCTCGCTTATGCCCACGTACATGTCTGCCATGCCCCGCAGCAGAGGGCGGGTACCCTCCGGGTGCTGCTCCGTCGCAAGGTGCAACGCGTGTTCGTATGTACGCATGGCCTCGCGGAGACGACCTTGCGCAATCCGTATGTCAGCCAGGGCCATTGTGCAACCGATTGCGTCAGAGAGGTTCCCGGCCTTCTGCAAACTCGTCATGCCGGTGGCATACGACCGGTGGGCTGTCTCTAGATCCCCGCTCGGCCAGGAGGCGAGTCCCAGCAGTGCCGCTGCCGAGCCATGCCCGAGATAGTCGTCCTCAGCTATGAGTTCGAGCGCCCGCCGGGCGTATGTCACGGTGGCGGGCACATCGCCCAGCGCCAGGGCCCGTCCCGCACGAGCAACCGCGATCGCACCCGGTAGACGGCGAAATTCCTCTTCATCCACGACCATCGCCGCCGCTGGGGCGTCTACTCGCGCATGCCTGTCTGCCGGCGGGTCCAGCCACTGTTCCGCGTCCCGCAGCCCGGTCTCAACGCCATCGAACTCGCCGCTACTCAATAACGCACGGGCATAGCCAACGCTGAGCACAGGCCTGTTCTGGACCAGCTCGTCGGGGAGTGCCTTGAGCCAGCCCAGCAACGCGGCCTCCTGTCTACTCCTCAGCATGGCCGGCGCGGTGATCTCGACCAGGTCCGCCGCTCGGGCGAAATCGCCGGCGGCCAGCGCGTGGCGGATCGCCTCGGCCGCCCCCTGCTGCTCGTACCACGCGCTGGCGCGCCGGTGCAGCGTCGCGACCTGATCGGGCTGCTCCGCCCACAAATGCGAAGTGAGAACTTCGGCAAAGAGGTGGTGATAGCGATACCACTGGCGCCTGTCATCCAGTGGCACGATAAAGAAGTTGCCGCGCTCCAGGGCCGCCAGGCGCGCGTGGCCGTCCTGCTGGCCGGTGACGGCCACACACAGCGGACCGCACAGCCGGTCGAGAATGGCGGTCTGGAGTAAGAAGCGGCGGATAGCTTCGGGCTGTCGCTGCAGGACCTCGGCGACCAGATAGTCCGCGATGTAGCGGTGGTCGCCCGCGAATCCCCGGATGAACCCCGGCTTATCCGGGTGGCCCTACAGGGAGAGCGCGGCTAATTGCAAGCGGGCAATCCAGCCTTCGGTGCGGGCTTCGAGGGCGGCGACCTCGTCGGCCGCGAGGTTGAGATTCATCGCCTGGAGAAATTCGGAAGCTTCGGAAGGGCTAAACCGCAAATCGCCGGAGCGCAGTTCGGTCAATTGACCCCTGGCCCGGCTCCGGGCCAGGGGTAGCGGGGGGTCCTACCGGCTGGCGATGACCAGGTGCATCTGGGCCGGCAGGTACTCCAGCAAAAAGGTAAGGGCATCATCCACCGCCGGGGAATTAATCACGTGGTAGTCGTCGAGGACGAGGACGAAGTGATGGGGGAGGGTGATGTCATTGAGCAGTACGGTCAGCAGGGCCTCGGGAGGCGGGGGCGGCGGGGATTGGAGCGACCCTAACACCACTGCGCCAATATGCGGAGCAATCGTTCGCAAAGCCGCGACTAGGTAGGTCAGAAAGCGGACCGGATCGCTATCCCCCTCGTCCAGCGACAGCCAGGTCACGAGCTGGTGGCACTCGGCGACCCAGGCGCTGAGCAGCGTTGTTTTCCCGCAGTCGGCAGAGGCCGCGATGAGGGTCAGTTTGCGGTGTGGCCCCTCGTTCAGCCGCGCGAGCAGGTGGAGGCGGAGGACCTCTTTAGGCCGCGGTGGGGGGATATAGAGTTTCGTGGCTAAAACTGGCGCAGACATAGATCAATTATAGCCAATCGACCCAACTCTCAAGCAGCGCGGCTTGGGTGTGCACCAGGCCGCACCTGGCCCCGTTCCAGCACCCATCGGGGATTACGGAACCGCGGCCAGCGCCGCATCAATCTCCTGGCAGGCTTGGTCGAGCGCCTGCCGGCTGGTCTGCATCCCGGCAAAGACACGCTCGGTCGCCGCGTTGAGGGCCTGCTGGATCCGCGGGGTGGCCGGGCCACCCCAAACGCCCGGCACGCCGTAACTCGCCCCCGTGTATAGCAGCTTGGCGATCTTGCTCAAGGGGCTGGAACCTTGGAAGAAGGGATCGTTCTGCATGCCCCGCAGCGAGGGCAAGGCAAAGCCGGTCTGCAGGATCGCCTCTTCGTTCGCGCGGCTGGTGAGGAACAGCACGAGCGCGGCGGCGGCCTTGGGGAACTTACTCTGCGCCGCGGTGCCCCAGCCGGCGTAGCCCAACGTCGTGACCCTGGTCCCGGTTTTACCCAGTGGCAGCGGGACCGCGGCATAGTGGATGCTAAAGGCCGCTTTGGGGTCCGTCAGGTAGGATTGGCCCAGCCGCCCACGACAATGCTGGCTTTTTGGTGCTCTCCATATCGAGTGCGGTCACGCGACGCCCAGGAGTCTCGGTGCCGCTGTGGCGTGGGGGGCAACCGCGGCAGTGTTGCAAAACCGCCCAACCTTTGATAAAGTGGGCCGGGACGTATCTCGCCCCCGCGTATCGTCCGCGGGCGCCATCTGAATCGCGCCGGCATCGCCGGTCGAAGGAGACTGCTATGGCCCGCCTTCTCGGTATCCTCCTGCTGCGGCTACTCGGACTGATCGGTTTTACTCTGAGCCGCGCCATCCCGATCGCTCTTCCAGTGCCCGCGCCCGCCCTGGCCGCGCCGCCGTCCACGGATTCTACAGCAAGCATGCCGGCCCTTCGCTGGGCACATAACAGAAAGAAGGCTTGCTGCCGGATTCGCCGGTTTGGTGTGTCGGCGAGCACTCCGCGAGGATGTTGTGCGCCAACCCACTCTTGGATTATGTTCGAAGACCCTGTCGCCTGCGGGCTGCCTGCCGGCAGGACGATAGTGCCGGTGAGACCGCGCTGCGGTGGGCAGTCGACCAGGCCGGCATCAATATAGAGTTGGTTTATCAGGAGACGACTATGTCCTATAGAATAAGGCTCGATTAATAATCTAACCAATATTCACTCGTTTGTCAAGTACCGAATATGGAACTTGTGCTCGGGTTTTGCACTAGAATGCAGTCATAACCTGCTAGCGAACGCTCCGCCGAGCAAGACCG
Organism: Chloroflexia bacterium; assembly: GCA_035693165.1. Lineage (GTDB taxonomy): Bacteria > Chloroflexota > Chloroflexia > QHBQ01 > JAICKM01 > JAICKM01. The sequence goes on along the minus strand of DASSGZ010000072.1, from coordinate 3,058 downwards.
TGAGCGCCTGCGGTAAGGGGTCATGCCTGGCTCCGTATGCCCGTGACTCTACTCCGGTCAGTAGGAAGATATTTCACCGCCTCCTGATGAGTACAATCGCCACGGCTTGCGAATTGTCGTGCTTCTTCCAACCCTCGCCGGGCCATCCACTGCGTTCCGCTGCACGCCGCCGGCGCTCATGGACACAGCGACCCCTTGACTCTTGAGAGAGCCTGCCTTGATCGAGACTCCGCCGTTGGCTCCCATATAAGGCTCGGGTCTTTGGATCTATTGAGTGCCTGCCGTTCCTAACTCAAGATTAGCAGCGAAAACTATTTCATGTATATTTAAGTGTTACGCGAATTGAACTTCGTCAGTTTTGACAGCCACCCTGACAGCCAAGCGCGAAGAACCCTACAGTAATGGATGGACAACCCTGGAAAGTAAAAGCTAACACAAGGATAAAATTAGAAGCATTGGATCAGGATGGACCCTGGCTCTGGGCACTTCGGAACAGAGGGTCGGGGGTTCGAACCCCTGATATCGGCCAGCGCGAGGTGGCAGCGCCGCCGGGCCAGGGATACCGCGATGGCGCGCCCGATCCCGCCCGCCGCCCTCGTCACCACCGCCGTGTGCTTCGCCAGCCGCATGAGGGCTACCATGCCGGGCCGCGCGGGGCCGGGCGCGCCGCCCGCCGGTCCCGGCGCCGGAACTCCATCGTGCCGTCGTTCACCGCGCCGAAGCGCAGGGTCAGCAGGTCGAGCAGGTAATTCTGATAGAGCTTCCAGGGCCGCTTCGATCCCTGATGGGGCAGCGTGGCGAGCGCGCGCTGGACATAGCCCGAGGTGAAGTTCAGCAGCGGTTCGGCGGCGATGGACGGGTCCTGCAGGCGCGGCGTGCATTGGCGGTAGCCGTGCCGGTCCATGTAGTTCAGCAGGCGGCAGACGTAACGGGCGATCAGTTCGCATTTCAGGGTCCAGGAGGCGTTGGTATAGCCGAAGGCCGACGCCAGGTTCGGGATGTCGCTGTACATCATCCCCTTGTAGCTCATCGTCCGCGCCAGGTCCACCAGGGCGCCGTCCACCACCAGTTGCACCCCGCCCAGCAGCTTCAGGGTGAGGCCGGTGGCCGTCACCACGATGTCGGCGGAGAGTTCGGCCCCGGAGCGCAGGCGGATGCCCGCGGGGGTGAATGTAGCGATCTCGTCGGTGACCACCGCGGCTTGCCCCGCCTTGATCGCCACGAACAGGTCGGCGTCGGGCACCAGGCACAGCCGCTGATCCCACGGATTGTAGCGAGGCGAGAAATGGGTGGCAACATCGTAGTCGGGGCCAAGCTGCTGTTGCACCATGCGCACAAGCATCTGTTTGACGGCGGCGGGGCGCCGGCGCGTGAGGTTGTAGAAGTACATCCCGAACAGCACCGCCTTCCAGCGTGCCAGGCTATAGGCGAGTTTGGCGGGCAGGCGGCGGCGCAGCCAGTTGGCGACAGCGTCCTGGGACGGCAGGGCCACGACGTAGGTCGGGGAGCGTTGCAGCATGGTGACGTGGGCGGCTTGCGCGGCCATCGCCGGGACGAGGGTGACGGCGGTGGCCCCGCTGCCGATGACTACCACCCGCTTGCCGGCGTAGTCCAGATCGCTGGGCCACTGCTGGGGATGCACGATGCGCCCGCCGAACTGCTCGATGCCGGGCCAGGTGGGTGTGTGGCCCTGGGTGTAGTCGTAGTAGCCGCTGCACATATAAAGGAAGTTGCAGGTGACGCGCACGACCTCCCCGCCGCCCCTACGTTCGGCCTCCACCGTCCACCGGGCCTCGCGCGAGGACCAGGTCGCCCGCCGCACCTGGTGGCCGAAGCGGATCTTGCGGTCGATGCCGTATTCCGCCGCCGTCTCACGGATGTACTTCAAGATGGCCGGGCCGTCGGCGATGGCTTTGGCATCGCGCCAGGGGCGAAAGGTGTAGCCCAGGGTATACATGTCCGAGTCCGAGCGGACGCCCGGATAGCGGAACAGATCCCAGGTGCCGCCGAGGGCCGCGCGGGCTTCGAGGATGGCATAGCTTTTCGCCGGGCAGCGGGTTTGCAGATAATACGCGGCGCCGATACCGGACAACCCGGCCCCGACAATCAAGACATCGACGTGTGCGGTGCTCATGGTGCGCGCTCCTCGCGTTGTTGCCGGCAACCGGCCGGCAAGCCATTATACCGCATTGCACCGCGACGACGCGAAGGACGCGAAGGGTTTACGAACGGAGTTCACCGCGAAGGAACGAAGCACGCGAAGGGTTTTAGGGTTTCCGGGAATGGCGGCTATCGCTCACACAAATCCCTAAACCCTCAAAAATCTTGGCGTCCTTCGCGCCTTCGCGGTGAACTCCCGTAACTGCCGAGGGTCAGTGGGCGAACCGTTGCGCCGAGCGCGCGCGCGCTTTGGCCGCCGCTTCGTCGCGGTCTTTGGGTGGAGCGTTCGTCGCCAGCGCGCTGAGCAGCGTGCCTGCGGCGTCCGCCACCGCGTCCACGGCGGCGAGGAAGGCGGCTTCGTTAGCCTGCGAGGGCTGGTTGAAGCCACTCACCTTGCGCACGAATTGTAAGGCTGCCGCCCGAATCTCGTCTTCGGTGGCGGGCGGGTCGAAGTTGAACAGCGGTTTGATGTTGCGGCACATAGCAGGTACCTCGCGGGGCCGGTGCTATCCGGCCTGTGGCATGGTGGCTGGTAGAGGCGCGTCGAAGAAAGGCAGGAGGATCGGCAGCAGCAGATCCAGGCGGTCCAGGATCGTGAAATGGGTCGTGCCGGGCAGGATGGCAAGCTGGGCGCGCGGCAGGCCGCCCATCGCACCGTCCGCCTGGCCGCCGCCGAGCAGGCCGTACATGTCCACGGCGTGCTGGGTGCGCACGCTGTCGGCGTCGCCGACCACAATCAGCGTGGGCATCGGAAGGGTAGCCACGCCCGCGCTCCAGTCGTAATCCTGGCGCAGCAGTTGCCCCGTCTTATCCACCAGCACGGACCAGTCTTCTGGGCGCGGCGCGGCGGCGGTATAGGCGTCGTGCATGGGCGACCCCACCATCGCCGCGGCAGCCT
>DASSGZ010000071.1:0-47647 GCA_035693165.1 Chloroflexia bacterium | reverse complement strand
GAGTTTGCTCGTGCCGTTTGGGTGGATTGGTCGCCATATGAGTGCTCCTTCCCTTGGATCCGGGACAACGGATCGCCCAGGCAGCCGCGGCCCGCCGGCGTCGGCTGCCCGGATTCGCCGGTCGGCTAGCCCCGCACGCGTTCCTTCATCTGCCGGATCGTGCCGAGGTGGTACGCCGCATGAGCCGCCAGGGCGAGGCCGCCGGTCAGGTACTGGGGGTCGATCTCCGGCTGGTGGCGCAGCCCCACGCAAAGCAGCTCGAATTCGCGACGCAGCGCGCTACGGAGCCGATCCCATGCGGCGGCATTGGCCTCTTTCAGGTTCCAGCTTGCGCTCCATTGGCCGAATTCGCCGCCGCTCAGCGCCCGGTTCATGTTGGCCAGGCTCCAGTGAAGATGCTCGGTATGCGAGGCGATGGTGGTGCCCGGATTACCCGTGCCGTCCACCGACTGAGAGGCTTCGTCTGCCGTAACATCGCGCAAGAGCCCCAGAAGCCCGGCGTCGGGTTCGTTATCGATGAACCAGGTCGCCGTCGGGTCGGGCGGACCCAGGTAGGCCTCGGTCAGCAGGGTGATTATCGCCTCGGTGAGTATGCTGACTGGTATCTCCTTCATCTGCTTCTCCTCCCACACTAGCGCGTTGGTAGATTACGTTCTTCCATTTTATTTTAAGGTGTAAAACTTCCGTGCAAATTTACAATGGATGGCTTATAGTATAGATGATCGCGATCGATGCAACCGCTGGTGGCCGAGGGAGGTGCCTGCAGGCACGGATCGTGGGCCGGTGCCGGCTACTCTGCCAATCCATTATGGTTGCAGGCTGCGTTTGCGGTGTCCGTGGTGCATAACTAGCACGGCTGTGCGAAGTCGCCAGCACCGTTTTAGCGGCAAAACCAATACCACGGGAGAGTTTATGAACCACCATTCGCGGCAAGAAGCATCCCGACCAAACCCCGCCCTGGAACCCTTTAGCGTGCTGATTGGCAGCTGGACTACCACTGGCACCCACGGGCTGGACCCGGATACGGTTCTCCACGGTCATACCTCGTTCGAATGGTTCGAGAACGGCGCATTTTTGCTGATGCGCTCCGAGATTGATGATCCGCGCTTTCCCCGCACGATCGCCATATTGGGCAGCGACGATGCTGCAGCGGAATACTACATGCTCACCTTTGATGAGCGCGGTATTTCCAGAAAGTATGAAGTTACGCTGCAGAACAATATCTGGAAGTGGTGGAGGAATGCTCCAGGTTTCTCCCAACGCTATCAAGCTGTTATTGGCGATGGCGGGAATACGATAGTCGGTAAAGGCGAGTTATCGAAAGACGGTGTATCCTGGGAGCCGGATCTGGACGTAACTTATCATCGGGTCGAGTAAACCCCAAAGAAGGGTGCGTCAGAACTGAGCGCACGCGGGCCCCCATTTAGGGACCGCGCTGCTTTCGCCCGACCTTGCCCGCAGCGCGGACACAGATTTACACAGCCAGCAGCAACTCTTGCCGCGCGGTAAGATGCGGGCAGCGCGACCAGCTGCCGGATGCGCGTTGCGATCTGGTCCCGGACGATCAGCGGGTGCGAAACAGCATCTGCTGGTGGGTATTCGACTGCTGACCGGTGCTGATGGCCGACTGGCGTGACTGGCGTGTGCCGGCTCTCTCGCGCTTATCTAGCAGTCAGATCCTTGTCTTCCATTTCCCAGGCGTGGTCGAGTGTGTGAAAGGCGGTATGCCGAATCAAGTACCGCAAGGGCCACTTGCGGGCCATTTTGTTCTGTGAATGCAACGCCCGAATGGCGGTGCAATAGGCGTCGCGATGCGCGTTCAATCCCTCGTCGGTCAGCAGCGCCTCCTGAGCCTCCTGCGGAGTAGGCACGCCGAGCATCTTTGCCCAGTCCTGCTCCGTGAACAGCGTATGACGGACGATGCGGTCCCGATCGCGCCCGCCGCCGCGCGGACCCCGCTGCATCTCCGCCGACACGCGGCAGCGCACCTCATCGAAAAACACCCAGCACGCCCGCAGCAACGTCAATTCACGCTCCAATGTCTCGCCGGATAGGGCTCCCTGGTCGATACTCGAAAACCCGAACGAGATACCCCAGAAGTCGGTTGAGCCGGTGCCCGAATAGCGCTCGACCACGTTGACGGCGCTGCGGTTCGTGCTCGTTGTGCCGGTCGTGCTGGGCGCGAACTCGGCCTCCAGCCCCGCCCGCGTCGCCACCGGTGCATAGCGGGGAACGTAGGCGAGTAAGCGTTCGATCGCCGCCTCCCCGGTCCTGGCCCCGCGCTCAAGACCCGGCCAGTCTGGTGCCACGGCCACCACCTTCTTGCCCTTGGGTCCAATTTCCAGCGTCACCTGAATGTCGTTAGTCCGATTAGCCACGGCTCCTCCTATCACACCAGAATATGGGTATCCCCGTTCTTAGCTCGACTTTGCAAAGTCGAGCTAAGAGTGTGTTAGCTTTCACCTCATCATAGCACCAACCTGTTGACGGCGTGACTGTCCGGCCGCTTCGAGCTCATCAGATGCCTCCCCTTGCGAGGTGGGGTCATGGCCGGCTCCCATACATATCGGCGCCGCGGCCGCCGGCGGCCCGGGCGCGGCACCCGCACGCGATCCAGGGTCGGCTCTACGTGTTTACTATCACTGGCCGGGCCCGCACTCAGCTGCAGGCCCAGTGGGCGGCCTTGCCCTTCGCAGAGCAGATGGAATTTGGTCGTCAAGCCCCCGCGACTGCGGCCCAGGGCTGCGGCCTGCGGGCCGCAGCGGCCACCCGGCGCCCCAGCGGCATGTTGATGGGCGCGGACAATGGTACTATCGAGACTGCCCGCGGCCCAGTGCAGCCGTCCGGCAGCGTCCTGCTGGGCTTGCAACGCCTGGAGGATCGGGGTCCACAGCCCCTGCTGCTGCCAGCGGACATAGCGATCATAGCAGGTCTGCCAGGGGCCGTAGCGGGCGGGGATATCCCGCCAGGGGGCGCCGGTGCGCAGGCGCCACAAGATGCCATATGCCATGGAGGACCTGACGATGGGGCTGCCACGGGTGGCCGCGTTTCTGGGGCCGTTCGGGCGGCAGCAGGGGCGCCAACTGGGCCCATTGCCGATCCGTCAGTTCGCCACGACGGCGCGTCATACAGCATCACCTCCGCGCATAAATTCAGCAAATCCCGCGCCATTTGTCAGACACGCCCTAGTCCGGGCCGTGTTCGAGGTACTCCAGCGCACCCGGCTCCAATTCAACATCACCGGCGCGCAGGTTCTGCTGCAACTGGTCTGTATTCGAGCATCCCGATAGCGCGTACGCCGGGAAAGGGTGTGACACCAGATAGGCCAGTGCGACCACGCCGACCGGCAGATCCTGTGCTTGCGCGACCTGCTGCAAGCGCTGCAGCCGTCGCAGGTTCTCTTCACCGGCGTACAGGGCGCGCTGACCCGCCGGTAGATCGTCCGGCGAGCCGGACGCCAGCCGGGTGAACAGGCCGCCGGCCTGCGAACTGTAGGCCATGGCAGCCTGCCCTGTGCGCAAGTGGTAGGCCTTCGTCGCCGCATCCATCGTTACCATGGCCGGATCGAACAGCGCGGCGTGGTTGGGCACGGCCAGGCTCCACATCAGTTGATTGCCGGCGAACCCGCGAATCCCGTGCTCGGCGGCATAGTCCTGGGCGGCCTGAATGCGATCCAGGCGCCAGTTTGAGCACCCGAAATAGCGGATCTTGCCGCGCTCTCCCTGTTCATTCAGCGTATGCAGGATCTCAGCGACCGGGCGGCGCGGGTCGTCCCGATGCAGCCAGTACAGATCGATGTAGTCGGTTTGTAAGTTGCCCAGGCTTTCGTCCAGGTCGGCCACGATCTCATCGCGCGCTAGCCGCGGCACATCCATGCTGGAGAGCCGGGGATGGGCGCCTTTCGTGCCGATGATGACGCGGTCGCGGGTGCGCCGCTGCTTGACCCACTTGCCTACGGTCCGCTCGCTCCGGCCCTTGCCGTCGGGGAGCCACTCCCCGTAGACGAGGGCCGTGTCGATGAAGTTGCCGCCCTCGGCCAGGAAGCGGTCCATCAGGGTGAAGGACAGGTCCTCGCTCAGGGTCACGCCGAACGGCAACGCACCCAGGCAGATGACCGAGGCGTGCAGGTCCGTACCGGTGATGGTGCGCAGTCTCATCGTGCTTCCCCGCGCTGCTTGCTTGCGGTCCGGCCGGGATCAGCCAGGGGCCGGGTCGACATCCGGCCTAACGCTCCCGCACGGTGTGGCGGCCTCGTCGCAAGGCGGCGGCATAGGCGAACGCCTCTTGCAGCCTCCTGGTCTGCTCTGCCGGCGAACTGCGGGCCCAATCCCGTTCGTAGCCCGCCAGCGCGCTCTGGGGCACGCCCGCGGCCAGCAACTCCGCAAACGGAAAGCGCCGGCCCCAGGCGCGGGCCACCAGCAGTTCCACCGGCAAGCCGGCGCCCTGGGCATATTGCCGCAGCGCTTCCCAGGTCAGGCGCTGTTCCTCCCTGGCCGCGCGGTCCAGAATGGCGGCAAGTTCCTCGGGCATGGGCCGGCGCTGCTGGACCAGCGGCGTCGGCTGATCGGGGGCCCGGCGCAACCAGGTTTGCAATCTGTAGAATCCCATCAGCCGGCCCCGGTGCTTTCCGCGGGGGCCGCCGCGTGCAGGGCTTCCGCGATGGCGGCCAGTACCTGATCCCGGTTGGGATAGTGCCCGAACTGGAACAGCGCGCGCAAGGGCATGGCGAGGTTTCCGCTCTGGCCGATCTCGCTCGTGTTGTACTCCGGCATATAGCGGCGGATGACGCGCAGAGTGGCATCCCAGGCGCCGGGGTCGTCGATCACCTCACGCAGGCTGCTGTCCAGGGTCAGCGCGGGCCGGGCCGGCTGCGCCGCCTGGTAGGGATACGCCCAGCGATAGCTGCCGGACCCGACCTCCATTGTGCTCCCGTCGCCGGGTAGAGTCACGCGGGCCCTGGAGTTGGGTGGGACCACTACTTCGATCACCATCTGGCCCTGCTCGATGCGCCAGGCGCATTCGGCCGGGCCATAGGGCGTCGTGTGCCGGGCACGGGCATGAGTCAGCCCGGCGCCGGGGCGGGGCCGGATCTCCAGTTGCCGGTAGCCGGGTGCTGCCGGCGCCAGCCCGCCCACGGTGCGCTGCAGCCAGTCGGCCACGGCGCCCAGCGCGTAGTGGTTGAACGAGGTCATCTCGCCGGGGTTGATCGCGCCGTCCGGCAGCATGCTGTCCCAGCGCTCCCAGATGGTCGTCGCGCCCATGGTGACGGGGTAGAGCCAGGACGGGCAATCCTGCTGGGTGAGCAGCCGATACGCGGCGTCGTACTCACCTGCGCTGCACAGGGCGTCGCAGATCAGCGGCGTGCCGACGAACCCCGTGCTGATATGATAGCCGCTGGCCCGCGCCAGTTCCGCCAGGCGCCTGCCGGCGTGCTGGCGCTGGGCTTCGTCCGGGACGAGGGCGAAGCCGAGGGCGAGCGCATAAGCCGTCGCGGAGTCGCTGAGCAGCCGGCCCGCCGCCGTGACGTACTCGGCGGCGAAGGCATCCCGAACCGCGGCGGCCAGCCCTAGATAGTGCTGCGCATCCGCGGCCCGCCCGAGGACGCGCGCGGCCTGGCCGGTCAACTCTGCCGAGCGGGCCAGGTATGCGGTGGCGACCAGGGCCGGGGGCGTGCGCGCCTGCGCGGGGCGATCCGGCGGCGCGCTCGGATCGAGCCAGTCGCCGAACTGGAAGCCCTCGTCCCACAGGTGATCCGGCCCCGCGATAGCGGCCACCGTGTCGACCCAGGCACGCATACTGTCGAACTGGGCGGCCAGGATCGCCGCATCCCCATAGCGCTGGTACAGCACCCAGGGCACGATCGTCGCGGCATCGCCCCAGGCCGCCGCCGGGAAGGGAAGCCGGTCCAGGATGTTGGGCACGACGACCGGCACGATTCCGTTGCACGCCCGCTGCTCGACCGCGAGATCGGCCAGCCAGGATTGCAGGAAGCCGGCGCAATCATAGAGGAAGCAGGCGGTGGGCGTGAAGGCTGCGATGTCGCCCGTCCAGCCCAGGCGCTCGTCGCGCTGCGGGCAATCGGTGGGGATGTCGAGGAAATTGCCGCGCATACTCCAGACGGCGTTCTCGTGCAGCCGGTTGACCAGCGGGTCCGAGCATTCAAACCAGCCCGTGCGCTCCATATCCGAGTGGCAGACGACGGCACGCAGGTCAGCGGCCTGCAACTCGCCCGGCCAGCCCTGCACCTCGGCATAGCGGAAGCCGTGAAACGTGAAGCGTGGCTCCCAGGTCTCGGCGTCTCCGCCGCGCAGGGTGTACGAGTCGGTGGCGGCGGCGTGGCGCAACGGCCGGGTGCCCAGTTCGCCCGCCTCCAGCACCTCGGCGTGGCGCAGGGTGATCGTGGTGCCCGCGGGGCCTTGCACCGTGAACCGCACGCGGCCGACCAGGTTCTGGCCGAAATCAACCAGCGTGCGGCCGGACGGGGATTGGCGGATCGCGACCGGGGCGACCGTCTCCACCCGGCGCACCGGCGGCCCAGCCGGCGCGACGAGCGTGCCGAGATCCCGGTCGTGCCGCTCGACCGGCGACCACGCCGCGGTATCGTAGCCGGGCGTCGCCCAGCCGGGGCGCTCCAGGCGCGCGTCGTAGGTCTCGCCGTCGTAGAGATCCGCGGCGAGGATGGGGCCGGTGGCCGCCCGCCAGCTTTCGTCGGTGACGATGCGCTCGACCGTGCCGTCGGTATATGTGATCTCCAGTTGGGCCAGCAGCGCAAGCCGGTCGCCGTAGATGTTGCGGCGCCCGCCGCCGAAGCCCAGCCGGCCCCGATACCAGCCGTCGGCCAGGATGGCGCCGATGGCGTTGCGGCCCTCGCGTAGCATCCCGGTCACGTCGAACGTCTGGTAGCGCAGGCGGTAATCATAGCTGGTCCAGCCGGGGTCGAGGACGTGATCGCCGACCACCGCGCCGTTGATCTGCGCCTCGTACACGCCGAGAGCCGTGATGTACAGCCGCGCCTGGCGGACGCCGGGGCGGACCTCAAATTCCCGGCGCAGCAGCGGGCTTGGCTGCGCGCGGCTGGTATCTTCATCCCAGCCGGGAGTGACAAAGCGCGCCGACCAGGCGCCGGGTTCGAGCAGCCCGGCCTCGACCGGGTAGGGCGCGCTCCAGTTCGAGGTGGAACCATCGGTGCCGTGGACCCGGACGCGCACGGCGCGCCGCTCCCGCGACTGCAGCGGCGCGAAGGGCCAGACCACCAGCACCGACTGGTCGGATTGGACCAGCCCGGTCGCGTCCTGCCCCTGGCCGTCCGCGGTTACTGCCTCGATCTCGTAGGCTGCCTGGAACCAGTCCGGGCGTTGTGTGGTGACGACCCAGGAGAGCCGGGGCTCTGCCGTGCCGATGCCCAGCGTGTCCCGGCGATGCTCAAATGCGACGTTTGCTACTGAGACGGCCTCTTTGCTGCTTGTTGCAGATGTGTGTATTGTCATTTCCTGGCTCAACTCTATGATCCTTCTGTCTATCGGAATCTAACCGGCCATCGCGGCGGGGCTTCTGCACCCCAGCATACCACAACGCCCGCCGAACGACCATCCAGGACGGGCCGGGATCGGATAGCTGCCCCCGGCGCCCCTACGCCGCATACGAGCGGTGCGACCATCGCGCTGTTCCGGCGCCTGCGGATGGCGGGGCGCGGGGGAACCGGCACGTATGTTGCTTCTGTACTCAAGGCCGCCATGGTGCACGGAACGGAGCAGGCGTGCCGCCGGCGCCGGGGCACTGCTGGACGAACACGAAAGGATGGACGGCCATGGGCATCCTGGATTTCTTCAAGAAGACCGAGCGCGACGCCGCACCCGCGCCACCGCCCGCAGCGAACGAAACCACGGTTATCTTCCGGGACCTGGACATGCCTTGAGAGGTCTGCCGGGCTTCGGTCGAAGCCGCACTAGAGGCCGTGCCGGGCACGCATTTCGTCGCGGTCGATCTTGCCCGGCAATCGGCGACGGTCACCTTCGATCCCGATCGGGTGCGCCTTGCGGACCTGCGGATTGCCCTGGGCCGGACCGGGTACGTGCCGCGGGCGGAAACGGTCGTGCCGGGGCGCGCCGATTCCCGCGCGCACTGACCTGCGTCGCCCCCTCGCGCGACCCCGTGGCGACCCGGCTGCCCGGCGGGGGGCGCGATGATCTTCGGTTTCACTCCCGCTGAGAACTCTGCCGCACCACCAGGCGTGGTTGAATCCAGATGGGGTCGAACGTCAGCGGGGCCGTTGGTCGTGGACTGGCTTCGATCAGCCCGATCAGCGCCCGCACGGCCAGCGCGCCCATCTCGGTCGTGTCTTGATGCACTGTCGTCAGGGCCGGTAGGAGATATGCGGACTCGGGGATGTCGTCAAAACCGACGACCTTCAGGTCCTGGGGCACCCGCACACCGTGTTGGGCGGCGGCCTGTAACACGCCGATAGCCATCTGGTCGTTGCCGGCAAACAGGGCGTCCATTTCGGGGTACTGCGCAAGGAGGCGGGTCAGCCCGGCGGCCCCCGAGGCCGGGGTCCAGTTGCCTTCTACGATCTGGCGCGCCTCGGGGACGATGCCGGCTTTTGATAGGGCATCTTGCCACCCCAGCCTGCGCTGATCGGCGGCGACCCAGTTGGATGGGCCGCTCAGCAGCGCGATATGCCGGCAGCCTTGTTCCAGCAGATGCTCAGTTGCCAATTGTCCCCCCGCGCGATTGTCCACCGCGACGACCGGCTGCCGCGGGGTGGACTGCATCGTCAGAAACAACACCGGCACGCGCGTGCGCGGGATGTGATGCTGCACCCAGGTGTAGTTGGCGCCAATTTCGGGTACCGCCCAGATGATGCCGTCTACCTGCCGCGACTGCAAGTCGGCGAGGACCGGCTCTATGGCATCGGTTTCGGGATTGTGTAGCAGGGTTAGCAGCACCGAGTAGCCCAATTCATTGGCCTGCCGCTCGATCCCGACCAGGGTGAGGGCGGGGCCGTAGAATTCGAGGCCGCTGCCCACGATGCCCAGCGAATGGCTGCGCTGCTGGACCAGGGCGCGGGCTATCGCGCTCGGTTGGTAGCCCAGGCGCGCGATGGTCTCCTGCACCCGCTCGCGGGTGGCCGCCGCGACATCGGGGCGCCCGTTGATCACGCGAGACACCGTTTGCTTCGACACGCCCGACTCCAGCGCCACTTGCTCGATTGTTGCGTGGCGCTTAGTGTTACTCACGGTACTCACGATCCTGGCCTACCTCCGTCGTTTGATCCTCGCCTATGCGATCAGGGGGCTCGCGCAGTTGCATAAGAGCCGGCCGGCGTGCAACGCCGGCCTGCCTTGTTTATTGTACACGAAGATCCGATCCTGCCGCCTGGCACGAGCGGTCATCAAACAGGCTCAGACACGCCGGATCACGCCGGGAAGATTCGGCCTGGCGTTGTGCGGGCCGCTAAAGCCCGTGCTCCCGGAGGTGAGCCGTGATCGTCCTAGACCATGCTGCCGTCAGTCCGTCTGTTCCAGGATCCATACGTCCCGCGGGGCAAGAGTCAGCGTACCCTCGACCCGTATCGGCTCCCCGAGCAGATTGTGGTAGGGCCCATCAAGCTGCACGTCTTGAGATAGCGCGGTATGGTTCAGCACGAAAAGCAGCCGGCCCGATGCGTGGTTGCGTACGGTTATCTCTACCCCTGCTGGTGCCGTCAGGGGCGCTGTCACCCCCGTCTGGCCGATCAACCAGTCAACCAGGGTCGCGTGCGTCGCTGCGTCGCCGATGGTGCCGATATAGACGGCACTGCCGGAGCCATAGCGATTACGGGTGATAGCCGGCTGCCCGGCATAGTAATCCTGGGTGTAGCGCGCGACGATCTCGGCGCTGCCGGGCGTCAGAATATCGGCCCAGGCCCGCGCGCGACCGGGCGCCGCGTTCGCCAGTTCGGGCACCGCCCACTCCAGGCCGTTCTCCACACCCGGTGGAAGCGAGTCGTAGGAGGTGACTTCGACGCCGCATAGCTCCGCGAGCAGCCCCGGCAGCGGCTGGTTGACTACGGCGTTCGCCGCGTCCTTTACGCCGGAGCGGAAGAAGCACACCAGTGTACCGCCGGCCCGTACATAGCTTTCGAGATTGGCCGCCACGGCGGCGGGCAGGACGTAGAGCGGGGGCGCGAGCACAAGCCGGTAGCTGCTCAGGTCGGCGGTCGCGTCGACCACGGCGACCGCGACGTTGCGCTCGTGGAACGCGCGGTATAGTGCATGGAAATGCTCGGCGTAGCTGTAGCCAGGGTTATTCGGCTGGATCTGGAACGCGAAACGTGAGTCGTAGGAGAGCAGCATCGCCACCGGCGCTTCGACGCGGGACTCCGGGATCTTCTCGCCGGCCCGGCGCAGTTCGGCCCCGAGGCGGGCGACCTCCTCGTAGCGCCGGCCGGGGCGGGCGTCATGCTCCAACAGGCCATGCCAGTATTGCTCGGTACCATAGCGCGCTGTGCGCCAGCGGAAGAAGACCAGGCCGTCGGCGCCGTGGGCGATCTGCTGGTAAGCCCAGAGCCGCAGTTCACCGGGCCGCGGCATGGCGCTGACCAACTCCCAGCCGCCGGGGCCGGCCTGCTGCTCCATCACCCAGAACGGCTGTCCCTTTAGTCCGTACATCGTGGCCGCCGCCAGCGCCGGTCCGCTCGGATCAAGCTCGGCGGTGAACGACCACTGCGTGCGCGGGTAGTTGTCCCAGCTCACCAGATCAAGCGACCGCGCCAGGTCGTAGTAGTTGAGCTTGCCGTATTTAAAGCCCATCAGATTGTGCGTGATGAACTGCCGCGCCGTGTGGCGGCGGAGGATGTCGATCTGGAATTGCTGGTAGGCCACGTAGGAGTCCGACGCGAAGCGGGCGAAGTCGAGGGCCAGGCCGGGGTTCGGCGATCCCCCGGTTGCCGCGGGCACGGGGATCTGCGCCCACTCCGTGTAGACGTGGCTCCAGAAGATCGTGCCCCAGGCGGCGTTGAGCGCGGCGAGGCCGGCGTAGCGGTGCCGCAGCCAGTCCTGAAACGCGCGGCGGCACACCGGGCAATAGCAGTGGTCGCCGAATTCGTTGTCGATCTGCCATCCCACCACGTGGGGATGCTCGGCGTAATGTTCGGCCAGCGCGGTTACAATGGCCCGCGTGTAGTCGTGGTACAGCGGATGATTCGGGCAGTATTCGCGCCGGTTGCCAAAGGTAAGCCGGCGCCCCTGGTCGTCGACGCGGTAAAGGTCGGGGTGCGCCTCCATCAGCCAGGGCGGCGGCGAAGCTGTCGGCGTACCGAGGATCACCCGGATGCCTTGCGCAACCAGCCCTTCGATGGCCCGGTCGAGCCAATCGAAGTCGAAGCGGCCTTCCTGCGGTTCCAGCCGGGACCAGGCGAATTCCGCCAGGCGGACGATATTGACGCCGGCCTCCGCCATCAACCGGGCGTCGATAGGCCAGCGCTCTTCGGGCCAGTGCTCCGGGTAGTAGTCAACACCAAAGGCGTACATGACGGGTTCCTCTCGTCAGGCTAGGCTTAGCCCCTGATCGATCCTGCCGTAATTCCGGCAATCAGATGCCGCTGCAGCATCAGGAAGACGATCAGCATGGGCAAGAGGCTGATTACCGAGCCGGCCATCAGCACGTCGAAGGCCGTGCGGCCGGGTGGACCTTGTAACGAGTTGAGCATAAGCGGAACCGTTTGCTGGGCCGGTGAGCGGAGGACGGCGGTGGGCCACAGGAAGTTGTTCCAGGAGCTCATGAAAAAGATAATGCCCAGGCTCACCAGGCCGGGGATGCTGGTCGGCAACACGATGCGCAGGAAGATCCGGAACTCGGACGCTCCGTCCACCCGCGCGGCGTCCAGCATCTCGTTCGGCATCGCAGACATATACTGCCGCATGAAGAAGATGCCGAAGGCGTTGGCCGCGCCGGGGATGATCAGCGGCAGGGGCGTGTCGATCCAGTGAAAGTAGTTGCGCATCATGATGAACAGAGGCACCATCACCACGGCGAACGGAATCGCCATCGAAGCGAGCATGAAGCTGAACAGGAAGCCGCGGCCCGGAAACTGGAACTTGGCGAAGGCGTAGCCACCCAGGGCACACAGAAAGACCGACAGCACCGTGCTGGTCGCGGCAATGTAGAAGCTGTTCCAGATCTTGTGTAGCGCGTCCGACTGGTCAAACAGGGAGATATAGTTGTGCAGCGTCGGGTGCTGCGGGAGGAAGGCGGTGCCGGCGAAGATCTCGGCGAACGGCTTGAACGACGAAACCAGCATCCAGAGGAAAGGGAAGATCATGAAGGCGCTCAAAAGCAGCAGCGCAACGTAGACGACGATTCGCGGCGCTATGCTGAGCGCGGGTCGCGGTGGAGCGGGCGCGATACGGGCCACGGTTAAGCCTCCCTTCGGGTCACCAGCCGCAGTTGGGCGAGTGTAATCACCACGATGATGGCGAAGTATACGTAGCTCATCGCGGCGGCATAGCCAAACTTCAGCGCGGTGAAGGTGTTGGAAAAGATCTCCATCACCGGCGTTTCGGTGGCGCGGATCGGCCCGCCGCCCGTCAGAATGTAGGGTTCCGTGAACATCTGGAAGGTGCCGATAATCGACAGGGTTACGGCGAAGACGATCACCGGCCGCAGCAGAGGGATCGTGATGTGGAAGAAGATTTGCGGGCGGGAGGCGCCGTCCACCAGCGCAGCCTCTCCAATCTCGCTCGGGATGGTTTGCATGCCGGCCAGCATGATCACGGTATTGTAGCCCAGCCACGCCCAGATCATCAGCAGTCCGAGTGTAATGCGCGCCCACCAGGGATCATCGAGCCAGGGGATCGGCCCGAGGCCGAAGACGCCGAGGAAGTGGTTAGCGATGCCTGCCCGCCGGTCGAAGATCAGCTTGAAAGTATAGCCCGTCGCCACCATCGACGTGATATAAGGCATGAAGAGCAGCGCGCGCCAGAGACCCTGCAGCTTGACAAAGTCGGCGTGTAAGATCGTCGCCAGCACGCAGGCCAGGAAAGTCATCAGCGGTACGTAGATTACGAACAGGATGGCGCTGTTTAACATGGTGTTCCAGAAGACACTATCGCGCAACAGGATCACATAGTTATCCAGGCCCACGAACTTCATGTCGCCCACCCCGCGCCAGCTATGGAGACTGAGCCAGAGGGAGAAGATGATGGGATAGACGCCGAATAGCGCGAAGAGGATGAAAAACGGCGAGATAAAGAGCAGCGGAAACCGGAAACGCCAGAGCCGGGCGAGCGGGCTACGCGGGCGCACGCCCGCCGCGCCGGCCACCCGTTCAGCGCGGGTGGCCGGCAGGCGAGTGTTCGATAGCTCCGGCTGCGGCGGTGAATTGCGCATGCGGAGGCTCCCTTTACTTGCGGCCTGTCCTGTCGCGGATCGCGCCGGCGGCGTTCGCCAGGGCGTCTTTGGCACTCTGCTGGCCCAGGGCGAATTTCTGGATCTCCGGCGTCAGCAGCGAATTCATCTGCTGATAGTCGGTGCTGTAGACGCCCGCCTGCGGAATATCCTTTGCCACGTCCGTGAAGAAAGCCCGCGCCTTCTGGCCGCCGAAATAGGGATCGGGCTCCTGGAACGCCGGGTCGCTATAGGTGCTTTGCAGGCCGGGGAACAGGTCGGTTTGCTTATAGATCTCGACCTGCTCGGCGGGCAGGCCGAGATGGAACTGCACGTAGGCCCAGGCGGCGTCCTTCTGCTTGCTGCCCTCGAAGATGGCGAGCGACGATCCCCCGTCATTGGCCGACTGGGATCCGCCGGCTTGCCAGGCCGGCAGTCTAAAGATGCCCCACTTGCCGGCGGCATCCGGGGCGATGAAGCTCTTGAAGAAAGTGCCCATCCAGACGGCCTCGGGCACGGTGGCGACACTGCCGTCCGCCATTTCCTTGTACCAGGCGTCCGTCCAGGGCTGGGTGTCGGCGGCCAGATCCTCCTGCCAGAACTTGCCGATATATTCGAGGATCTGCTGGATCTGCGGGTCCTTATCCAGAATCACGTTGCCGTCCTTGTCGACATAGCCCAGGCCCTGCTGCCACAGCAACATCTCGAACAGGCGGCCGTCGTTCTGGGCCTTGGCCTGCTGCCACATCGGCACGCCTGCCTTCGCCTTGATCGTCTTGGCGGCCTGGTAATAATCGTCCCACGTCTTGATGGAATCGGGATCCACGCCGGCTTTGGTGAAAACATCGCGCCGGTAGAAAATCGCCACGGGCCCGCTGTCCCAGGGCATGGCGTAATACTTGCCGTCGGCCATCGCCTGCTGCCAGCGATACGAATTGAACTGGGGCACGTAGGGCTGCACCTTGTCGCTGATATCCGCCAGGATGCCCAGGCTCACAAACTGGGCCAGGTGCGAGTCCTCGATGAGCGAAATATCGGGGAACCCGATGCCTGCCGAGGCCGCAAGCTGGATCTGCTGATAGGTCTCGCTTGGTTGCCGCGCGACATACTCTACGTCGATATTGGGGTAGGCCTGCCGGAAATCGGCGTCCACAACCTTGAGTCCGCTAAGCGCCGCGTCCCAGCCCCAGATGGTCAGCTTGCCCGAAATGCCGGGTTGCGGGGTGATCGCGGGATTATTGGATACGGCCGTGGTGATGGCCGACACCGCCGCCGTGTTCGTCGGGGCGGGGGCGGCGACGGTGGTATCGGTCGCCGCGGGGGCCGCCGTCGTTGCTGTGGCTTCGCCGGTCGCATTACTCGTTCCCGTGGTGGCCGTGGCTTCGCCGGTTGCATTGCTCGTTCCCGTGGTGGCCGTGGCCCCGGCTGGCGCGGGGACCGGAGTGCTGGTAGGGGTTTCCGTGCCGCAGGCCGCCAGGACAGCAGCCAGCATCGCGAAAATCGTGGCTAGCTGCACGGCTTTGTAAATGCGCGAATGGGTAAGCACGTTGAGTCTCCTTTCCTTCTGTGCGTGTTAGAAATCAATGACTCGTGCACTCCGTCGCCGCCTGTACACGCGGCCGGCGACATGTGGCGAAAGCCCGGCCCACCCAACGGAAGCGTAAGCGGTTACGGAGGTGACCGCCCATTGGACTCGGCGACTAGGCCTGGTAAGCCCGCGCATTGCGCTCTCTGGTTATCGGACTCGCAGATAATGGGGCACTTGGGGAGGCTGCTGAAGCGCGAGTTAGCGATCTGTTCGTTGATGGGGAGTAGTTTGCTTGAGGCTCGGATGCATGGCATACCGATGGCGCCAGCGATGCAACCGGCATACCGCCCCATGAGACCGGCGCTGCTTGCTGCCAGGTAGTCTGCGGGCGGCGGGGTGCTCTGGGCGCGGGTACTGCCGACGACGCGCGCATGCCATCGGCCAGACAGTGCGGCGTCAGGTGTGACCTGCTTGATCATAGCCCGCTTCGTTGCGCGCATAACCGGCCTCTCGGTTGCAAACGGCTCCGGGAACGGTAACGGGAACGATCACATTATAGCAGATTACCTTTCGATGTCAAGATGGTGCGTCCTGTAATCTGTAGGGTGCCCTTGCTGTAGAGCAGCGAAGGCGGCTTGAACACCGCCCTGATGGCCGATGGCCGGGGGTCCCGGCTCATGCTCCAAGGATTTTATTGCGCATGAAGCGGAATCGCTCCGTAAGCCTGTCACCTCATGGATTACACGACCGGTCGCCCCGACGAGGCGCCGGTACAGCAGACCGCCGCCGCGACGGCGATCGACATCCTGCCCGGCAGCACGGCGGGCACGAGAATCCGCATCCGATCGGGGTGCCGGCGGGTCACGCACCAATGCCCGACCGGGCGACGGACGCCGCTGTGCAACCGGCCCACGGGGCGGCGAGGCAGCCGGCAGCAGGCGCGGGCGGTGGAAATTGAGCAGGATGACGCAGCCCACGAACAGCCCATAGCGGGTGGTGAGGCGGGCAACAGCGCGCGCCAGGGCCGGCCGTCAGGTACCGAGCAGGGTGAGCTTGTTGTTGGGGAAGGGGATCCCGTTCATCAACCCGCCCGCCGTCGTCATGGGCGTGAACACGCTCGGGTCGTACACCCAGTAGAACCGGCGATGGTAGAGCACAATCGTCGGCAACTCCTCGGCCAGGATCTGCTGCATCTGGAAGACGATAGCCCGCCGCTGCGCCGGGTCGATGGTCGCGGCTTCCTGGTCGCCCAACCGCGTGTACTGCGCGTTGTGGAAGATCGACCCCTGGGCAAAGGTGTTCGCTTCCTCGCCCGCGTACCAGCGCCGCAGGTAATCAGGGTCGCCACCGACGCCGATGTGACTGGTCAGCGCCAGCTCGAAGTTGCCCTCGGTCAGCAACTGGGTGCGGGTGGCGGCGTCCACGTTCTGCACCTTGAGCGTGACGCCCGCCGCCGCCAGCATGGGCCGCATCAGGTCCGGCTCGCGGGCCGTCGCGTCGGCAATCAGATTGACGGTCAACGGCTGGTTGCCCAGCAACGCGCGGGCGTGTGCCGGGTCGTAGCCATACTGCGGCAGGTCGGGGTCGAACCAGGGCGTCTCCGGCGGCACTACGCCCGCGCTGCCCACGATGGCCGGGGCGTGAGTCACGGTTTCGGCGATGCGCTTGCGGTCGAGCGCGTACATAATTGCCTGGCGTACCTCCTTGCGGTCCAGCGGCGCGCGCGTCGTGTTGACGACCAGCCGCACGATCGACAGCGGCAGGCCTTCAAACACGCGCAAGCGCGGATCGCCGGCCAGCAGGTCGCGCACCGAGCCGTCGCTGCTCAGCGACACATCGGCGTCGCCCTGGCGCACCACTTCCACGCGGGCCTCGGCGGGCACGCTGAATTGCCGCCACTCGGCCACGGTGGGTCGACCGCGCCAGTAGGTGGGGTTCGCCGTCAGCCGGTAGGTGCCCGCCGCCTCCTCGTGGCTAACGAAGCGGAACGGCCCGCTCGCCGTGGTGCCGTCCTTGCCGCTGTACTTCGCCGGGTCGGCCACCGGCTCCCAGACGTGGCGCGGGATCATCGGCACGGTTCCGGCGATGTCCTCCAGGAAGGCGGCATAGGGCCGTTTGAGCCGGACCCGCACCTGGTGGGCGTCCAGCACCTCGGTCGAGTCTACCGGCTGGGTGGGCATCCAGCGGTAGGGATGCTTGGCGTAGTAGTCGAACGAGAACTTGATATCCTCGGCGGTGACGGGTTGCCCGTCGTGCCACTGCGCGCCCTGGACCAGGCGGAAGGTGTAGCTGCTGCCGTCGGGCGCGGCGTCCCAGCCGGCGGCCAGCCAGGGGATGAGGCCCTGCGCGTTCTTCCAGGTCAGCGTGTCATAGATGAGGCTCATCAACACGGCGCCGCCAGGGCCGACGGTCGAGACCTGGAACGGGGTCGGGGTGCCCACATCGGTCCACCAGGCAAAGCGCAACAGGTTCGTCCGGCGGCGGGTTGTCGGGGTGGCGGGGCCGGGCGCGGCGGGGATAGCGGTCGGGGTGGCGCCGGTTACGCCGCAGCCGGACAGGATGCCGGCGCCGAGGAGTCCGGCAGCACCGCGCAAAAACTGCCGGCGGGTCAGGTTGCTTGACATAAATGATTCTCTCTGTGGCATCCGTCCTCAATCACCAGTCAGTCTAAGCGCCGCGCGGAGTCTCGTCTCTTGCCCTACCAGACGGAGATTCTGCGCGACGCTGCACATGACGGATCCAGGTTGGGCAGACTGTCGAATGGTGATTCAGACCACGCCCACGATCTGCGGGATGGCCGCTTCGCGCGGGGATTCGTTGCGCTGTACCCAGGCCAGGATGGCGCGCAGCAGGGGCCGGGTGGTTTCCGTGCCGAAGCCCGCGTGGCAGTCCGGGTCCAGCGTGCCGGCCAGCAGTTTGCCGGCGAAGCTGCGCTCGTCCAGCCAGAGCATCACGCCGTCCGCGCCGTCGTCGACCAACACGTCGGCGTTGGGGTAGGCGGTGTAGGCGCCGTGCGAGTGCCAGCGCACCTGGTCGGGGGTCAGCCCGGCCATAATCGGGTGGGCGGCCACGCGCGCGTTGGCCACGTCCAGGTGGCGCTGTGTCCAGTGGCCCGCGGGCAGCCAGGGCTGGTTCACCTCGTCAAAGCAGACGAGGGTGCCGCCGGTCTGGAGGTACTGCTCCAGTTTGGCCCGGTGGCGCACCAGCTCCGCCTGGTTGCTCTCGCGCGGCACCCAGAGGGCGGCGTAATCGTGCAGATCGGTGGCCGCCAGCTCCCAGACGGGCAGCACGGCGAACTGGGCGGCGAACTCCGGGTCAGCGTAAAACGCGCGCTGAAAATGCACGCCCGAATACAGTCCGGCGATGCGCCGGGGCACGCGAGCGCGCCGTTGGGAGGCGTGCGCGGCTTCGTTCTCGGCCCAGGCCAGCAGCCGCTCGAAGAAGCCACGGGCCACGGCGCTGCCGTGGAAGGTGTGCGTATCCACATCCAGGTTCGACGCGGCCAGGATCACGCCGTTCGTCGTCTGGCGGTCGACATAGAGCCAGGCGTCGCCCCGCGCGTTGCGGACCAGGACCTCGGCGGCGGGCGGCGCGTCGAGATGCCCGTGGCAGCACCAGCGCTCGGTCGCCGGGTGCCAGTGCAGGTCGTGGCTCGTGTACCCGGCGACCAGCGGGTGGTTGCTCACGATCCGCGGCTCCAGCGTGTCCTCCCGGCACTCGCCGGCCCAGTGCCCGCCGGGGAACCAGTCGGTCCACAGCTCGCCCAGGGCGATCAATACGCCGCCGTGGTCCAGGAAGCGCGCGATCTGGTGGCGGCGGGCATGCAACACCTCGCCGTCGGCGGAGCGGGGCACGAATAGCAGGCTGTATTCGTTCAGGTTCACCTGCTCCAACCGGCCCAGATCCAGCACTTCGAAATCGTGCAGCGGGCCGCCGGGTTGGACGAGGTCATGATGATAGGAGACTCCCGAGGAGACAAAGGCTTTGCGTAGCATGGAAGGCCGTCCTTTCCGGCGGGCTAGATCGTCTGGTTCGCCAGCGCCAGATGGTAGCGCGTGTAGTGGGCCAGGTTCGCCTGCTGGCGCGGGGTGAGCACCTCGCAGACCCAGCCCCAGTGCAACGCCACCCAATCCCCGACCCTGGCGGCGTCGGCAAAGCCCCGCGAGTCCACCTGGCGGACGACCCGTTCGCGCTGCGCCGGCCCCAGGGCCAGTTTGCCCTCCTGCACGATCAGCGGCTGCCGCTCGACCACGAGTTCCGCGCCTTCGACCGCCAGCACCTTACCGGCGCTGATGCGGCACTGGTCCATCGTCTCCAGGCTGTGTCCCACCTCGCCTACCCGGCTGTGGATGTCGAACACGTGGAAATTATGGTGCGGGCGTGCCCCGGCGGGCGCCTTGCCCAGCACCCATTCGCGGGCCCGGCCTTCCAGTTGTTTGCCGAACCGCTCGGCCAGCGAGTCATAGAGCTGGCGCACTTCGACCCGCTCCAGCAGGTCGTTGCCGATCCAGTAGGCTTCGACAACGCGGGCGTCGAAGGGGTCGGCGATGCCGTTGGTCTGGGCGATGAGGCGCAGGTAGGGCAGGGCGCCGGTGAAGCGGCGCAGCAGGGGGGTGAGGCCGGCGTCCACAACCTGGGCGGTGCCATAGTCGAGCAGCGCGGGGTTATCGTCGCCGCCGCAGTATTGCAGCCGGTTGGGCATAAACGCATAATGGATGAAGCGCAACTGGCCGGCCAGCGGCTGGGCGGGGGTGAGCAGATCAGTCATTGGCGGCGTCCTCCAGGGCCACGAGTTCAGCGAACAGGCGCAAGACTTCCTCGGCTTCCGCCGCCGGCATGCGGTTCAGCACGGTCCCGGCGTAGATGGTGACGTACTCACCGGCGACCAGGTCGGGGAAGCCGGGAGTCTGCACCCAGCGCGGTTTCCCTTCGTAGCGCACCTCCGCTTGCCCATCCGCGACTTGTAGCACCTCACACGGCACAGCCACACACATATGACCTGTCCTTTCCCCTGCAGGAGTGTTCCCCGCGCCGCTTCGGCTCCAGGTAACGGACTACTCCAATACCGATGGGCGCGCCCCGCTCACCTATTATATCCTATATGGCACGGCGGCCTTGCCCACCGTATGCCTGGTAGCGGCGCTGTTCTCGTGTCGCGTGCCGGGTGCGGCTCAGGCCGGCGGCATTTTCGGACTCTGCGGGTCAATCGGATTTTCTTTGTCCGGATTGATCGACGTGGAGTCTCGTGCAGTCGAACGGCCCACCGGGCGCCCGGCTCCGCTCTGGCCGCTGTCGTGGCGACCGGGTTCCTTGCCCTCGTTCTGCGTCATTTCCTCGCCCTTACGGCTGCCGGGTTGGTGCGCGGGGCCGGTCCCTTCGTCTTGCTTATCCATCAGTACGCCTCCTGTTACGGTGGGTCCGGGGCCGGTCCGCGGCGCGACCGGCCACCCGCCTCACATGGATCGCAGCCGTATGTAACGCATAATATCCGGCAGATTCACTGCCACACTCAACACGACGAAGGCCACCAGAAGGACGCCAAGAACGGTCGACGTTTTCATGTTGCGCTGCTCCTTTCCCTTTCCATGACAGGGACCGCGCTGGTCGCGGGGGCCTGCTGTTGCCCCAGCCAGGCCGCCCAGGCGGCCAGGCCCGCGCCGGTCCGGCAGGACACCTCGAAGATGGGCGCCGTCTGGTTGAGCGCCCGAACGGACTCATAAAACTGAGCACGCTCAAATTCCACCAGATCGATCAGATCGATCTTGTTGAGCACGATCACGTCGCTGGTCGCGAAGATTTCGGGATACTTGACCGGCTTATCGTGGCCCTCCGCAGTGCTCAGCACACAGAGCTTGAGGTGCTCACCCAGCGCCCAGTGGGTCGGGCAGACCAGATTGCCGACGTTCTCCACGAACAAGAGATCGACGGCGCTCAGGTCGAGCGCGTCCAGCGCCTGGGTGATCATGTGCGCTTCCAGGTGGCAATTGCCCCCGGTGTTGATCTGGTGGGCCGCCGCTGCGCCCGCCGCCAGCACCCGGTCGGCGTCAATGCGTCCCGCGATGTCGCCCTCGATCACGCCCACGCGGGCGCGATCGCGCAAAGCCTCCAGCGTGCGGATGATCACGCTGGTCTTGCCCGCACCTGGCGAGGCCATCACGTTGACGGCCAGCACCCCGGCGGCGTCGAGGCGGCGGCGGTTGGCCGCGGCCACCTGGTCGTTGCCGTCCAGCAGCCGCTTGCCGATAGGAACCGTGTGCGTGAGACTCATGATTCGACCTCGATGCTCTCGATCAACAGTTCGCTGCCGCCGTCCGTCACCTGGCCCACTGTCCCGCAGCGGGGGCAGCGGAAGGTGTCGTCCACATGCGTGTAGTCTTGCTCGCAGACGGCGCAGTGAAAGCGCAGCGGCGTGCGCCGCACCTGCAGCCGGGCGCCCTCGGCCCGCGTGCCGGGCGTGAGGAGGTCGAAGTAGAACAGCAGCGAGTCGTCGAACACGCTGGCCCGCTCGCCCATGACCACGTTAATGGTCAGGACGCGAATGGCGCCGATCCGCGCGGCCTCGGCTTCCACAGCCTCCAGCAAATAGCTCATGACCGCCATCTCATGCATCGGCCACCCCCGCCACCCGCCCGGATGCGATGAACTCGCCCGCCAGCGTCTCGACCAGCCGCACGGCGCCGTCCAGGGCCGCCGCCACCGGCGCGCTGAAGCCCATCTGCCCTTCGCCCTCCGGGCCGAACGTGGCCGGTTCGCAGCCCACCACCAGCATTTGCTCCGGGCGGCCCCCGAACATATGGACCAGTTGCAGCACCTTCACCGGGTCCATGCTGTGCGAGTCGATACCCGGTCCGGCCTGGCCGGTGGCCGTGTCGAGATCGGGTTCGATCACATACAACGTGCCCGGCGCGCCGCCGCGCGGGGTGGCGTCCACCAGGATGGTCAGGGCCGGGCCGTCGAGAATGGCATAGGCCAGGTCGAAGCCGCGGATCCCGAAATCGACCACGCGCACCTCCTCCGGCCAGGGCCGCCGCAGCAGGCGTTGAGCCACCTCGACGCCGAAAGCGTCGTCGCCCAGGAAGATGTTGCCGATGCCGGCAATGAGCACGCGCGGGGGCGGGTTCATGGCCCGTCCTCCGCGGGCCCGTCCACTGGCTCGACTTCATCGGGCGCGTAGAAGAAGCGATGCGCGATCTTGCGCTCCAGGCCCAGGTCGCGCCCCGGATCGTCGTCCACGGTCACGGCCAGGTAAACGCGGTTCTCGTAGTCCTGCTCAATCGCTTCGATGGTGGCAATGCGCCCGGCCAGCAGCAGATCGAACGCATCGGCGGGGCGCGCCGGGCGCAGCCGCACGCGATCGCCGGGCCGGAACACCGCCGTGCCCACCCGGATCAGTTCCAGGCGCGTATTCTCGGTCAGGCTCTCCCACTCGTTCATGGCCCGCCCTCCAGCGGCCGGATGCTGCGCAACGTGCCGTGCAGCTTCATGAGTTGTTCCGCCGGCAGCGTCTCGGTGCGGTCGAGCAGGGTGCGCCCGCGCGGGTCGCTCTGGCGCATCTCCTGTTTTTCGGCGTCGGTCATGGTCAGGATGCGCAACGTCAGGATCTCGTCGATCTCCGTGCCATCGAACAGGTCGCCGGGACTCTCCGGGGCGACCTCCGGGTAGTCGTACAGGATGATCGGCGACGACAGCAGCAGATCCCGCGCTCCGGCTTCACCCGCCAGCACTGGCCAGGTGCCCACGTTGCTGCAGACAGCAGCCGCGGCCTGATATTCCGCCGGGGGATCGATCAGCGAAATAAACGCGCCGTCGCGCACCTCCAGCAGCGTATGTGTAGACACGAAGGCTTGTAAGACTGCGTCCTCGCGCTCCCAGCCGAAGCTACCGCTGGGCGGCGGCACATCCGGCGCGCGCCAGGGCGTCCGGTTCTCGACGCGCACCGCGAGCTTGACCGGTCCGGCGTCGGTGCGCGTGGCGGCGACCGTGACCATGCCGGCCAGCGCCCGCTGCTCGCGCCGGATCACGGCGAGGACCGGCCCGACAGAATCGCGCACCGCCTCGATCTGCCCCGTGGCCGGGAAGGCGAAGGCTTGCTCGTGCGGGCAGGCCAGGAGATCCGCCACGTTCAGATCCGGCGCGGCGATCTCCCGCTCGACCGCTTCCTGCCAGGCGCGCAGCACCCTGTCGCCCATCTGCAGCGCCGGGACGGGGCGATAATCGGGCGTGCCAGTGGCGGGCAGGTCGGGCAGCGGTGGGTCCAATGCCCCGACCACCCGGTCTTGTATGTGCAGGAAGCGCACGCGCACGTCGATCCGCGTGCCCTCGCCGGCCTCGACCAGGCACTCGGTCTGCATCGCGCAGGCGTCGGCGCCGCCCGCGCCCCGGCTATAGGCGGCGGGATAGATCCCGCCGAACGTCCACCGCTGGCGGTTCTTCACCGACGACGGGCGGTAGGGATAGAGGATGTAGCCCTCGTAGAGGACGGCGTTGGCGATCTTCTCGGCGAGTTCGCGGCTCCGGCTCGGCGCGTGAGCGTGATCCGGCCCACCTGGACTCTCACTAGCAGCCTGCATCACTGCGCTCCTCTTCGTCCGCCGGCAACAAACTCTCCAGCGCCTGCTCCCAGGTGGGCAGGCCGCGCCGCATCTTGTAGCGATACAGGCGGTCGAACACGTCCTGGTGCAGGTTGAGCCACGCGCTGTTGGGATAATACAGGTCCATCAGCTTTTTCCAAGTGGCGACGGGCAGGCGGAAGCCGGCTTCCTTCTCCCAGGGGATCTGGGCGATCTGCAAGGCCCCCGCGACGGTCTCATAGAATATCGTGCCGCTGAAGAGCAGCAGCAGGGACACGTCGCCGCCTTCCAACGCATAGAAATACTTGGCGACGGCGACGTTGAAATCGTAGGTACAGGGCACGGGCAGATCGATCTCCGTGCTCCCGGTGAACGCAGGCACCCCGGCGCTGGTGTGTGTCCAGAGCAGGGTATGCATGGTCTGGCTCCAGCGCTCCGGCTCGCCGAACAGATCGCTCAATCCTTCCTGGTCGGCGACCGCATAGCGCCGGCGCAGCGGTTCGATGCGCACCTGTGCCTGCAACGTGACAGCGCGGATCGGCTCATCGGCGGGCGCATTGGCGATGCGCAGCTTGAACGCCAGCACCGGCGCCGCCGCGTAAGGCACCGGCTCCGCGCCCAGCACGGTAAAACTCAGGTCAGGCATGGGCTTCGCCCTGCGCCGCGGGATTCGGCGCCACCGGCCCGCCGCAACGTCGCTGCAACTGTGCGAAGAAGGCGTCGATCTCGCGCCAGACATCGGGGCCGCCCGACAGGCCGCGCCAGCCCATGCGCATTAGCCCCACCAGCCGGTAATATTTGTTGATGGGCACCAGGTAGTATTCGCGCCGCCCGCGTACCCGGTTGACCAGTAGCGCCTCGACATCGGGCGCCATATCGGCGAGCGTGGGGTTATCCGTGGCGATCTCGGTCCACGCTTCGAGAGGGAGCAGCGATTCCGTCGCGCCCGCCGGGCTGGGATAGAGCGCCATCATGCGCTGCTCGACGCTGTTGTAGGAGAAAAACGCCATGCCCACCGGGATCAGCAGGGCATCCCACTGCGCATCGGTGAGCCTGAAATCGGCGAGGGCGCGCAGGCGCCGGGGCACGCGCCGGTAGCGCGTGTCGGCCTGCGCGCTGAACAGGAGCGCACAAGCATCGCAGGCGCAGAGCAACTGCCGGGTGGCAGGCTCGAACAGGTGGCTGTGGTCGGGGCCCAGTTCGACCGAGCAGAGATCGCACTGTTCCGCGGGCTTGCGCGGGCGCACAAACCGGCGCAGGGTGCCGAAAACGTCCGGCTCCTGGTTCGGCGGGGTCGGGTTCTGGCTCATCGTATCTCCTGCGTTAGCGCGCGAGGGCCGGGATAGCCACCTTGACCCGGCCCTGTTCGGTGAGCAGGGGGATCGGTTCCAGGTGCAGATCCGGGCGATCCACGCCACGCCCGGCGCGCAGGGCATCGTACCCGTTGCCGCACCCGGCGCAGGTCAGCACGGCGCCCGCCAGGCGCGCGTTCGCGAGCGTCTGGTTGCAGGCGGGGCAGGTGGCGCCATAGGCGTAGAACTGGCCGCCCACCCGGCAGAAGCAGACCGGGACACCGGCCACGTCGAGCGCACGCACGGCGTCGACCGCGAGGCCGCTCAGATCAGCGACCGGCTCCCAGTGCGGGCCGGGGGCCGCGGGCCGCCGGGCGGAGCCGCCCACCTGGGCCAGCGGGATGAAGCCCGCCGCCGGGGCCGGTTTTGCTTCCACCACGCCTTCGACCACCAGCCCGGCCATGTCCGGGGCGAACTCCTGCAACACCTCCTCGATCGCCAGTTGCAACGTCATGGCCGACGAGGGGCAGCCGTGGCAACTGCCTTGCAGGCGCAGATGCACCCGGCCCTCGTCCACGCCGAGCATTTCGACGTTGCCGCCGTGCGACGCGAGATAGGGGCGCACCTTGTCCAGGGCTTGCGTCACGCGCGTCTCCAGGTCCAGCGGATGGAGGCCATGCAGCAGCAACAGCCGCCCCACCAGCGGATCTTGCGCGAACTGCTCGATGAGCGCCTGCCCGGCCGGGCCCGCTTCCCAGGCGAGATCCAACATGCGCTCCAACCCGGCGCCGTGGAGGTCCAGGGTGGCCTGGAGCAATTCCGTCGCGCCGCTGCGGGCGGCGGGGTCCGGCCAGGCCTCGATGGCCTGCACCAGCCCCTCGATGCGCTCGATTCGTTGCTGTAGCTCTTGCTCTAGCATCATCGCGGCGCCTGTTCCTTTCCTGGTGCGGAGTCCAACAAGGTCAGGGAAGGGGCGACCGCAGGCCGTATTGGTGCAGCCTGGATCACTATTCCCTGGGCGATAGAGCCGGTTTGAAACCGGCCCCTACATCGCGTCGGGCGGCGGGACCGGTTGCTACGGCCCTACACCGCCCGTTCTGTGGGCCGCTTACTAGGGCGTGGCGCCCGGCTGATGCCCGAACATCGGCGAGTGCTGCATCTGGAGCACCTTGCCGTCGCCCAGGTACATGTGAACGCCGCACGGCAGGCAGGGATCGAAGCTGCGCACCGCGCGCATGATGTCGATGCCCTTGAAGTTGTCCGGGCCGTTCTCCTCGAAGATGGGCGTGTTCTGCACGGCATCTTCGTAGGGGCCGGGGGTGCCGTAGATATCGCGCGGGTTGGCGTTCCACGGCGTGGGCGGATACGGGTGATAGTTGGCGATCTTGCCGTCGCGGATCACGACATGGTGCGAGAGCACGCCGCGCACCGCCTCGTGGAAGCCACAGCCGATGGCATCGTCCGGCACCTTGAAGTCCGACCAGACGGCGGTGTGCCCGGCGCGTAGCTCGGCCAGCGCCTGCTCCACGAAGTAGAGGGCTGCGGCGGCGGCATACGCCTGGAAGTAGGTCCGCGCCCGGTCGCGCTCGATGGCGTTGCTCCACTTCGGAATATGCCACTCGAACTCGACCTCCGGCTTCATGGCCGTCTTCGGCAGGTAGATCTTCACGCTGTGGCCGGTCGCTTTGATATAGCCGATATCGACCAGCCCGGCCAGCGCCGTCGCCCAGAAGCGGGCGATGGGACCGCCGCCCGTGTCGAGGGCCAGGTGGTCGCCCGTGCGCTGGTCGTACCAGCGCGGCGACATGACCCAGCTATAGTTGTCGGAGAAGTCGCGCTTCTGCGGGCGCGGGATCGTCGTC
This sequence comes from Chloroflexia bacterium, assembly GCA_035693165.1. GTDB lineage: Bacteria > Chloroflexota > Chloroflexia > QHBQ01 > JAICKM01 > JAICKM01. The sequence continues at coordinate 21,030 of DASSGZ010000071.1, read as the reverse complement.
TGGTTCCAGGGGTGGCGCTGGTCTACCGGATTACCCAGCGGGTCCGTCTGGACGAACGTCTCCTGGTTGGCCCAATCGTCATAATAAGAGCTGCCCAGCAGGATGCGGATATTCAGGTTGATGTCCACCAGGTTGTTCGTAACCAACTGGCCGTCCACGACGACGCCGGGGGTGACGAACATGGCCTTGCCCCACTTGTCCATCGTCTTATAGTTATAGTCGCAGACGTTGGGATCCTGGAACGAGCCCCAGCAGCCGAGCAAGATGCGCCGCTCGCCGACGTGCTCGTAGCCGGGCAGCGCCTCGTAGAAGAAGTCGAACAGGTCGTCGTGCAGCGGCACCACCTTCTTCATGAACTCGACATACTTCATTAGCCGCACCAGGTAGTCGGTGAATAGCTGCACGGTGGGCACGGTGCCGACGCCACCCGGATAGAGGGTTGAGGGGTGGACGTGGCGCCCTTCCATGAGGCAGAACATCTCGCGGGTCATGCGGCTCATCTGCAAGGTTTCACGGTAGAACTCGCCCGTGAACGGGTTGAGCGCGGTCATGATCTCGGCGATGGTCTTGTAGCCGTGGTCGGCGGCATGCGGCGCGGGCGTCACTTGCGCCTTTTCCCAGACGCTGGGGTTGGTCTCCTTGACCATTTGCTCGCAGAAGTCCACGCCCACCAGGTTGTCCTGGAAGATGTTATGGTCGAACATATACTCGGCGGCCTCGCCGAGATTGACAATCCACTCGCCCAGGTTGGGCGGCTTGACGCCGAAGGCCATATTCTGGGCATAGCACGCGCAGGTGGCGTGATTATCGCCGCAGATGCCGCAGATGCGGCTGGTGATAAAGTGCGCGTCGCGCGGGTCTTTGCCCTTCATGAAAATGCTGTAGCCGCGGAAGATGGACGAGGTGCTGTGGCATTCGGCGACCTGGCGGTTGGCGAAGTCGATCTTGGTGTAGATGCCCAGGCTGCCGACGATCCGGGTGATCGGGTCCCATGACATTTCAACCAGATTGGGCGTCTGGGTTTGCTCGGCCCGCATGGGATGGGTGCTGACGGCCATGGTGCTGCTCCTCTCCCTGCTACTTTCCGTAGGTGGTGGGGTGATAGCCGGTGGTTAACTTCGACCCGGTGTGGCGCCATTTCGGCTCTTTATTGACGGTGGTATTGGTGAATCCACGCAGCGTGCGGATGGCGGTTCCGTACACCCGAATGGCATTGGTCGACACCCGCGCGCCCGGTGGCTCGTCCATGAAGGGCATGAACTTGTCGGGGAAGCCGGGCATGGTGCAGCCGATACAAATGCCGCCGACGTTGGGGCAGCCGCCGATGCCGGCCATCCAGCCGCGCTTGGGCACGTTGCAGTTCACCACCGGCCCCCAGCAGCCGATCTTCACCAGGCACTTGGGCGAGCCGTACTCCGTGGCGAAGTCGCCCTGCTCATAGTAGCCCGCGCGGTCGCACCCCTCGTGGACGGTCTTGCCGAACAGCCAGGTGGGTCGCAACGCCTCGTCCAGCGGGATCATGGGCGCCAGCCCTGCGGCCTGGTAGAGCAGGTAGAGCAACGTCTCCATGAAATTATCGGGCTGCACCGGGCAGCCGGGCACGTTGATGATGGGCAGCCCGGCCGTGGATTTCCAATCCCAGCCCAGGTAGTCGGCCATGCCCATGGCCCCGGTGGGGTTCCCGGCCATGGCGTGGATGCCGCCGTAGGTGGCGCAGGTGCCGGCGCAGACGACGGCAAACGCCTTGGGCGCCAGCCGGTCGATCCACTCGTTGGTTGTGATCGGCTGGCCGGTGGCCTTATCCGTGCCCATCGCCGCCCAGTAGCCCTCGCTCTTGATCTTCTCGTTGGGGATGGAGCCTTCCATGACCAGGACGAACGGATCGAGTTTTCCGGCCTCGGCATCGTACCAGAACTGCATGAAATCGTCGCCGACCTCATAGGCCAGTACCGGGTTGTGGAGATGCACCTTGGGCAGGCCCGGTATGGCGCCGAGCACCACATCCTCCAGGCTCGGCTGCATAGCCGCGGTAATGGAGACCGAGTCGCCGTCACAACTCAAGCCGGTCGTCATCCATACGATATGGACATCGCTGACCGCCGGTGTGTGCTGTGTGACTCGCCCATAGGGAACGCTGTCGGTTGCCACTGCGGTTCCTCCTCTCGTGCGTTACCGGCCAACCTTTCGGTGCCTGCGCTCACCCATCCAACGTCCGGATAGCAAGGCTTCCGGCGGGGATGCCGGCACGACCCCTGCACGCTAAGGATGAGTGAGGGTGACTATCTGGAGGCGCTGGTTACGTCAGGCCGAGTCCGCCGGGTGGGGAGTGCGAGACTGGGCGGGCAACGGTGATCACCGGGCAGGGGATAGACCGTTGGATCACCGGGAGGTAGCGAGTCAGACACCGACGGCAGCAGTTGGAATAGCCTGGGAGTAGAACGCGTGCCGGCTGGCAGTGGGAGGGATCGCATCGCGGGGAAGCGCATCGCTTGGTTGGTACGGAACGCAAAGTCCAAGCCTCCTTGCCGAACCTGGTGCGTGCTTCCCGGTGCAAGCAAATGATCTTGTTTGCTTTACCAGCATACACCCATTTTGATCGCATGTCAATCACTAAAATGAGGATCAACCGTAACCTGAATATAGCACCATGCCAAATACAAAGCTCCCGCAGGAGGCTGCCGTCAGGCGACCGAACTCTGGGCGCCTTGCAGGATTGGACGCTGCTGCCCGATCAGCCTTCTTCTTTGGCCGGAGGCGCGCGCAACGGCTATACTGGTGGCCGCGAACACCGATCATACGCTGGAGATTCGCGATCTGGCTGGCGGCACAGTGCGGCTAGGGTTCGCTGCACATAGCGGCGTGGTGGAGGATGCCGCGCTGGCGCCGGAGGGTACAACCATGGCAAGCGCCGGCGTCGACGGCGCGGTGAACCTGTGGGATGCTCGCACGGGCAAGCCGGTGTGGCGGTTCGAGGGCACACAGGCGCGTTTCAGCGGCACCTTCTCGCCCGACGGCAGGTACGTCCTTGGCCGGCGGTGACGACCGAACCGCGCACCTGCTGGACACGGCGACTGGGGCGGAGCTACGGCGGCTCGGGGAGCATACGGGCGGCATACGCTCGGCTGCCTTTTCGCCCGACGGCAAATCCATCGTCACGGCGAGTGCCGACAAAACGGCGCGCATCAGGCCCACTGACTACCACGACACCATACGCTACCTCTCTGCCCTGCTGATCCGCGCCCTCACCCCGGACGAGCGCAGCCGATATGGCCGCGCCGACCAAGGCCGGACCTGCGCCGCACCAAAGAACGTCTTGTGCCGGCGCAGGATCTGTTCGACTTGCATCCCGGCTCTAGAAGGTGGGGCTGTCAAAAAGGGGACGGGATTCCGGTCGCTGCCAAAACAGCGAAAAGCCCGTGAGGATTTGAATCACGGGCTTTTTAGTGCTTCTATTAGTTTGGAAATGGTGCTCAGGATCAGACTTGAACTGATGACCCTGCGATTTTCAGTCGCATGCTCTACCAACTGAGCTACCTGAGCGTGGGCGCGTTGGGCAGCGTGCTGAGTGGAGCCTACAGGGCTCGAACCTGTGACCTGTCGGATGTAAGCCGACTGCTCTAGCCGACTGAGCTAAGGCTCCCAGGCATGGTGCGGGGGATGGGACTTGAACCCATACGGCCTCAACGGCCACTAGGCCCTCAACCTAGCGCGTCTGCCAATTCCGCCACCTCCGCCCGCCGGGCTGCTGATCCCCCCGTCCGCCGTGGCGTTTGGGGGGTGGCGTGCTTATTATAAAGCAGGCGGACCGGGATGTCAAGTTGTTGCGCCGGGCAACTTGTGCTATAATCGGCCCCAGGCCCGGTCGGGATTCGCACCTCTCTGGAACAGGCCGGCTCGTGGGACGGGGCGCCGCCGGGCTGCGGCGGCCCCGCCAGGGTCGCGCCGGGCCGCCGGCGATTCGCTCTACCATCCGCCTGGGTGCATTGAACCGTTTGCCCCCGGCGGTGGTATCTACTGCATAGGGAGACGGCTTGGACGCCAAACGCTTACCCCTACACCTACCTGCGCGCGTGCGTTCGGTGGTGGGCTCAATGGGCTACCTGTTGCATCCTGGCGCCGACGACGTAGCCGGCGCACGGCACGGGGCCATCGATGTCGCCCCGGATCTGGACCCGCTTGCCCCCCGCGCGCCGGGGGAGGAGACGCTGAGCATGGCAGCCGATCCCGTACCTCCAATACCGGACTCTGCAGCCGCTCCCGCCGGCGGCGCCCCGCTCATTTCCGCTCAAGCCCAGGCGGACACCGCCCTGGTGCGGCGGGTGCAGGGCGGCGATATGGTGGCCTTTGAAGAGTTGTTCCATAAATACAAGGGCGTGATTTATCGGACAGCACTGGCGATTACCCGCGATGCCGGGATGGCCGAAGAGGTGCTGCAGGACTGTTTCTATAAGACATATACCAATATCCATCGGATTCAGCCCGACGTCCCCCTCTCCCCCTGGTTGCATCGGGTGGCCGTCAACCTGAGTTGTAACGCGATCAAACGGCGGCGCGGCTGGCTGGAGCCGATCGAGAATATCGCCGAGCGTCTCTTCGCCGACCCCCATCATTCGCCGGAGCATCTCTTCGAGCAGAATGAACTGCAGGGGACGATCCGCGACATTGTGAACGAACTCCCGGTGAAACACCGGGTGGTGGTGGTGTTGCACTACTTGCATGATCTATCGCTGCCGGAAATCGCGGATATTCTCGAGTGCCCGGTGGGCACGGTCAAATCACGGTTGCACTACGCACGCAAGGTACTGAAGCTGGAGATCGAGTCGCGCTACCTGACGGGCCAGCCGGCTCCCACGTCCTCCCCCACTGCGGTGCAGATACAAAAGGCGTAACACGTTATGAGCACCCTACGCAGCATACTGACCCGCCTGATGCGCGGCACGTCGTGGCTACCCGGCGCACGGGGCAACTTGCCTCCCAGCCCTTCGATTGTCGAGGAAGCGGACGTGGAGGATGCGCTGCGCTTTACGTTACGCGCCGAGGTGGCGGGCGCCTCCCCGGCCGGCGATGCGTGGGGGCGCCTGCAGCGCCGCTTGCAACAAGAGTCCGCCGCCGGGGCCGAGATCGCCTCGTTCCCGTTGCCTGTGCGGCCCCAGGTGCCCGCACCGCGCCCCTGGTGGTTGGCGACGGAGATTCTACCCCGGTTTTCGCAGTTGGGCATCGCCGTCCTGCTGTTTTTGCTCATCGCCGGTGATGTCAACAGCCTCGACCCGTTTGTGGTGCCCTCGCGTACGCCCACGGCCATCGAGCAGAGCCATGAGAATGTCTCCGTCTTGCTGCCTGGCCCGGCGCGCCTCAGCCGCCTGGCGCGGATCGAGGATGGGTTTGCGCCCACCACTTCTGCAACCCCGGTAAACAATGCGGCGGCCGCCAGCCCGGCAACGACAGCGTTCGCGACGGATGTGGCGGTGCAGGTGCCGGCCAACCGCGAAGAACTGGCCGCCATTCGGGTGGGCTGGGCCTTGCGCCAGGCCCCCGAGGTGCAGCGCCTGAGTGCGAATCCCGCTGAGAAGCCCGCGAACCCGGCGGAGAGTGGGTCCGATCTCGGCAATCCGCTGAATAGCGACGGTACCCCGGCGGATTCCACAAACCGGTTTCACCGGGCGCACGCCCAGTAGATCCGGCGCCCTGGCACGTACGTTACTTTTTGTGTAAGTGTATGCCCGACCCAGAGGGTCGGGCGCTTTGTTATGGCTGTACGTCTGACGGTGCTAGGCCGTCCTGAGGGAGAAGAGATTCTATGGTAGATGTGCGCGCGATTTCGGAGCGCGTTGGGCGCAATGTCGAGCAGGTCATTGTCGGCAAGCACAACGAAGTCCAATTGACCCTGCTGGCGCTCATGTGCCGCGGACACGTGTTGATCGAAGATGTGCCGGGCGTGGGCAAAACCGTCCTCGCCAAAGCTATCGCCCGATCCATCGGCTGTACTTTCAAGCGCATCCAGTTCACCCCCGACCTGCTGCCGACTGATGTCAGCGGTGTCTCGATCTATAACCAGAAGACCGGCGAGTTCGAGTATCGCCCCGGTCCGGTGATGGCGCAGATCGTCCTGGCCGACGAGATCAACCGCGCGACTCCCAAGACCCAGTCGGCGCTGCTGGAGGCCATGGAGGAACGCCAAATCACCGTCGACGGCGTCACCTATACTCTCCCGGATCCGTTCCTCGTGCTGGCGACCCAGAACCCGATCGAGTATGAAGGCACTTTCCCGCTGCCGGAAGCTCAGTTGGACCGCTTTCTGATGCGCATCGAACTTGGCTATCCGGGCCGCAATGACGAGATCGAGATGCTTGACCGGCAGCAGCAGGTTCACCCCCTGGACACCCTGGCCCAGGCCGTAGACGCCCGCGAACTGATCGAGGCCCAGACGGCGATCCGCAGCGTCTATGTGGATCGCTTGATCAAGGAATACATCCTGAGCATTGTCGAAGCGACCCGCAAGCACGACGATGTCTATCTCGGCGCCAGCCCGCGCGGCTCGCTCGCACTATATCGGACGGCGCAAGCCCATGCCGCCGTTGACGGCCGCGACTTTGTTATCCCGGACGATGTGAAAAGCCTGGCGGCGGCCACCCTGGCCCACCGCATCATCTTGCGCCCGGCGGCGCGGATCAAGAATACGGACGCGCGCACCATTATCGACGAGATCCTCCGGCGGTTGCCTGTGCCGGGCGTGCGGGCGGGGGCGCCGAAAAGCACCGCCCACCCGGCATGAACACCAACGCGTTCCGGCTGCTGCTGCTGACGGTCGCACTCTACATCGCGGCGCTGACGCTGGGGCTGCGGTTGCTTTATTACCTCAGCTACGTGCTCAGCGCCGTGCTGATCTGCTCCTGGTTCTGGGCGCGGCTCAACCTGAGCGCCCTGGAGATCCGGCGCGAGGCCCGGCGCCAGCAGGCGCAGGTCGGCGATGTCTTTGAAGAAACCTTCCTGGTGCGCAACCGCAGCATCATCCCCAAACTCTGGGTGGAAGTGCGCGATCATTCCACCCTGCCCGGCCACCAGGCGGCGGCGGTCATCAGCATCGCCGGCGACAAGTCGAAACGCTGGCGGGTGCGCACGCTCACCCGGCGCCGGGGCCTCTACCAACTGGGGCCCCTGACGGCCATATCGGGCGATCCGTTCGGCCTGTTCCGGAGCTGGCGCACCGTGCCCGAGATGGGCGAGTTGCTCGTCTACCCGGCCACGGTGGACCTTAGCCAGTTCGGGCTGCCCTCCGGCGAGATGCCCGGCGGCACGGCTGTGCGGGGCCGCTCGATGTCCACGACCCCTAACGCCAGCGGCATCCGCGAATACCTGGCCGGCGACGCCCTGAACCGCATCCACTGGGGGGCTACCGCCCGCTACCAGCGTCTCATGGTCAAGGAGTTTGAACTCGACCCGACCAGCAATATCTGGATCGTGCTCGACCTGGATCGCGCCGTCCACCTCAGCGCGCCGCCCGTGGCAGGCGGGGCTCCGCGCCCCGTCGGCGATACGCGTATGCTGCATGTGCGCGGCGCGGTCGAACCGACCAGCGACCCCGACGCCGGGCGCCCGATTTATCTCGACCCCGAGACAGAGGAGTATGCCGTCACCATCGCCGCTTCGCTGGCGGCCCACTTCATCCAGCAGGGCCGCGATGTCGGGTTGCTGGCGACGGCGCACCACCCGGTGATCATCGACCCGGAGCGCGGCGCGCGCCAGTTGGTGAAACTGCTGCGCACGCTGGCCGTGGTGCGCGCGGAAGATCCCTTGCCGCTGGCACAGATGCTGGTCGGCCAATCTACCCAATTCGGACGCGGCGACAGCCTGGTCGTCATCACCCCTTCCGTCTCGGAGACCTGGGTGGCCGCGTTGAACGAGATCACGATCCGCGGCGCCCGCGCGACCGCGATCTTGATCGAGCCACACACCTTCGGCAGCGGCCAATCGTCGATCATGACGGTCGGCGCGCTGGCGGCGGTCGATATCCCGAGCTATCTGGTCAAGCGCGACGACACACTCGAATTGGTGCTGTCGCGCGAAATGGCGCATGGTCACCTCCGCTAGTCTGGCGGTACCGCCACGGCGAGCAAGCGGACTATTGATCGCGGCGGGCATCGGGGCTGGGTTGCTGCTGGTGGTCGGGGCCATTTGTTTCTTGCTTTACCTGGCCTGGCCGCTGCTGGAAAGCGCGGAGCGCGGACCGGCAATCAGCCCCGATGAAGCGATCAGCCAGGCGGCGCAATTCGCCATTCTGGCGTTCTATGGACTGGTGCTGGGCGGCGCCCTGCTGCGGCAGGTCATCAGGGGATCGCGCGGCGCGCCGTCGGCCCAATTTCACCCGGCTAGCGTGGCCGGGGTGCTTGCGGTGGTGGGCTTTCCGGTGGCGTTGCTGGCCGGCATCGTGGCCCTGCAGTTGCCGCACCGGGTGGCGGGCTACCTGTTCCCGCTGGCGGCGCTGCTCGCGGTGCTGACGCCGCCCGTGCTGGTGCTGAACCTGGTGGGGCGAGCGGGCTGGCGGCAGGCCGGCGAGCAGGCGCCCGCGCCGGTCCTGTCGCGGCCCGGCGGCCTGCCGGGCCGGACCAGCCGCGAAGACCCGTTCGCCGCCGACCTGGTGCGCCGGGTCGTGGGTCCGCCCACGTGGCGGCGTATCCTGGGCGCGCTGGCCTGGGGTATGGGCGGCGCCACCGCCATCTCGCTGGTGCTGGAGGTGGTGGGGGCGATCGCCGCGCTGCTGCTGGTCGTAGGGTTTGCCCTGGCCGGCGGGCCGGGGCAACTCACCCAGTGGCAGAACCTGCTCACGGGCGATGCGGCGGCAGCAGGCTGCGACACGTTGCGCAGCGTCTTCGGGAACCCGCTCGTCGTGGGCGGGTTAGTTCTGGCGGTGGGCGTCTTCGTGCCGTTGATCGAAGAGCCGGCCAAGTCACTCGGTGTGCTCTGGCTGCGCGGGCGGCTCAGCGCGCCGCGCGACGCCCTGCTCTACGGCGCGGTGGCGGGGATCGGCTTTGGCATGATTGAAAGCGCCGTATATAATGTAGGGGACCTGAATACCTGGTGGGGCACGGCGACCTTGCGGCTGGGCACCACCTTCGTGCACGCGCTCGCCACCGGTTTGTTTGGCGTGGCCTGGTATTACCGCTTGCAGCACCGGGACCGGGGCCGCTTCCGGCGTTACGCGCTGGCCTCCGTCGGCGTACATGGATTGTGGAACGCCAGCACGGTTGGTATAATCGCAGTAGGCGCAACGCGCAGTTGCGCGGCCGATCCCGTGGGGCTGGTCATGACCGGTGATCCGTTCGGCTATGCCGCCATCATCTGGTTGATCTTGCTCACGGTCGGCGCGGCCGTCCTGCTCATGTTGCTCGCGCGCCGGCTTGGTCCACCGGAACTTTTGGCCGGCGCGGCGCGTTCTACTGCATAGAGATCCCTGGCTGGGGCTAGATTGCGCTATGACTAAATACTTTCGACTACGCGAAGGATGGCTGATGGTCGGCCTGGTGGCGCTGATGCTGTTCAGCGTGATCTGGTCCATTCAGCGTGCCGGGTGGTCCGACAGCCTGTTTATCCTGACCCCGATCACCCTCGGCGGCATGCTGGCCGGCCTCCTGCTCAGCAAGATCCGCGGGGTACCGCGCCTGTTGCTGCATATGACCGGCATGATGGCCGGGGTGGCCCTCGTGCTCTGGGAGACGGCCAACCTCTCGGACGACCCCAACCTGCTCACGATCCAGGATCGCGTCCAGGACCTGCTCAGCCGGCTCGTGCTCTGGGTCCAGGCGGTGACGGTGGGCGGGGCCAGCGACGACCTGCAGTTGTTCCTGCTGTCGCTCGCGGTGCTGGCCTGGGTGCTGTCCTACAGCAGTACCTGGTTTGTGTTCCGTTCGCGCTGGCTCTGGTGGGCGATCGTGCCCAACGGCGTGGCGCTGGTCGTCAACATCTCCTATGCCAGTGCCCAGTTGGGCTGGTACTTTATCCTGTTCCTGATGAGCGCGCTGCTGCTGATGGTGCGCTTCAACATGTTGCTGCATGAGGAACGCTGGGAGCGCGAACGGGTCAACTACTCGCCCAGCCTGCGCTGGAACTTCCTGCGCGCCTCCAGCTTCTTCGCCTTGATCGTGGCCGTAGTCATGTGGTATATGCCCACCCAGCCGGTCAACAGCACGCTGAGCCACGCCTGGGAGCAGATCAACGGGCCGTGGGAGGATCTGCAAGACCGCTGGAGCCGCGCCTTTGCCACCGTCAACGGGACCGGTAACTTCGGCTACGCCACCTTCAACGACTCCTTCACCCTGGGCGGCGCCCTGAACCTGGGCGACACCGTGGCCTTCAAAGTGCGTAGCGACTATCCGCTGCGCTGGCGCGCCCGCACGCTCGACTCGTTCGACGGGCGGACCTGGAAGGACACCTCCCCCGCGACGTTCAAGGGGCGCAATGTCTCGCCGCGCCTCTCGCTTGAAGCCAACCAGCAACTGCCGACCGATGATAATCTGCGCCGGGCGGTGACGGTCACCATCCAGATGGTGCACCCCGTCCACGACAACATCCTCCTGGCCCCGCTGCGGCCGATCAGCGTCAGCGTGTCGACGCGCCTGGGCGTGCCATGGCAGGACCTGAACGAGGTGTACCAGATACCGGGGACCAATCCGAGCGACGCGCCCATCGAGCTACAGCCCCTGCTGACGCTGTTTGCGGATGCGCGGCGGGCGGCATTGCAGACCTATGGCCGCGACCCGGCCAACCCCACCCAGGGCGGCGAGCCGTTGCCACAGGGCCGCGCCGAAGACGTGGCCCGCGCCGTGCTGGCCCAGGTGGGGCAGGATGGCGCGATCAGCACCGAGATCGGGCGCTTGCAGGACCGCGGCATCGTCGCCAGCTACTTCTTGCGCAACGACTTTACCTTCGTGGTGCGCGCCAACGGCCAGGTGCCGATCTACGACGATCTGAACACTGTCTACAGCACCGACCGGCTGCAACCCGGCGAAGATTACAGCGTCGAGTCCATGGTCAGCCAGGCGGACGAACAGACGCTGCGCCAGGCCGGGACCAACTATCCCGACTGGGTGCGCAATCGCTATCTCGAACTGCCGCGCGATTTGCCCGTGCGGGTGATCGAGAAGGCGCACGAGGTGGTGGACCAGGCCGGGGCGAGCAATCCTTACGATACGGCCATCGCCTTGCAGAACTTCCTGCGCACGTATAACTACAACACGAAAATCGACGCGCCGCCGCCGGGGCGCGACGCCGTGGACTACTTCCTGTTCGACAGCAAGCAGGGCTACTGCACCTACTACTCATCGGCCATGGTGGTGATGTTGCGGGCGCTCGGCATCCCGGCCCGCGAGGCCATCGGCTATGCGCCGGGCGACTATGACTCGACGACGCGCGAGTGGGTGGTGCGCGAGTCGGCCTCGCACGCCTGGCCCGAGGTCTACTTCCCCGGCGCCGGCTGGCTGGAGTTTGAACCGACCCCGTCGCAGAGCGTGATCCAGCGTCCGGCGTCGCCCGAGGATGTGAATGCCACGCCCACGCCGTTTGTGCCCACGCCGCCCGGCGCTGTGGCTACCCGCCACGCGCTGGACGACGAGTCGCCGACGCCCACCGGCGGGGACGGCGCGGCGCTGAACACCCAGGGCGGGCTCGGCTCGGCCATCACGCCCTGGACGCTGCTGCTGCTGCCGTTGATTATCATCGCGGTGCTGCTGCTGCGCTACTGGCTGGAGCGGCAGGCCGTGGCGAACGGGCGGCTGGTGCTGGGCGGGCTGCAGTATTACGAGCGCCTGGTCAAGCTGGCCTGGTGGCTCGGCATTCGTCCGCGGCCCTACGACACACCGTATGAGTTCGCCGACCAGGTGAGCGAGGAAGTCCCGAACGCCGGGCCGTACGTCAAGCCGATCGCTCGCGCCTATGTGCAGGAGCGGTTTGGCCGCCACCGACCCGACCGCACGGAGCAGCAGGAACTGGCCCAGGTCTGGGCGCGCCTGCGGGCCGCGCTGTTGCGCCGGATGTCGGAAGCGCGGCGGCTGTTGCAGCGGCGCTAACGGCCCTGGCCTATTTCTTGCACCACCCGCCGGGTACGGGCAGGAGTTGCGTCCCCGGCGGGTGGTTTTGTGTGACTAAACAGCCCGTGCGCAGGCTGGCGACCCGTCACCTGCTTATGGCCCTTGCAATATCAGGGGACCCGTGTTCCGCGGTTTTGGCGGATCGGTACGCGGCGCAGCCCCGGAACCTGGATACCGAACTTTATGGCTGATGATAAAACCAAACCCATGGCAATGGCGCGGGGCGCGGTGCCCCCGCACCTGACGCCCGGCAAACCCGCCGGATCGACCGGGCGCCCGCGCCGTCGCCGTCCGCTCTGGCTGCGTTTGGTGCTGGGAGTCTTCGTCGTGGCCCTCGTAGCCGTGCTGGGCTATGCCGGGACCGTGGGCTACACGCTCTGGGGTGTCTCGAATCACATCTATAAGCCGTTGCCGACGCTCGCGCCGGAAACGGGCACCGCCGCGCCCCAGCCGGCGGCGGCGCCCAATACGCCCCGGCCCGGTGAACCGACCTGGACGCCCGATCTCGCCGCCACCGAGGAGCCGGTGGAACCCCTGCCGCCCGGCCGCATCAATATCCTCGTGCTCGGCACGGATAAGCGTGCCGAACTGGGCAGCGAGGCCGCCCGCAGCGACACGCTGATTCTGCTGAGCGTCGATCCCAAGTGGAAGACGGCGGGCATCCTCAGCATCCCGCGCGATCTCCAGGTCACGGTCCCCGGCTACGGGCTGCAAAAGATCAACGCGGCTTACTTCTTCGGTGAGTACAATAAGATTCCCGGTGGCGGGCCGGCCCTGGCCGTGCCCACCGTCAGCAAGTTCTTCAATGTGCCCATCGACTACTACGTGTCGGTGAATTTCGCCGGGTTCCAGAAGATCGTCGACGAGGTGGGCGGGATCGACGTGTACGTGCCCGAGACGATCGACGACCCGGAGTACCCTGGCCCCTATAACAGCTATATCCACGTCCATTTCGACGCCGGATGCACGCATATGGACGGCGAAGAGGCGCTGGAATACGCGCGCACCCGCCATGCCGACAGCGACTTCGGGCGCGCCCGCCGCCAGCAGCAGGTGATCCGGGCCGTCCGCGATAAGGCGCTCGAACTCAATATGCTGCCGCGCTACCCGGAACTGCTGAACCAGTTGGGCGACTCGGTGGAGACCAACATCCCGCCGGATAAGCAACTGGCATTCGCGCAACTGGCGAGCCAGATCAAAGCCTCCGACATCTACATGGCCCAGATCGATGCCGGGATGGTGCGCGAAGTGAGCGATACGGGCGATCTGATCCTGAACCGCGCCAAGGCTAAGCCGATGCTCGACTGGTTCTTTGGCCGCGGCAAGTACGCCAGCCTGCGCCCCGGCGCCGTGCTCACCCCCACGCCGACCCCGACCGTCAAGGCGACGGCCACGCCTGCGAAGCGCGCCACCGCGACCCCCACCCGGTCCCTCGACGGGGTGCCGGTGGAACCGACCGAGACGCTCGAACCCACCGGCCCCATCGCCGACGGTTTGCAGCCGCCGCCCATGGGCCAGTGCCGCTAAGGCCGGTTGCAAACCGGCCCCTACAAAGTCCCTTGTCCAGGCCCGCCTGTGTGGCATCCGGCGAGCGGTAGACGGTTTTAATGCGACGTTAATGCCGCATTGCGTTGACACCGCCCGCAGCCTGATGGTATAGTGAGCGGTGTAGCGCGCTGTTTCGCGCCGCCCGTCCTTGCCGGGCGATCCACCGGCAGCCGCCGGCTGCCTGCCGAAAGCAGACAAGCAACTTTATGCCCGACGCGAAGAAACCCGTATCCGCCACCGTCGCCTCGGTTAGCGCGCCCGCCACGCCGCGCACGAAGCCCCGCCCGCCCGCGCCCCCCGCCGGCAAGGTGATCGACAAGGGGCCGCGCCGCGACTTCTTCGAGCAGACCTGGAACCTGTTTTGCTCGGTGCGCTTTGCCGTCGTGCTGATCCTGCTGCTGGCCGCCGCCACCACTCTGGGCACGGTCATCCCGCAGGTCAGTCCGGGTCTGCGCGACTTCCCGCAGGACTACGCAATCTTCCTGAACAACGCCTATGCCCGCTTCGGCCCTGTCGCCGGGGTCATGGACTGGGCCGGCATGTTCGACCTCTACAACAGCTTCTGGTTCCGTCTGCTGATTATCCTGATCTGCTACAGCATCGTCATCTGCACGCTGAACCGCTGGGGGCCGACCCTGCGGCTGATCAACCCGCAGACGGTGCGCAGCAGCGCCGGCTTCGTGCGCAACCTGAGCGAGCGCGCCGAGTTCACCGGCGTGCCGCTGGCGCCGGCCGCTGCCGCCGAGGCGCTGGGTGCCGCGCTTAAGCGCAGCCGCTATCGCGTCCTGCACGACCACGACGGCGATACCTATTACATCTACGCCGACCGCGACCGCTGGTCCAAGATGGTGACTTTCGGCAGCCACGCCGCGCTGGTGATGCTCATCATCACGGCTGCCGGGCTGACCCAGGTGGGCTGGCGCGAGCAATCGGTCTTCTTCGGGCCGAACATCCCGGTGGCGATGGGCCACGGCACCGATTTCACCGTGCGCCAGAGCAACTTCCGTATCGAATACTTCCCCGGCACCACCGATGTCAAGGAGTACTGGTGCGACCTGACCATCACCAAGAGCGGCCAGGATGTGCTGCACAAGACGATCCGTGTCAACGACCCGCTGCGCTACGAGAACATCAACTTCTTCCTGGTGCAATATCAGCAAGTGGCGACGGTGCGCGCCATCGACAAGTCGGGCAGCGCGCTGCCCATGAACAAGATGGGCCAGAACGGGCCGATCACGACGACCACGGAAGCGGCCTTGCAGCCGATGCTGTTGTCGTTCCAGATGACCGACAACGACAACCTGCCGATGGACCTGGTGCAGGTGAAGCGGCCCGGCAAGGACACCGTGACCCTGCAGGTCAGCAACTACACCAGCACGCCCCGCGGTGACAACGAGAACCCGCCGCTCTTCGTGCGCGCCTTCATCGGCAAGAATTTCGACCAGATTCTCTATAACGATTTCATCCCGCGCCAGGGGCCGCTGATCATCCCGGAGATCCCCGACATCGCCTTCGACTTCAAGCGCGACACGGCCACCATCATGGAGGTCGCCGAGGATTACGGCCTGACCCCGGTCGCCGTCTGGTTCGTCATTATGACCGCCGGTTTCGCGTTGTCTCTGTATATCACCTTCGTCCGCTGCTGGGCGCGGATCACGCCCAATGCGGCCAATCCCGCGCAATGCGATGTGTTGCTGGGCGGGTTGGCCGAGAAGAACAAAGTCACCTTTGAGGGGGAGTTTGAGAAGCTGGCCCTGCGCGTCCGCGATTACCTCGCCCGCCGGGTAGACACGGCCGCCGGCCCGCGGGCGACGCCGGAGATGCCACCAGGATTGGAGTCTTAACACGATGGAAGAAGCAGTGTTTGGTTTCAACGAGTGGACCCTGACGACCGCGTCGTGGGTCTGTTACTTCGGCGCGCTGTTGTCGTTCATTGGGCTGCTCATCGCCCAGGCGACGCAGCTTTCGCGGCAGCGGATTCTGGCGCGCGAGGCGGCGGAGTTCGGCGGGGTGCAACCCATGTTCGCCGGGGCCACGGGCGCCGGGACTGCCACGCTGGCCGCGCCCGTCATGGGGCGCAGCCGCGGCACCGCCGGCGCCACGGAGACGGCGGCCACCGTGCCGATGGGCACGAGCGCGCGCCTCTTCGGGCGGGCGGGCCTGGGCTTGACGATTGCCGGGTCGGCCGCGTTGGGCATCGCCCTGGTGATGCGCTCGCTGCACAGCGGCCATATCCCCTACATGAGCCTGTACGAGATCTGCCTGATGTTCACCTTCGGCATCGCCATGGCCTACCTGCTGATCGGCGAACTCTGGCTCAAGGCGCGCAGCATCGGCGCCTTCGCGCTGCTCTTCGTCTACCTGATCCAGTCCTATGCGCTGCTGCTGATCCCGCCCGACCTGAAGACGGCCCGCCCGCTGGTGCCCGCGCTGCAGTCGAGCTGGTTGCCGGTGCACGTGTCGATGGCGATTGTTGCCTATAGCTGCTTCGCCGTGGCGGCGGGCGCGGCGATCATGTACCTGCTGAAGTATCACGAGGTCGGCAGTTGGACGCGGGCGCTGCCGTCACTGGCGGCCATCGACGAGTTCATGTTCCGCGCCGTCACCGTCGGCTTCCCGTTCCAGACTCTGCTGCTGATCACCGGCGCCTACTGGGCCCAGACGGCCTGGTCCAAGGCCTGGAGCTGGGACCCGAAGGAAGTCTGGGCGCTGATCACCTGGCTGGCCTACGCCGCCTTCCTGCATGTGCGCGTGCAGCGCGGCTGGCGCGGCACAACCATGGCCTGGATGGCGCTAGCCGGCTTCGCCGTGGTGATGATCACCTTCATCGGCGTGAACTACCTGGTAAGCTGGTTCCAACTGGACAGCATGCACGCCTACGCGGGCGACATGCCGGGCTTCCTGGGCTTCGGCATCTTCGGCGCGGTGCTCGTGCTGCTGCTGGGCAGCATCATGTACGGCGAGATGCGCCGCCGCCGCATCGCCGCCGCGGGCCGCGCCCGCCACGCCGCCCGCCAGGCCGAGGCCGCCGCTGAGTCGCCTGTCTCCGCCGGCAACTGATCCCATTTGCGCCGCCGACGAGTCCGCCCCACCGGCGGACTCGTTTTGTTTCATGGCCTGCCCGCGCCGCGACAGGCCGGAAAGGGGAGGTTCGATGCCCATTGGCACCATGCACATGATGAGCCGGGGGCTGGGGCGCCCCACGCCTTACACAGTTATCCTGCCCGAGCCCGACCTGGGACCGGGGCCGTACCCGGTGCTGCTGCAACTGCACGGTAAGTGGGACGACTACCAGTCGTGGCTGGTGAAGTCGCGCCTGGCGAGCCATGTCGAGCCGCTGCCGCTGATCGTCGTGCTGCCGGACGGCGGCAATTTCTGGTGGAGCAACGTGGGCACCTACCTGGCCTACGAGGACTATCTGACCCAGGACCTGCGGGCGCACATCACGAACACCTACCCGGTGCGGCCCGGCCCCTGGGCTTTGGGCGGGCTGTCGATGGGCGGCTTCGGCTCGGTCCACCTGGCGCTCAAGCACCCGGATCTCTATTGCTCGGTGTTCGCGCATTCCAGCCCGTTCTTCACCGCGGAGGAGTTACGCGAGTATGAGCCGCAATTTTCCGCCGCCACGGTGGCGGATCTCGATTGCTATCGCCTGGCGACCGCGGTCAATACCGACCGGCTGCCCGTGCTGAGCTTCGACTGCGGCACCGACGATGGCCTGATCGACTCGAACCGGCGGTTCCACACGTACCTGGAGACGCTGGGCATCGCGCACAGTTACACCGAGCACCCCGGCGGCCACACCTGGGGCTACTGGGACCTGCACGTGCAGACGGCGCTGCGGCAGCACGCGCGGGTGCTGGGCATCGCGCCGGCTGCCGCCACGCCCTCTGCTCAGACCTCCGATGTCGCCGAGGGGACCGGGGCGGCGTAGTGCCGCTTCCGGTCCCCTGGTAGGGCCGGCCCACGCCGGCGACAGGGTGCCTCCGCGGCGCGAGGGAAAAGAAGTAGGGGCGGGTGATTCACCCGCCCCTACAGCGTATGCGTGGCCGGAACCCGGTTCCGCCGGCGCTACATCAGCGTCTGCTGCGTAGTCGAATCGAAGGCGTGCATCTTCGCCATATCGAAGGTCACTTCCATCTTCTGACCCGGCTGCGCCTTGGTCTGCGGATCGACGCGGGCGACAAACTGCTGGCCGCCGCTGGTCACCAGGTAGAGATAGATCTCGCTACCCATCGGCTCGACCACATCCACCGTTACCGGCACCACACTGGCCGTATCGGCATTCGGCTCCATCCGCACGTCGGCGACATCCTCAGGGCGCAGGCCGAAGGTGATCTGCTTGCCGGAATGGGCGGCGAGCGCCTGGCGATACTGCGGCGGCACCTTGACCTGGAACCCTTCACCCTTGATCAGCAGTTCCTGGCCCGACTGCTCCAGAGTGGCGGGGAAGAAGTTCATCGACGGTGAGCCGATGAAGCCGGCCACGAACATATTGGTCGGGTGATCGTACAGGTTCTGCGGCGTATCGAGCTGCTGCAGAATGCCGTCGCGCATGACGGCGATGCGGTCGCCCATGGTCATGGCTTCGGTCTGGTCGTGGGTCACATAGATCATGGTCGTTTGCAGGCGGCGCTGCAACTTCGAAATCTCGGCGCGGGTCTGGACGCGCAGCTTGGCGTCCAGGTTGGACAGCGGCTCGTCCATCAGGAAGACCTGGGGTTCGCGCACGATGGCGCGGCCCAGGGCCACGCGCTGGCGCTGCCCGCCGGAAAGCTGGCGCGGCTTGCGGTTGAGGTATTGGCGCAGCCCCACGATGTCGGCCACTTCCTCGACGCGGTGCTTGATGGCGGCTTCGCGGTTGCTGCCGGGAGGCGCCCCGCTGGGCATCGACTTGCGCATGCGCAGGCCGAAGGCCATGTTGTCGTACACGCTCATGTGGGGATAGAGCGCGTAGGACTGGAACACCATCGCGATGTCGCGATCCTTGGGCGGGACGTTGTTGACGACCCGCTCGCCGATGCGCAGAATGCCGGAGGAGATCTCTTCCAACCCGGCGACCATGCGCAACGCGGTCGACTTGCCGCACCCGGACGGGCCTACCAGAACGAGGAACTCTTTGTCGTGGATATCGAGATTGAGATCATTAACGGCCAGTACATCCCCTGCGTATTTCTTGCTGACGTGCTCGAAGGTAACGCTTGCCATGGCTCTGTGACCTCCTGGTCGGGCACCCTCTTTCGGAGGGCGCAAACTAAGCGCGGCCCGGGCAGTAATGGGCTGCACCACGGCGTTCCGCCGGTACGGTGAGGATCGGCTCACCACAGGAACGCCGCCACCCGGCTCAGAACAGCAAATACGCCAGCCGGCGTCCGCGCGCTTCCGAACGCCCCTGGTCTGCGTATCATATAACGCCCGCGCCCGGTTGTCAACACGGGCGCGGGCGGGCAATTTCCGACCTTATTCGGCGGGGTGAGATTCTTTGAAGACCTGCCCGGCGATGACCAGGCGCTGGATCTCGGAGGTGCCTTCGTAGATCTCGGTGATGCGGGCGTCGCGGTAGAGGCGCTCGACCGGGAAGTCGCGCAGGTAGCCGTAGCCGCCGTGGACCTGCACGGCCATGTGGGTGACGCGCGTGGCCGTCTCTGAGGCGTGCAGTTTCGCCATGGCCGCCTGCTTACTGTAGCGGACGCCCTGGTCTTTGGCCCAGGCCGCAAAGTAGGTGAGAAGCCGGCTGGCCTGGATCTCGGCGGCCATGTCGGCGATCTTGAACTGGATGCCCTCCAACTCGGCGATGGGACGGCCAAAGGCTTTGCGTTGCTGCGCGTACTGCACGGCGGCATCCATGCCGGCCTGCGCGATGCCCACCGCCTGCGCCGCGATGCCGATACGCCCGCCGTCCAGGGTCATCATAGCGATCTTGAAGCCCTCGCCGACCCCGCCCAGGATGTTGGTTTTGGGCACACGGCAATTCTTGAAGTACAACTCGACGGTGTTGGAGCCGCGGATACCCATCTTATGCTCTTCGGCGCCGACCTCGAAGCCGGGCATACCCTTCTCCAGGATGAACGCCGTCACGCCCTTATGCTTCAACTCGCGGTGGGTCTGCGCCCAGACGAGGGCGAGGTCGGCCACGCCGCCGTTGCTGATGAAGATCTTGGAGCCGTTGAGCACGTAGCTGTCGCCGTCCTCGACGGCGCTGGTGCCCATGCTGGCCGGGTCCGACCCGGCGACGGGTTCGGTCAGCGCGTAGCAGCCCAGCCACTCGCCGGTCGCCAGGCGCGGCAGATATTGGCGCTTCTGCTCGGCGGTGCCGAAGCGCACCAGCGGCCAGTTGACCAGCGAATTCTGCACCGTCATGGTGACGGACGTGGCGGCGTCGCCCCGGCTGACTTCTTCCATCGCCAGCACATAGCTGATGCTGTCGAGCGCCGAGCCGCCGTACTCCTCGGGCACCTGCATGCCCAGGAAGCCCAGTTCGCCCAGGCGGCGGGCCTGTTCGGCGGTGAACTCGGCGGTTTGATCGTGGTGGGCGGCGCGCGGCGCCAGGACCTCGCTGGCGAACTGGCGGGCCGTTTCCCGGATAAGCTGTTGTTCTTCGGTGAGTTGAAACTCCATTGTTTCTCATCTCCTTGTGCATGGCGATAGCCATGGGATAGCGCAGTATTGGTCCCCGGTGCGCGCCGGGGCGGGGAAGGCCCGGCGGGCGGTGGCCTGCGACCTGCGTGGTACTTCAATTATAACACGGATGCCCGCGGCCCGGCCCCCGCCGTGTGGTATAATGGGCCGATTTACGGCTTAGCACACGCTACAGGCACACAGGGTATTTAATGCTCGATATCTTCGCGGCGGGGATCGTCGCGCTCGTCTTCCTCAGTTTGCTGGGCTACGCGCTCACCGGATGGTTGCTGCCGCCCGCGCTCGGCGGCCTGCGCTGGGCGGCTTTGCCCTGGACCGGCTACGCCGCGTTCGTCGTGCTGGCGCAGTTCGCCACGCAGGCCGGGCTGAATATGGCGCAGACGGCGCTGCTCGCCCTGATCCTGGCGCTGGCGGCCAATGGTCTCTATTTGTGGCGGGGCGGCGCCTGGCCGCGCGAGCTAGCCGCCCGACCCAGCCGGGTGGGCTGGGTCGTGACCGGGCTGACCGCGCTGGTGTTTCTGCTGGGCGTGCTGCCGCTGCTGTTCTACGGCTATCACACCATCATCGGCGAGAACTGGGACGGCGAGATCTACCTGGCGCTGGGCGAGTACCTGCGTACCTACGCGCAACCCGCGCTGAGTCAGGCGCCGCCCAACCCGCTGCTGCACACGTTGCTGGTGCCTCCCTACAGCGGACGGACGCACGGCCTCAGCTACTTCCAGGCGGCGCTGGGCGCCCTGACCGGGATGCCCAGCCTGGTGAC